>NZ_CP009516.1:627325-940988 GCF_000970285.1 Methanosarcina horonobensis HB-1 = JCM 15518 | reverse complement strand
TAAATAAGAATAACTGCTATAGCCAGTACCGCAAGAACCTGCTCTACTTTGACGAACTTCAGGAAGCCCTGGAGATCTGAAGGAGACTTTACAGTGGTTTTAAACTTCTCACTGAGCTGACTCCATTTAACCTTGTCAAGAAGCAGACCTCCTACATAGGCACTGAGAATTGACACATTGATGGAGTAGTAATAAGCAAAACGGTTCTGACCGTAAATTGCAAAAAGCATTAAAATGCTCCAGATTAGAACCAGTAATTCTTCGGGTTTTGCTTTCCGGAACACACTAACCAAGAGGACAAACATTCCAAGGATTGAGACAAAAAACCCAGAGACTGTGAAGTTTGAAAAAGCCCTCAATAAAGTGAACTTTCCATCATAATAAAACATAGAACTGGCTTCACCGATTGTTGCTGGTCCACCTGTCTGGACTCCAAACACTGTATGGGGAGCGTTTATGATAAGAGAATAAATTGATGGAGACATAACTCTTGTTGCAAGCAGTCCCAGAACACCAATTCCGAGAATTGCCAGAGGGTAATAGTAAGTTTTTAGATTCCTGTTTTTAAACTCCCTTTGAATAAAACTCAAAACTCCAAAACCTGCTACTGCTCCAATCGCAGTTGCAACATGGAACCATGAGTAATAGTAAAGCGAAAAACCCATATCAGGATGGACAAAAGGAAGTACGAGTATGGCACTTACCAGGAATGTGATAATGCCTGTAAACCCGAGGTAATCGCTTGACTCATGGTGGAAGTTATCAAGGATATACTGGATAACGGCATAAACCAGAGCAACAAGCAAGAAAAGAGAAGCTCCAGGCCACGAAAGCTGGTAGGCAGAGTACATGACACCGGCAATAACGGAATAGATAAGTGGCTCTTTAACAACAGTGAGATTTTTATTCAATACATCTTCAAAATGTAGATTTTTTTTCTTTGCGGTAATTATTGCCAGCATGAAAAACATTATGAAGAGAGTACTGAACAGAGATTCGGCTACGTGGTGATCCGTAAAGCCAAGCAGTGAACGGGACAAAAACTGCCCTGGAGCAAAAGCGATAAGGATTGCCGCAAGTATCCCTGTTTTATGACCGCCTAGATATTTTCCGATGTAGTAAACAGGAATGACAGTAAGGGCTCCGAGAACGGCAGGGAAGTAAGTTCCTATAGTGTTAACCAGATCCTGACCGGGACTACCCATTCCCAGGGCCAGAGCGGTTATCGCCATCATCTGGTCAAAAAGAGGACCGAAATGGATGTAACTCCCGTTAGGATAGTTGGTCATGGGGTTGAAAAACACCCTGTTGGGATAATTTTCAAGGAGAAGATTTAAGGTACGCATGTGGTACAGAGGGTCATTGCTCGTGAACTTTACAAACCCATTGGACAAAAACACAGAATCATAAGGGCGCATTCTGATCCATAGGGATATAAAACCAATTATCGCAACTGCCAGAGTATAAGGCAAGCTGGATTTTATCTTAGACTTAAACATTGGTACAGGACGGTTTTCAGGATCCATAGTAATTCCCTAGGAGTAAATTTTGCAATCAAATATATAATTTATGTGAAAAGAAATTAAAAAACAGATTTTACTTAACAGTCTGGGAGTTTATAATTTTTATCCTAGTTATGACTAATAACTACATAGTGCTTTCTCCTTGAAAGCTGACGATAACTTTCAGGACAGAGTACCTGCGACCAGGAAAGAATATAGCATGCAAGGGTGAAATGGTCAGTATTCTCAAGGTGGGAGTCTGGACAAAGAGTTCCTGAGGTATAAGATCATACAAAGTGAAAAGCCCGGGAAAAAAAATAGATGTGCAGTTCGCGTTTCCTGCACACCTTAGCTGTTTCGACTTTAATCTCAACTGCTTATCATCACTCAAACTTTTACTTCCTCTCCTTTCAACACAGCTTCTTCATTGACCCTTACTTCCCTGGTAGTGTTCCCATAGCTTATGACATAGGGACCTGCAGGAGCAGTATCGAACCGGGTTTCTCCTGAAATAGGACCTTCGGTTGAGTAAGGTACGGTAAACTCATACCTGCCTTCAGAGTCAGAGGTTGTTGACTGGGAATAATCAAAGGTCCTTCCCTGACCCGTTAAAATTGTAGTCTTTATATTGACGGTCTCATTGGGAGAAGCTGTTCCTGTGACTTTTGCACCCTTAACGTACTCGAAAATCTTGACGAAGCCTGTATCAACTTCAGGGATACTCTCTCCATAAAGAAGGTTATAAACCTGTTTGTACAGGACTTCTCCTTGGGTTTGATACGCCCAGGTCTCATGGACAAGACGGTACTGCTTAAGACCGTTTCCATCAAGAATGTGCAGCCTCGATTCCATTGAATCGAAGTAACGTGTGGAAGGAAGATACTGATAGCCGCTACCTGTCCAGTAAGGCTGGTAGTATCCTTCGGTATCAAGGGTCCAGGCTGTCATTGCATAGAATTTGCCTGTGGCCATTTCAACATCTGAGATAATATAACGCGCTCCGGCTTTATCCGGGTCAGGGTGGACAGCTTCGAGCACTGCAGTTGCCTCTTCTTCGGATTGGGCAGTAAAGAAAGTGGAAGATCCTGGTTGATTTTCTTCATCTATGCTTCCTCTTCGCCCTCCGATTCCAGCCTGGAAAGGATTCGCATTGGGCATTCTGTGCCCGATAGTTTCAATCCAGTGTCCATAATCCCACCATGACATGACTCCGTATGCAGAATCAGGGTAATCAAAAAGTTCTCCATCCTCAGGAGCCTCATAAACGGCATTGTAATCCATGCCAGGATCAGGAGTATAGGATTGAAGCCACAGACAGGCTTCTATCCAGGTACCGTCAGGGCCGCCTGTGCCTGTTGTAGTTTCCATAGCAGTTCCGTACACAGGATAAATGAGAACAACTACTATAGCCAGGACCGCAAGAACCTGCTCAATTTTGACGAACTTCAAGAAGCCCTGGAAATCTGCAGGAGACTTTACAGTGGTTTTAAACTTCTCATTGAGCTGGCTCCATTTTACCTTTTCAAGAAGCAGGCCTCCTACATAGGCACTGAGGATTGACACATTTATGGAGTAATAATATGCAAAACGGTTCTGACCGTATATTGTAAGAAAAATTAAAACACTCCAGACCAGAACCAGTACTTTTTCTGGTTTTGGTTTTCTGAACAGGTTCGCAGTCAGGATAAACATCCCAAGTAAAGAAGCAAAGAAACCTGAGGCAGTGAAGTTCCCGAAGACTCTTGATAGAGTAAAAGCCCCGCCCTCGTAAAATATCGAAGACACTTCAGCAATTGTTGCTGGTCCACCTGTCTGGACTCCGAATACCGTATGCGGAGCATTTATAATAAGGGAATAAATGGATGGAGATGCGATTCTTGTTGCAAGGAGCCCAAGAATGCCAATTCCGAGCACTGCCAGAGGATAGTAATAGGTTTTTAGATTCCTGTTTTTAAACTCCCTTTGAATAAAACTCAAAACTCCAAAGCCTGCTACTGCTCCAATTGCAGTTGCAACATGGAACCATGAGTAATAGTAAAGCGAAAAACCCATATCAGGATGGACAAAAGGAAGTACGAGTATGGCACTTACCAGGAATGTGATTATGCCTGTAAACCCGAGGTAATCGCTCAACTCACCGTGGAAATTATCAAGGACATACTGGATAATGGCATAAACCAGAGCAACAAGCAAGAAAAGGGAAGCTCCAGGCCACGAAAGCTGGTAGGCAGAGTACATGACACCGGCAATAACGGAATAGATAAGTGGCTCTTTAACAACAGTGAGATTTTTATTCAATACATCTTCAAAATGTAGATTTTTTTTCTTTGCGGTAATTATTGCCAGCATGAAAAACATTATGAAGAGAGTACTGAACAGAGATTCGGCTACGTGGTGATCCGTAAAGCCAAGCAGTGAACGGGACAAAAACTGCCCTGGAGCAAAAGCGATAAGGATTGCCGCAAGTATCCCTGTTTTATGACCGCCTAGATATTTTCCGATGTAGTAAACAGGAATGACAGTAAGGGCTCCGAGAACGGCAGGGAAGTAAGCTCCTATAGTGTTAACCAGATCCTGACCGGGACTACCCATTCCCAGGGCCAGAGCGGTTATCGCCATCATCTGGTCAAAAAGAGGACCGAAATGGATGTAACTCCCGTTAGGATAGTTGGTCATGGGGTTGAAAAACACCCTGTTGGGATAATTTTCAAGCAGGACATTCAGGGTCCGCATATGGTACCAGGGGTCATTACCCCCAAACCTTACAAACCCATTAGACAAAAACACAGAATCAGAAGGACGTGTTCTAATCCAGAGGGATACAAAACCAATTATCGCAACTGCCAGAGCGTAAGGCAAGCTGGATTTTATCTTAGACTTAAACATTGATGCAGGATGATCCTGAGAAATCATAATAATCCCCTTCAGGAGGTATATTTATCGTAAATATATAATTTGTGTGAGAAGAGAACCAAATAGACTCAAACGTGATGTATGTTTCGGTTTTATTTCTGACATGGTTTTAATGTCCTCGCCGTAAAACTATTCAGATGGCTTCCCGGATGGATTCACCAATCTTGCAGGAACAAAAAAGGTTCCTCTACAATGGATTTTAGTGGTCATCTTTTTTTCAAGCCGTCTTCTCAAAGACAATAACGCGTTTTCTAAAAGATATGCAGTATGCACAATTACACTTTGAGAAACCCTAGACCTGTAAAATAACTTTTTTAATAGTATATCAAAGTAGCGGATAAACAAGGGAACAAACGAATATTTTTATAAAAAAGTGACAGACTACTTTGAAGAATCCCGGTAATAGAGCCATAAAAAAGAAAAGGAAGAAGAAAAACTCAGTAGAGAATTAACCTTGTGCCTCATACTGGTTCAGACCTTTACTTCCTCTCCTTTTAACACAGCTTCTTCATTGACCCTTACTTCCCTGGTAGTGTTCCCATAGCTTATGACATAGGGACCTGCAGGAGCAGTATCGAACTGAGTTTCCCCTGAGATGGGACCTTCGGTTGAGTAAGGCACGGTAAACTCATACCTGCCTTCAGAGTCGGAAGTTGTTGACTGGGAATAATCAAAGGTCCTTCCCTGACCCGTTAAAATTGTAGTCTTTATATTGACTGTCTCATTGGGGGAAGCTGTTCCTGTGACTTTTGCACCCTTAACGTACTCGAAAATCTTGACAAAGCCTGTATCAACTTCGGGGATACTACTTCCGTAAAGCAAATTATAAACCTGTTTGTACAGGACTTCTTCCTGAGTCTGATAAGCCCAGGTTTCGTGGACAAGACGGTACTGTTTAAGACCGCTTCCGTCAAGAATATGCAACCTTGATTCCATGGAGTTGAAGTAACGTGTGGAACGAAGGTAACGGTACCCGCCACTTACCCAGTAAGGCTGGTAGTATCCTTCTTTATCAAGAGTCCAGGTTGTCATTGCATAGAACTTGCTTGTAGCCATCAGCGCATCAGAAACAATATACCGCGCTCCGGCTTTATCCGGGTCAGGGTGAATAGCTTCAAGCACTGCAGTTGCTTCTTCTTCGGATTGGGCAGTAAAGAAAGTGGAAGAACCCGGCTGATTTTCTTCGTCTATACTTCCCCTGCGCCCTCCGATTCCGGCCTGGAAAGGATTAGAGTTTGGCATTCTGTACCCGATGGTTTCAATATAGTGTCCATAATCCCACCACGACATGACCCCATATGCAGTATCAGGGTAATCGAAAAGCTCTCCATCCTCAGGAGCTTCATAAATGGCATTGTAATCCATGCCGGGATCGGGAGTATAGAATTTGAGCCACAGGCACGCTTCAATCCAGGCATTATCAGGATCACTCCCGGTAGCCTGTGTATATAGCATTGCGGCTCCATATACAGGATAAATAAGAACAACTACTATAGCCAGGACTGCAAGAACCTGCTCTATTTTAACGAACTTCAAGAAGCCCGGGAAATCTGCAGGAGACTTTACACTGGATTTGAACTTCTGAGCGAGTTCGTCCCATTTTACCTTTTCAAGCAACAAACACCCAAGATAGGCACTGAGGATTGAAATATTTATAGAGTAGTAATTTGCAAAACGGTTCTGGCCGTAAATTGCAAGAAACATTAAAATACTCCAGACTAGAACCAGTAATTCTTCGGGTTTTGCTTTCCGGAATACATTAACGAGGAGAACAAATATTCCAAGGACTGAGGCTAAAAACCCGGAAGTTGTGAAGTATCCAAAGGCCCTTAATAGAGTAAATTTTTCGTCAAAATAAAACATAGAACTGGCTTCACCAATTGTGGATGGTCCACCCTCCAGGACACCAAACACTGTACGTGGGGCGTTTATAATAAGAGAATAAATGGATGGAGATGCAATTCTTGTTGCAAGAAGCCCAAGAATGCCAATTCCGAGCACTGCCAGAGGGTAATAATAAGCCTTTAATTGTTTCCTTTTAAACTCCCTTTGAATAAAGCTCAAAACTCCAAAAACTGCTACTGCTCCAATTGCAGTTGTAACATGGAACCATGTATAATAATACATTGAAAAACCCATATCAGGATGGATAAAAGGAAGTATGAGTATAGCACTTACCAGGAACGCGATAATGCCTGTAAACCCGAGGTAATCGCTTGACTCATGATGGAAGTTATCAAGGATATACTGAATAACGGCATAAACCAGAGCAACAAGCAAGAAAAGAGAAGCTCCAGGCCACGAAAGCTGGTAAGCAGAGTACATGACACCGGCAATAACGGAATAGATAAGTGGCTCTTTAATAACAGTGAGATTTTTATTCAATACATCTTCGAAACGCAATCTCTTTTCTTTTGCGGTAATTATTGCCAGCATGAAAAACATTATGAAGAGAGTACTGAATAGAGATTCGGCTACATGATGATCGGTAAAGCCAACCGTTGAACGCTGCAAAAATGGCCCTGGTGCAAAAGCTATCAGGATTGCCGCAAGTATCCCTGTTTTATGACCGCCTAGATATTTTCCGATGTAGTAAACCGGAATGACAGTAAGAGCTCCGAGAACGGCAGGGAAGTAAGCTCCTATAGTGTTAACCAGATCCTGACCGGGACTGCCTATTCCCAAAACAAGAGCGGTTATGGCCATCATCTGGTCATAAAGAGGACCGAAATGGATGTAGCTCCCGTTAGGATAGTTGGTCATGGGGTTGAAAAACATCCTGTTAGGGTAGTTTTCAAGGAGAACATTTAAGGTCCGCATATGATAAAAGGGGTCATTGCTCGTGAACTTTACAAACCCATTGGCTAAAAACACAGAATCAGAGGGGCGTATTCTGATCCATAGGGATATAAAACCAATTATCGCAACTGCCAGAGTATAAGGCAAGCTGGACTTTATCTTAGATTCTAACATTAAAGCAGGACGATCCTGAGAACTCATAGTAATCCCTTCAGGAAATACATGCAACTAATCTGGAGCTACAGAAGAAGAAAATTAAATGGATTGTATTAATTCGATGTAACGGTTTATAACTTTATCCCATTTTTGATCCGGAGCTTCATAATACCTCCTCGTCCCCAGAAGGTTCAGGATAGCTTTCCGAATAGATTCGATGTCCCCTGGAGGAACAAAAAATGTACCTTCATACCCAGCCATTGATTCTTTTAAACCGCCTACCTCGGAGACTACAACGGGTTTTCCAAAAGACATGGCAATATGGGCAATCCCGCTCTGTGAAGCCCTCAGGTAGGGCAGAACCACCACATTTGCAGCGCTGAAATAAAGGTTTACTTTATCGTCAGGAACATATTCATCTATAAGCGTAATTTTATCGTGCGCCGGAGATTCCTTAATCTGGTCGAGCAGTTCTTTTCGGTCTTCCCAGATTTCTCCGACAATCAGCAGCCTGCTTTTTTCAAGAATCTCAGAAGGGAGCTGTTCAAAAGCCCTGATCAGGTAGGAAGTACCTTTGTACTTACGAATTAAACCAAATGAAAGGATGACTAACTCATCGTTTATCGAGAGACTTCTTCTTGCTTCTTTTGTGTCGAGCAATTCCCCATACTGGTCATAAAGCCCGTGCGGAATTACATGAATTTTTTCAGGGTCAATTGCATATCTTTCTGCAACAAGTTGTTTATCGGATTCCGAATGGGTAATGTATGCATCAAGGTTTTTGCGAAGCAATTTTCCCGTTATTTTTGAATATAAACGAATCGGAAGTATGGACTCTTCAAAAGGGTCAACAACTTCATGGAATTCTATAATAATTTTTGGTTTATGCAACAGACCTGCAAATATCTTTAGCAGGAGCTGCATATGGGCAATCGACGAGGTCCACCACTGCAAGATTATGACATCAGGTTTTTGTTCTTTAATAAAACTGTATGCTCTAACCCATGTTAGAGGGTTATTGTAGTCCATTCCATCAAAAACAGGGATTCCGGATGAGAAGTTCAGGTTTGAAATGTCTTTTCCGACATGAGATTTTCCAGGAAAAAGAAAGGTTGGCAACAGCTGTCTAAAGCAAATTACAGAAACATTTTTTTCCGCAGACATTGCATTTGCCAGACGGATAGTATAATAACTGATGCCACTTAAAAAACGCTTGGAAGGTCCGACAATGCAAATGTTTCTACTGGATGCCATCTATTTTAACTATCACATTATCTTTATATTAAGCTAATGCATTACTCTTTACTGCTCTATATAAGCACTCATATAAGAGAGGTTTGTTCTTGAAAATAGCCCAGATCTGCCCCCGTTACTTCCCTGATATTGGGGGAGTGGAAACTCATGTAAAAGAGATTAGCGAGAGGCTGGTCAAAGCAGGGCATGATGTTGAGGTCATAACAACAGACCCAACCGGGAAACTGAACAGAAGAGAAACAATAAATGGGGTAAAGGTCATCAGGTTCAGGTCTTTTGCTCCCGGAAATGCGTATTATTTTGCCCCGCAGATCTATTTTTATCTTAAAATGCACAGTTTTGATGTAATTCACGCACACAGCTATCATGCCCTTCCGGCTTTATTCGCAGCCCTTGGAAAAAGTGAAAGAAGGCTTGTGTTTACACCGCACTACCACCGGAGCGGGCATACGGCATTTAGAAATCTGCTGCATAAGCCGTACAGGCTCTTTGGAAAAGTGATATTTTCCAGGGCAGACTCTGTAATATGTGTCTCAGAGTACGAAAAAAGGCTTGTTGAGGCTGATTTCAGAGTCGCAGGAAAAACCGTAAAAATTCCAAATGGAATTAACCTTGCAGAGTTTAAACACCTGAGAGCCCTACAGAAGGACGAAGGTATTGAAGGGAAAACAGGAAAAGAGAAAACTCTCCTCTACGTTGGCCGCCTGGAAGAGTACAAAGGAGTTCAGTATATAATTCAAAGCATGCCTGAGCTTCAGGAATTCAGACTAAAGGTTGTTGGAAAGGGACCCTATGAAGCAGAACTTCGAAGTATGGCAAAAAGTTTAGGAGTAGAGGGAAGGGTTGAGTGGTTAAAGGACCTTTCAAGGAGAGAACTGCTCAAGTGTTATGCAGGTGCTGATATATTTTTAATGCTCTCTTCTCATGAGGCATATGGAATAACAGTTGCGGAGGCACTGGCTGCTGGAACTCCCTGCGTGGTTGCAAAGGGGAGTGCACTTGAAGAGTTTGTGGACGGGACCCGTTGTTTAGGAGTCGATGAGCCAATAAAAAAAGAGGAGATAATTAAGTTAATAAATAAGCTAAAAGATATGAAACAAAATAGTAGGTTCACTACGGAGAGTCTTACTATTTTTGATTGGGATTATATAACAGAAGAAATTGAAAATATATATAATAACTAAATTTACTTATCATCATATTATTGCAAAAATCTTTTTTTAGGTTTATACCTTAACCCGTCAATCATTGCGAACCAGTATCCCTTGGCGGAGTCAAAATTCCCTTTCATAACCGATTCTATTATCCTTAAACATATCCCGGAAAGGGTAACAAATATGAGGTTTATGTACTCAAAACCATTGGAATTTTTCATTATAATAAACAATTTATTTCGATATCCGTAATATATTTGAAATGACTTTTTGAAATTCTCAGTAGTCGTTTTAGAACCAATGTGCCAGATTTCAGCAAAGGGAGTGTATATAAGATTTAAGCCGGCTTTTCTGGCCCTTATACACCAGTCTACATCTTCATTGTACATAAAAAAATCTTTATCTAAAAGACCTACTTTTTCGAGTGCCTTTTTGTTAATCATCAGAGCGCAGCCGGTTATCCATTCAACCTGCTTATAATGCTCGTTTTCATTCGAGGTATCATCTATAAAATTATAATACTTTGTGATTTTCCCTCCACTATACCAGACTTTAGAAGGAACGTCATAGTAATAGATTTTAGGCCCGATAGCCGCAGCATCAGGATTATCCATTGCAGCCTCGGCCATTTTCAAAATAAAGCCTTCTTTAAACACAGTATCATTGTTCAACAATAATATCCATTCACCCCGAGCTACGCGCATTCCTGCATTATTTCCCTCAGCGAAACCGAGATTTTCTTTATTGTTTATAAAACATAGATTATACTTGTTTGCAATATTTGTAAGTTTTACAACAGAATCATCTTTTGAGCCGTTATCGATAACAATTATCTCGAAGTCTTTATAATAAGTTTTATTTTTTAGGAGATATTCTATGCAATCAATCGTCATATCGGGTTGATTGTAGTTTAAAAGGATTACAGACAACATAACAATCATTAATGAAACTGAGAATTTTTTTTGCTATTTATAAGTTTAAGCTTCAAAAAAGACCTTGCAACAATGGCAAGTTTTGCAGAACATACCAGAGGATGCCAGAACCATGCTAGATCTCTATCTTTTATGATACCATAAAGAGCTAACCCAGTAGGATATATAAATGAATTCGAAACAAGGAATGAAATCGCACTGCTGCTTCCCCTATCATCCCCTTTGTTTCCGTCCAGACCCGCATTTATATCCCTTTCATACTTTTTCATAAAGCCCCGAAACGTAGTTGCATGGAGATGATATACTTCACAATCCTCAACGTGAACAAGAACATATCCAGCTTTTACTATTCTGTAAGTCAGGTCAACATCTTCTTTTGCTTTTAAATCGGGAAAACCACCGACATCAATGATCGCATTTCTTTTAAGAAGAGTGTGACCGGTCCCTATGGCCAGATAATTTTCACTACCAATAAATTTAGAGACCCCTTTTCGCCGATAAGGATGCTGCAGTATGGAGTAACGTGCTATACTGGGATATTCTTTTTTATATGCACCAAGCACCCATGTCCCGGCTACATTTTTAGATTCCAGGAAAGGTTCGATCATTTTCCTTGTCCAGAAACAATCTGGAAGTTCACAATCAGAGTCTATAAATGCACAGATTTCTCCTTTTGAAAGATCTAACCCAATCTGTCTTGATTTGCCGATTCCATATCCTTTAAATTCGTGTAGTTTTACATTTAAATCTTTATACTGCTCAACAATTTCTTTTGTTCCATCATTTGATCCCCCATCAATTACAAGAGTTTCAAAAGAGGGATAATTTTGCGAAACAATTGATTCAATGCAGTTTTTTATCGTTTTTTTATTGTTTAAAGTTAAAACAACAAAGGATACTGAAGGCAAATCGGTCATTTAAATCCATCCATAACTTTTTCTATAGTTTCCAGGTATTCTTCAGATACTTTTGTAATATCGTATTTTTTGTTAATTTGATTGACTCTTTCATTTATCGTTTTAAGGACTTCAGGATCTTTCAAACTCCTCAATTTAAGCAAAAAATCTTCCATCGACCCATCATAAATCAGCCCACCATCTGCAACTACTTCTGGCATGGCGGCCCTATCAGGAACAACAGCCGGTTTACCGCTTGCAAAGGATTCTATGATTGGTACACAGAAACCTTCGTGCAAACTTGCCGTAACAAATGCATCTGAAGAAGCATAGTATTTTGGTAAATCGTTATCTGATACTTTTCCAGTAAAGATAACTTTATCCAAGACGTTTAATGAGGACGCCAGATTTTTCAATTTATCCCTTTCTATGCCATCTCCGACAATTATGAGCATAAAATTCTCATCAAGTTCATGTATAACCTTAATCAGGGTATCAACGCACTTATGTGGTACCAATCGACCAACATATAATAAGACAAGGTGATTACTCAGGTTAAACTTCAATTTTATTTCAGCAGGATCTGTATTTTTAAAAGGATCAAGGTTTATTCCGAAAGAAATGACCTTTATCATTTCAGGTTTGATATATGGTTCAAGTTCTTTTTTTATATATTCACTGCGAACCAGAATAAGATCACTTTGTTTCATTGACTGAATGAACCCGGGACGCCTGAAAAAGTTCAATACTTTATCCTTAAAGTAAAGATACTTTAAGGGAGTAATACCATGGAAATCCCAGATTATTTTAAGATCCGGGTTAAAACGCCTGGCTCTATGGGCAGAAAGTAAAACTGGAATATCAGGACTGCATAGTATTAGTAAGTCGTAATCTGAGAATTTTTTAGTTAAGGAATGTATTTTTGTAAACGAAAGGATAACGGATTTCAGATTGTGATCTTTTATATCAGTGTAGTTATATTGAGCTACTTTAACTGGAATTTCTGTCTGGGTTACAAATGTATAAAGGTCAACATGATGACTATCTGAAAGCTTTTTTAGCATATCCACGCTATAATTGCTTATAGCATCGTATTTTGTTATCCTTGTTGCAAGGAAAGCAATTTTCATTATTTTGTCCCCGAGTGCTGTAGTAAAGATTTAACAGGATAGTAAAAGTTAGCCTTAAAAATAATTACTGAAAACAATAAATATCAAAAATTTTTTCACTATTCTCCAAAAACCAATAATAACTCTTTTGGGTTTGACCGCAACTAATTTCCATTGTCCGTTATTTATGACCATTTTTGTTTAAAGTAATGAATAAAGTATATTGAATTAACCACTATGTTATTCAACAATTTGTACACTAAGAACTACCAATATACATTATTAACAGTTTATTATATTAGTGTTAATCAAAATATATGGATAAAAATCATAACTTCACTAGTCTTTCACATGTTTCAACAGGGTATGTAAGTGTGTAAATGTTTTTGTCAAAAAACTGCATTTTTGAAGAGTTACGGGATATATAGTATTCCATTCTCCACAGGTTGTATAAATTATTTTATAAGTATTAGCATGTTTCTTAAGAACTTTCTTAAGATTATTGTAGTAATCATCAGGTAGCGAACCGTTTACTGACTTTAACTTTTTTCTATTGACTCCTCCTTTGGATAAATGGTAAACCTCCATCGGAAGCACATAAACTCCGAATCCCCTTTCTTTAGCACTGAGACAGTAGTCTACTGCATATAAATGCCAGCCGTCACAGGTTTTTTCGTCAAATTTGAGAACATCAAAAGTGGATTTTGGAACTATTACCAGGCACTCGTCAAGTGTTTGTACAGGTTCTGGCTTTTGTATCCTGCTTCCCCATGACCATGCTTCTGGAGGTTCTCCGTGTTTTATAATGTTTCGTCCTCTTTCCTGGTTAGAATTACCAGACTCACTCATGCCAGCTACCCCGGCAATTCCCAAATCAGCAATAGAATTAAGAAACTTCTCTGCATCTTCAAGCCAGGTATCCGGGATGAAACTCACGTCCTGATGGGCAAACATGATGTACTTGTTCCTGGCTTTTATTCCGCCATAGTTAAGAGCTACAGCCGCGGACTTAAATTCGTTTGACGTATTATCGATCCCGATAAGCTCAAACTCTGCAGTTTGATTCTTCAGACTTTTGAGCAGAAAGTCGTTAAATATTTTTTCATCGTTATAAACACAAACAACCGAGATCATAGTTTCAACCACATATTAAAAATTGACTTATGAAATTGAGTTTTAGCTTGACAATCTCTCTTTTAGAAGTCATCAAGGAAGCTTTCTATGAATTCAAATTTATCAAGTTTTTAAGATTATCCATCTAACAATGATTTTCAAAGAGCTGTATATGTTCGTAAAGTGTTTATAAATCCTTGTCAGTCAAAGAATTTCCTTAATTGGAGTATATTGTTAGCTTAAGCGTTTTCTATATGCTACACTTAGGAATAATAAATGTAGCACACGAGGACAATTTATCTTCCCAATACCTGATTAAGTAAACTGATGTCTTCTTTTTCAAAGCCATTTATAATATACAGGGCAGTGAAGTATAAAATTGCTGCAAACAAAATCAGCAGTATCAACGTACAATTCTGGAAAATAAGCAGAAATATCCCCATGACAGCTCCTGCTATTAACGATTTAAATATTAAATCTCTTAACAAAGAGGACAAGTTTTGTATCCTGTGCATATTAGAAATCAGCAGTAAACCAACAACCAGCTCTGTAGATACAGTAGCAACGGCAGCTCCTTTGTAACTGAACTGAGGGATCAGGATAAAGTTTAGAATTAGATTAAGGATTGCCCCTACAAAGGTAAACATCATAAGTGTCCTTTGTTTATCTATTGAATTGAAATAAGTTGCAGGTGTATAATTGATAAAACTCAGTACACTTGCCCAGATTAAAATTTGCAAAGCAGTAACTGAAGGAGAATATTCCATACCATATATAAGTATAATAATTCTTTCTGCCAAGATTGTAGTGCCTATTCCAATCGGGATTGAAATTATTGTTAAAAGCTTAAGTGATTTTTTAAAAGCAAATTCCAGAGAGTCTATGGAACTAACATAAAATTTGGAAAATACAGGATACATTGTACTCATAAGAACTGCAGGTAATAAGGCAAGAGCATCTATTAACCTGTAAGATGCCGCATACCATCCAACTACACTATCTCCGTTCATTACCGAAAGCATTACCATATCTATTTTAAAATAAATTAAGACAAATACTGTATTTAACCAGAATGGAGCTGATTCGGAAATTATTTGCTTCCAGAAAACCCAATCGATATTTAAAGTCGGGATTGTAAATTTTCTTATACATATAAGAAAACTATATACGAGAATTATTGTGTTAACAATAAGATAAATGAATGCAAAATAAATTAAATCAAGTCTCTGTTCTACTGCAAAAAAAATACCCACAATCATCAATGTGCTATTCAGAATAATCCCTAAAGATTGAAATTCAAATCTCTCAAACGCTTGGAAAACAGAATAAAACACATAAGTAAAATTTGTCGCAATATTATATAGCGTAATAATGTACACTACCCTTATTGTTGGTTCGGAATAACCAAGAATATTTATTGCAATTGCAGCGACTCCAAAGTTAACCATTGATAGTAAAATCTTCATTAAGAGAATACTTCCAAGATATCTGGGTGCCTGAGACAGATTGCGTGAGACTTCCCTTATCATTAATGAACTTAGTCCGAGATCTCCTATAAGTCCCAGAATTGAGGCAAAAGAGAGCGCAAAACTCAATATTCCTAAATCTTCAGCCCCAAGATATCGGGCCATATAAACAAAATAAAAAAAACCAAAAACTATACTCGTTACCTGACCAGCAAGTAAGAATAGACTATTCTTGGCTATTTTTTTAACTGTAGTCAATGAGTTTTACTCCAGATTTTTGTTTTTACTATGTTTCTGGATCAGTATACCTGCTCTCAATAAGCTTTCAAAGGTTCCAGCATCACTCCAGAAACCATCCAGAACACGGTATTCCATAGTTCCATTGTTAACAAAATAATTATTAACATCAGTTATCTCGAGTTCTCCTCGAGCAGAAGGCTCTAAGGTTTTAATCACTTTAAACACTTTATTGCTATAAATATAGAGACCTGTAACCGCAAACCTGCTTTTAGGCTCCCTTGGTTTTTCTTTGATTCCGACGACTTTATCGCCTTTTAGCTCCGCAACTCCAAACCTGTGAGCATCAGGGACTTCCTTTAAGAAAATCTTGGCACCGCCTGTAAAGTTTGAGACATCATTTTTGATATTATCCTGGAAAATATTGTCCCCAAGAATTACAGCCACATCCTCCTCATCAGCAAAACTCTCAGCAAGGCCTAATGCCTGTGCGATTCCTCCGGCCTCTTCCTGAATTTCATAAGTGAACTTAACTCCGAGATCCGCGCCCGATCCCAGGAGTTCAAGGAAGTGCCCTGCATGACCTCTACCTGATACTATCATTATCTCCTTAATTCCTGCATCGACAAGGGTCTGGATAGGATAAAATATCATTGGCTTGTCATAGACTGGCAAAAGATGTTTATTTGTAACCTTGGTCAGGGGATAGAGCCTGCTGCCTGTCCCGCCTGCGAGTATCACGCCTTTCATTTATTTCTCTCCTTCATATAAACTTCGAGTGCTGCTCTCCAGTGCCTCATAGGTTCGGTTTTAGAGTTTACAAGAACAGAATACTTCGGACGTTTTGCTTTTCTTGGAAATTCTTCGCTTGTACACGGAACAACATTATCTATGATAGCAGATGCAAACTCATACCAGGAACATACGCCTTCGTTTGTTAAATGGTATATCCCTGCCTCAAGTTCAAGGACGTCCGTAATCTTATTTGCGAGGTCTACGGTATATGTGGGTTTTCCAAACTGGTCATTTACTACCTTGACCCTATCCATCTGAGTAGATAATTTCAGCATTGTCTCTACGAAGTTTTTTCCGTGAATGCCAAAAAGCCAGGAAATTCTGATGATCCTGTAGTTCTCGGTGTTCTCTGCGATCTTCTGTTCTCCAAGAAGTTTTGACTGACCATATACGTTGATAGGGTTTGGAGTGTCAGACTCTATGTACTCATTTCTGGACCCATCAAATACATAATCCGTACTGAAATGTACGAGTAACGCTCCCACTTTACTACAAGCTTCGGCAATATGCCCGGGACCATATCCATTGACCTGAAATGCAAGTTCCTGGTTATCCTCGCAACCATCAACATCGGTATAAGCAGCGGCGTTTATTACAACGTCAGGTTTTATTCTTTGAATAGATCCCAGAACCTGTTCTTTATTTGTGATATCAAGATCTCTGTGAGTCAGTTTGACAGCATAGGGAAACATATTGCAGAGATCAGAACCGAGCATTCCGTTAGAACCTATAATCAGTGCTTTAATGGTTCCCACCACCACCGATTTTCAACATACCACCTGACTGTTTGCTCAAGGGCAGTATCAAAATCATATTTTGGTGTCCAGCCCATTTTTTCCAGTTTGCTGCCGTCAAGGGAGTACCGGAAGTCGTGACCTTTTCTGTCTTCAACATATTCAATTGAAGATTCGTCTTTGCCAAGCATTCTAAGAAGGCGATGAGTGATTTCAAGATTTGTAAGTTCGTTCCCGCCATCGATATTATAAATTTCTCCGCTGCTTCCGTTATGAAGAACAAAATCTACTGCAGAGCAGTGATCTTCAACATAGATCCAGTCCCTGATATTCTTGCCTGTACCGTACACTGGAACTTTCTTTCCTTCCATTAATCTGCTGATAAAAAAAGGAATCAGCTTTTCAGGATACTGGTAAGGACCAAAGTTGTTTGTACACCTCGTAATGCAAACAGGCAGCTCATAGGTTGTGTAATAAGACATTGCAAGGAGGTCCGAACCTGCTTTGCTTGAAGAATAAGGGCTTGAAGGATTCAAATTATCTTTTTCAATAAAAGACCCCTCTTTTATACTGCCGTATACCTCATCAGTTGAAACGTGGATAAATTTCATGATATCGTTTGCAAGCGCACTCTGGAGAAGGGTGTTTGTACCAAGTACGTTTGTCCTTACAAAAACCGATCCATCTTCAATTGAACGGTCAACATGGCTTTCGGCTGCGAAATGAACTACCTGATCTACATTTTTCATTACTTCATTCACAACGGCAGGGTCGCAGATATCTCCTTTGACAAAAGAATAGTTAGGGTTATTCTCAATATCTTTGAGATTGGCTGGATTCCCGGCATATGTCAGTTTGTCAAGATTTATAATTCGGTCGTGCGGATACTTTTCCAGCATATAACGGATAAAATTGCTGCCTATAAATCCGCAGCCTCCTGTTACCAGCAGTTTCGTTCAGGTCACCTCTGCAAAGAATACATTACAATAATACACCGACTGTTTTAAAACATAAAAATTTGTGCATTAAAAGTTCATCCTGGCTTCTTCAAATTTGGGAAGCAACCTATCTTTCTGAGAGACTTTTACATCTTTATCATTTATTTTCCAGTCAATACCTAGCGAAGAATCGTTGTAAGCAATTCCTACTTCAGCTTCAGGATGATAATAATCATCACATTTGTATGCAAAAACTGCGATTTCACTCAGCACAGAAAATCCATGAGCAAAACCTTTTGGAATAAGAAATTGCCTCTTGTTTTCACCCGAAAGCTCGACTCCAACCCACTTACCGAAAGTGAGGGAACTTTTCCTTAAATCCACTGCAACGTCATACACCTTCCCCTGCAAGACCCTTACCAGTTTTGCCTGACTATAAGGAGCTAACTGATAGTGTAGACCGCGAACTACTCCATAAGACGACTTTGATTCATTGTCCTGAACAAAATTGTACTCTTTCCCTATTAAATTATCCAGTGTCTTTCTGTTGTAACTCTCAAAGAAATAGCCCCGCTCATCCTCAAAAACATTGGGCTCCAGTATGAAAAGGTCCTTTATTTCGGTATCAATGACCTTCATATTTCAAACCTCAGTATTCCAATATACCTGATCAAGTCTACAAAATTTTCCCTTTTACACACATGTGCTCTCTCTGCACAACACCATAATAGTTTTAAGAGAAAACTCGAAATGTGGCAATTTATGCTTTCTCTTAGTCTTAAACTCGTGAATTTGCTATAAAATGTTAACAAAATATAGACAGTAAATAATAAAATGTCGATAAATAAGTTTTGGCCTTGAAATAGTAGACTACTGAGAGGAGAAAAAATAAAAGGATTTTGTTCAGTATATTCCACACTCATTTTTATCTATTTTCCAAGCTCCCTTATACACAAATCTTTTACTAATAAACTCTTCCGGATCAATCAAACTCTTTCCCTACAATACTCGGATATTCTCTTCCAGTAACCATACATAACCATCCGCCTTCATTTTTAAGAAGAACATTCAAGTTCACCATTGCAGGATAGCGGTATCCGGTTCATGTAATTTAATAAAATATATGCCCTGACCCATTTCAGAGGGCTATTATGATCGATCCTATCAAAGACGGGAAGCTCGGGTGAGAAGTTCGAGTCTGAAATGTTTTTCCCCTACGTGAGATTTTTCAGGAAAAAGGAAGGTTAGAAGCAACTGCCGAAGGCAGACCAGCAAGATATTTTTTTCTTTTCAGCCATTGAATTTGTCAGACGGATTGTATGATAACTGATGTTACTTGAAAACGATTGGAAGGCCAAATTATGCAAAAGTGCTTGTTAGATATCATTTACATTTATATTATATGAGCTTTATATTAGCTGTTACATTATACTCATTAGGTACTCATATTTAATCGTGGACTGGAAAAAAGTTTCAGTCAAAATTGAGAAACGACATATGTAAGACAAAAATGAAAAATAAAAAAATAAGACAAAGAAAAATTATCCAAGACAAAATAACAAAATTATCCGGTTAAATTAAGGGTTACTACAATTTATTTCTTTAAACTACAAATTTTACAAATTATTCTTAGGTTTGGGGGAACTTAAGTGGGGGACTTAAGCGTGGAAATCGATTATATAAGTGGCTTAAAAACGGAGAAGATATTGGGGATATCAAAATATCAGAGTAAAATCCATCACGGGTTCAAAGAAGAGGCAATCAGGAAAAGACCACTAGTATCAATAATTTTACCAACATACAATAGAGCATCTGTTCTTGGAGTCTGTGTCAAATCGGTATTAAATCAGTCATATACCAATTGGGAACTTTTGATTTCGGATGACTGTTCAACTGACAATACAGGAGATGTTATAAAACAGTACATAAACCGTGATTCCAGGATTAACGGCACGACGAATGAACACAATCTAGGACTCCCAGGTAATAGAAATAAAGCTCTATTTGCAGCTAAAGGTCAATTAGTATTTTTCATAGAAGATGATCTGGTACTGCATCAAGACTGCTTAGAGAAACTTGTCAGCACTTACAATTCATTCGATGCCCACAACGTCGTTATCGTTCCAAGATTAATAGAAAATACAGATCCAGATAAAGAAGCTGTCAGGCGTAATATGCCATTTTATGTAAATAAATTCACTGGTGAGATTTTTAACAATTATGGACAGGACTCTGGAAGTGTTTTAGGAGTAGATATGGGACACGCCTGTTGTTTGTACCCAGGGGATCAGTTACAGGCCATAGGCGGATATGAAGAAAAAGCTTACAAGGGTACCTACTGCCGTGAAGAAAGTGACCTGAATATGCGGCTCATTAACAGGGGATTTAAGTTCTACTTCCAACCAGCTGCAGTAGCAGACCACAACAGAGTTGGTACAGGTGGCTGCAGACTGTCCGGGCGTTTGAGACAGACTTACTATTATGCCAGAAATCATATTGTTTTTTTACTAAGAAATTTCGGAAAAAAATCAATGTATATGATACCTTGTTTCATGGTGGAGTTTAGTCGTAGAACACTTGTTAATAATCTTTCCTGAGGATTTTCCTAAAATAAGTTTGGATTGAAAAAATATTTCCCTTTTTTAAAAATAATTAAGTACTCATTGTAAAGCATACGCTGTAAAATCATTATTAAGAGCATTTTTCTGTGAAATGTCCTAAGCCACGAAAAAATAAAAGAAAAATGGAAGTTTAGAACCTTTTAAACCCAATTCGCTTCCAATTAAAAAATGATATACATAACTGAGATGGCACCAAATTAACGAAAATGCATCGAAAACAAAAACTTAACTTAATTGAAGTTTATAGTCGGTCAAGCAATTAATTCATACTTTTTGTTCATTAAATAAATCCATTAATTTTAGCAAATAGTTTTAGGAGATAGTTTTTACATTTTATAATTATAAGCATAGACGGTTTATGTAAAACTATAAAAAAAGTCATACTTGTTAGCTTCAGTTTTGAAGACTGAAGTCATCACTTGCCCCAAATTAGTTTTTTATATTTTGAACAAAATTTTTCACAGTTAAAATTTGTTTTTGCATATTCATAGGCCTCAAGAGAAATTTTGTCCATCAAAAATTCGTTTGAGATAAGTTCATCTATAATTTTATATACGTTTTTTACTATGAGACTTTCACTTTCGTTTTTTATAAGAAAACCGTTATATCCGTTATGAATATGCTCTGAAATGCCTCCTACGTCCGTACTTATAGTTACAACCCCATAAGCCATTGCTTCCATTATAACTAAAGGAAAACCTTCACTGCTCGATACAAGTAGCAATATGTCAGAACTATTGTAGATTTCTGAGAGCTTTTTTTCATCTACGATTTCGCCTAAAAAAGTACAACACTTTCTGTACTGCTCAGGAATTGAACTTCTGACGTCTCCTACCAATACAAACTCAACAGGCATATCTTTTTGGTGACAGAGGTAAGAAATTTCTCCTACAAGGTGTACTCTCTTTTCTTCAGAACCACGACCTACGTATAGAATTCTTAAAATTGGTCCATTATTTTTTCTATAATTTTTTCTTCCGGTTAATTCTGGAATATGTACACAGTTTTCGATTAAAACAATCCTTTCACTCATATTCTCAGGAACACCGTTCAAACTGTACTGTTCCTTGAGATCCTTTAACGTGCGTGTATTAATTACAACTCTTTTGTCTAATCTATCTACACAAGGAAGGCTAACATTTTCAATTCCACCCCCAAAAGCGTGAGTGAGGTCAATACAGCAAATGTGAGGGCTTAAATAAGGGATTAGTTTATAAAAAAGGATATTGTTACATCCAAAAACTACGCAATTTTTATTACTGTTTACAATTGTAGAAAGTACACCAGCCCAAAAGTAAATTAATACTGGATTGTTTAAATAACCTAAATCAAATATTTTAGCACTTTGCATAAATTGTTTTTTTAATGCGAAACTTTTTGATTTATCCGCAAAAAATACTATAGGTTTATTCTCTTTCAGGCAACAGGTAATTCTGGCATGAACCTTTTCAGCCCCTCCTATATGGTAGAACGGAAAAAAGAAAAAAAGCTGGGACCTGAAGTATGAAACGGAGAAAGAACCTACAAATCTGCCAGCAATTACAAGAGGTCTCTCCAGATATTGGATTAATTTTTGTAGGATATGTTTTACATGTATATACAAAACATTGTCTGCCAAGTAATAGACCACCAATAGATAAAATAGTTAAATCCGGTCTTTTAAAATCGATCCGAAAGACAGTAATGACAATATAATGACAATTGAATTCAACTGTATGTAGTATTGTCGTATTCTCTCCTATATTTTAAATTCTATGAGCTATTCCTTTAAATCTTACCCTAGTACTTTCGACTAAACTACACAAGATTTTTCGGGTACGAGCCTGTAAAAATAATCTTTTTGCCAAAGAAAAGTATTCTTTGTTATTTGTATTATAATCAGTATTATTTGCCCATGAAATAAATGAATTAAAAACATTAGCTCTTAACTCCCAGATAGGAGGAGTAGAAGCTCTCACACTTGTTTGAGGTTCGTCTCTATAAATTAATAATGGTTCGTTTACAAAGGCAAAGTCCGTAAGTGTAGCTGTACGCAGCCATAATGCGTAATCTTCCCCAACTTTTAACGATATATCTTCTGGAAATCCACCGCATTTTTCCACAATGTCTTTTTTAATTAAAACTGAACTGCAAACTATGTAATTATTGTTAGAAAGTAAAGAAAAAGATATTAAATCCCCAGAAACCTCCCCGTTAACTATTGTTCCTGCATACCCTTTAGATGGAATATACCTTATTGCGTCAGAGCATGCAGCACTGCATCCCATTTTGTTGGCATGCTTGAGCTGTTTTTCCAGTTTGTCCGGTAACCACTCATCATCGCTATCCAAAAAAGCTAACCACTCTCCCCTGCTTGCATTAATTCCTCTATTACGAGGAATTGATGCAAGCCCATCACGTCCTCCCTCTATCCATCGTACACGAGGATCGTTTATCGAATTAACAACTTCTTGATCCAGTGACCCCTCAACACCACATACAATGATTTCAAGAGGAGGAAGAGTTTGGTTTAAGGCACTTGAAATAGCCTTACCCAGCGTTTCTGCTCTATTCCAGGTAGGAATAATAACGCTAATTTCAGTCATCTTTCCCACACTTTCTACTTGAATATTGTGCTAAATTATCCATAGATCCTGTTTTAAAATGGTATATAATTTAATTTTATATTATATAGAGGATAGTATACGCTTTGAAGAACCTGGTGATGCTAAGTTGGGGTATTTTCGCACTCACCTACTACCTCAACAGAAGATTAGAAGAAAAAGAGCAATTATCGATGAATCTATAAATTTGAAAATCATTCCATTACATGCCATAATAGTCTCAGGACCAGAATATAATTCATATGGACTTTAAGGCCTATTGAATGATAAAAATCAGAACTGCATATAACTGGATAATAAACCGAGTTTATGCAAAAATTTGTGCTAATGTTCAGGGTATAACTGGAATATATAAAAACCGTAGAGTCCCATCTAAAATCACGAATTCTTAAAACTCATATTATAACTATCAAGGATAAGTATTGATTCACAGCCAGCCTGGCCAAACAAAGCCTATACCAACCTTTTCCACAATATCTTTCATTTCAGTGTACACTTTTTTATCAAATTTCAATATTAAAAAACCGTATGCTATTCCACCGAAAGCAACCACCAGCATTGTAACCCAGATATTGGAAAGCGGCACAAACAAACGATACACACCAACAAGCAACCCCATAACAACCGAAGACATCATGATATTAGACAGACTTTGACGCTCCAGTTTTATTGTCATATGTCTGGATAAAGCACGCCAGGCGAGCAAAGCATTCAATGTCATTGTTGCCAATGTTGCTATTGCTGCTCCGTTTATACCTATGAGCGGGATAAGTATTATGTTCAATGCAATGTTTGCTCCAACACCAATTGCCGTGACCTTAAATGATTCTTGAGGATGATCCAGAGCATCCAGATACATCGTGAAAAAGTACTGGAATATGTTTACCACCTGTACAGCAAGTAATATTATCAGTACATGATAGCCCTGGGCAAAATCTGCACCGTAAAATGAATATAGCAGACGGTCCCCCAGCAGTATACCACCCACAAGTACCGGAATTGCCAGTAACAATGAGTAACTAATTGCACGCGACAGTGACTCTTCTATAAGATAAAGCTCCTTGGTTTTACCCCATTGGCTGACTCTAGGCCAGAGTGTCAACCTCAGTGCATTTGAACTAAATGTGGCAATCCCTGTGAACTGGAGTACTACCCTGTAAATACCTACATTTTCAACATCCATAAAATGCCCTATAAGAACAGTATCTGCCTGTGAAAACACAAGCACCCCACTGGATGTTAAAAATAGCCAGAACGAAAATACAGATAAGCTCTTTATATGTTTCCATTGGAAGTTTACTAAATGCAAGTCAAAAAAACGGAATTCAATTACTGCTGCCACGATCATACCGGCTACCATGCCCCCGGCCAGACCTGCGGTTTCATATCCGAGATATATTGCGGGGACCTGGATCATAACACGTGAAATGTTGCTTATTCCTTCGCAGGTGTTGCGTATTCCCATCTTGCCTTTACCGGCAACCCCGCTTGAGATTGGTCCTGCAAGCGCTGAAACAAATAATAATAACAACAGCCAGTCAAATATACCTGCTTTGTTAAGACCCACAAAGTAGTCTTTAAACATGAGTAACACAAGTATTCCAGTTATTGTAAACACTAGTCGCAGTAAAAAGTATGCGCTGAAATATGCATCAGGTTCTTCGCCTTCACTGATACGCTTAACTGCGGCTCCACCAAATCCGCCATCAGTAAACATACCAAAAATACCATAGTATGCTAAAAATAGGAAGTATGAACCGAGAATTGAAGCACCTGCCGTATGCGCAAAGTACATGGTACTTAAGAAGCCTATGGCTGTGAATGAGACCTGCCAGAATACTGATACAATGCTCTGGCGTTGAATAGGATCTATTTTTAAGATATTTGAGAAAATAGTAGCTATGTTGAGCACGGTCTAGACATCATTTATGTTTTATTAAGGTCATGGATGCTTCAAATCTTTCTTATCACTGTCGATACACGTATGATTTTCCCAATGTCCCCCCGTGCTCACAAACTCATTTTTATCATAAAAACATTAACTTCTTACCAATATTGAAAATTTACTTATTGTCTACCATATACGTCATCAAACCTGACAATATCTCCTTCATCCACAAGCTCTCCTAACTGCACCTCGATAATCTCAAGAGGAACTTTTCCGGGGTTTGACAGCCTGTGCTTTTGTCCGGCTCTGATAAACGTGCTTTCCCCTGGTCTCAGGAAAAACTGCTTCCCATCAACTTCCACACACGCCATACCTTTTACAACCACCCAGTGCTCACTCCTGTGATAATGCAACTGAAGGCTTAACTTATGGTCAGAAAGCACAGTGATATTCTTTATTTTATGGCCTGGAGAGGCGTCAAGCAGTGTATATGAGCCCCAGGGTCGGTAGACTGTTTGCCCGACAAACGCCCTTTCATCTTTCCTGGTCTTGAGATCCGAAACTATTTCCTTTACTTTCTGACTGCTGGACTTGGGGCATATTAACAGGGCATCGCTCGTATCAACAACCACCATATCCTTAACATCAATAAGGGAAACGATTTTCCCGCATTTCGAATATACCAGATTCCCGTCGGAGTTAAGAAGCATTGGATCACATTCATGGATCACATTTCCTACCGAGTCTTTCTCCAGCTCATCATAAATTGCAGCAAAGTTTCCAAGGTCACTCCACTTCTGGTTCAGCTTTACAACAGCAACGTTATCGGATTTCTCCATTATGCCGTAGTCAATGGAGACTTTATCCACACACGTATAAATTTCATTAATATCTCCCCCTTTCTCAAAACAGGCAAAAACCGAAGGTGCGTGTTTTTTGACTTCTTCAAAGAAAAGCCGTGTCTCAAAGAGGAACATTCCGCTGTTCCAGAGGCAACCTTCTTCGATATATTTCTGGGCGGTTTCAAAATCAGGTTTTTCCCTGAATTCCGAGACCCTGTAACCGGGCTCACAGGCTTCTGACGCTTTAATGTAGCCGTATCCCGTATGAGGAAATGTGGGAACAACCCCAAAAGTGACCAGATAATCCGAAGCCAGCTTTTCAGCTGAAGAAATCGTTCCCATTGCAGCTCTGTCAAGAACATGATCTGAGGAAAAGATTCCTACGATCGAATTCCCGAATTTCTTTTCAATTTCTTTCATTCCGTAGAAAATCGCAGGAAGTGTGTTCTTGCCTTCAGGCTCGATCAGAACGTTTTCGGGAGGGATTGAGTATCCTGTCTCCTTGATCTGTCCAATTACAAAAAATTTCTGAGCTTCATTGGTTACAACAAAAATTTCAGAAATATCCGAAACCTCAAGACATCGAAGCACAGTTTCCTGAAAAAGTGATGTTTCCCCGAACTTTAAAAATTGTTTGGGATACATTTCCCGGCTGAGAGGCCAGAGTCTCGTCCCTGAGCCACCTGCAAGAATTATCGACTTAATCCTGTCATCTCCTTTAGGTGTTGGTAAAATTCATCCAATGTAAGTATAACCCACTCTACATAAATATATAGATTTTTTTGAAGTAACAAAATTTATGAAATAATTTTTTGAAACACATTAAACCAGATATACGTACTAACCCAGATACATGTACCTGAAAATATGATTCTTCAGGCAATATATAAAGAAGCCGTTAAATAAGCTTTTCCCGGAAAGCTAATTAATCAAAAAAGTGTGAATTTAAAATTTTCCGGGTTTGCTGAGTATTATTACTGCCTGCTTAAAAACTGCCGTATTTCGTTTACTTTCAGTTTATTCTCGTTTTATTTCCATTATTCTGCTTTACTTTATATGCTCACTTTACTTCTCATTTTTTTTCGTAACGATCTTTTCCCCAGCCCATTACCCTCCTTACAATGAATACCGTAAGGATAAGTATGAATAAGCCAAGTCCAAAAAGGGTGACCGTAATAGGACGCTCTCTACCCTGAAAAATCTGAGGGCGCCGGATAAGAGGCATGTAGTCAATGTTACCCTCTCCCAGATCGTATGAAGTATCACAAAGACCATTATCGTCCAGATCTTCAATAACACACACGGCAGTACTTTCAGGACTGGTCCAGTAGTTTCCACCGATATAGGGTCCTCCAACAATGTTTATTCCCCTCTTCATACTCATGTTCCAGTCATTTTCCAGGTTAGTTCCTTCATAACCAACATTTTCAGAGTTCTGGAAATAGTTATCGTAAATGAGATTTTTACTGCTGTTTGAGAGCATAAGGCCGTACCCTGCATTGAAATGCAGAAGATTTCCTTTTAGCTGGTTCCTATCGGAAGCTTCAAGGAGAATTCCTCTCAAGCTGTTCATTTCCACTTTATTATTGATAATCCAGTTATTCCCTGAATCGTTAAGGAAAATTCCTACCTCATTTTCAGACACATTGTTAAGATTCAACATATTGGTAGTAGAAGAGTCTAGATAAACACCCAGACGGTTGCTGGAAAGTCTATTATTGCTTATCATAATTCCCTGTGTATTCTCCAGATAAATGCCAGCCTTCAGAGTGTCGTTAGCGCCATTAATGGAAAAACCGCTTATAGTCACGTTATTTGCAATTACATGAAACACATGGTCTCCGGGGTTTTTTGCCGTTACAACGTTTTTTTCAGGGTTTCCGGAGATCGAACGAACGGAAATTTCTTTATCAAGATATATGTTTTCCATATAAAGCCCGTTATACACATAAACCGTATCTCCAGCCTTTGCTGCATTGACAGCTTCCTGAATTGAAGGAAAATCTTTGTTGTCATCACTCCCCACGGTGATCCTTCTGGCAGCTGCACACCCTGAGCTGAGCAACAGAAGTACAAAACCTATTACAAAACAGATTTTTACGGTTCTTATGGTATTCAGCAATATCACCTCAAAGAGACCACCCCCCATCATCCTGTGCCCCATATTCAGGAGGGTCCCTGCATTCAGAACATCAAACCTGGAGTACCCAGATCATTAAAAAATAATAATTGAATAGTAATATAAATAGATTGATGGATATACTTATTGAAGCATAGTTTCTGAAGAACCTTGCTGATAAATCTCTTTTCGTCAGTCTACTTTATCAAAAGAAATAAAGTGCTATAGGATTACAAAAAGGAGCAAAAGGCAGAAAAGAGAGAAAAAAACAGAAAAGGGAGTAGGAAGCTGAAAAGAGAGAAGAAAATTAAAAATATTATTTATTTGATCTTCTCGTATCTTTCTCTCACATAGTCACTCCTATTTTCTTTTCATACCCAGACTTTTAATTTGAGGCTTTCAACGGGCAGACCTCCGTACTGCCTTTTACTGATGTCCGAATCTTCAGCCAGGATTTCTACCGAAAATCCTGCTTTTTTCAAAAGTCTTAAATATTCCTCTTTTAACACAGCGCCAGCGACACAGCCTGCAAGCAGGTCATTGTCATTTTTAAGGTATTCAGGCAAATCCTCCAGGAGAACCATGTCCGAGATATACATCCTGCCTTCTGGTTTCAAAACTCGGAAGGCCTCTCTAAAAACTTTTTCCTTATCCGGAGCCAGGTTGATCACGCAGTTGCTGATAATAACATCCACCGAACTATCCTCAACCGGAAGAGCTTCAATATCTCCGTGGCGGAACTCAATGTTTGAATATCCATACTGCCGGGCGTTAGCCTGTGCTTTTTCAACCATTTCAGGAGTCATATCGACTCCTATAACCTTTCCTGAACTTCCTACTTTCTGTGCAGCAAGAAAACAGTCAAATCCTGCACCTGAACCCAGATCCAAGACAATATCGCCGGGTTTCAGTTCCGCAAAAGCGGTAGGGTTACCACATCCAAGCCCCAGGTTTGCGTTCGGGGCAGCCTGAACATCATCTTCCGAATAGCCAAGAGATTTGGAAAGGTCTACAGGACTTGAATCCCCACAGCAACTGCTGCCGGAACAGCAGGAACCGCCTAAAGTTGCAATCTCCTTATACTTCTTTTTGATAACTTCCTTTTTCTCATTCGCATCCATTGTTTTACCCATTCCTTATCGTTGATAGTTTTTCTGACCTTGGTTTTCTATTTGACCCTGGTTTTTCGATTCTATCCTGGTTTACGATATCCTCAACTTTGTTTTTCAACCCGGTTACCTGTACTCTCATTAATGATATTGCAGATTTTATTCTCAGTTTTACACATAGGACAAACGTCTGAAGCCTGCTGATCATTACAACAGGGCTTTATGTCCCTGATTCCAAGAGATTCAAGCAAACATTTGATCTCCCTGTTTTTGATGCTGTAAATTATGTTTCTATCCTGCCTTTCGCTTTAAAAACTTTACTTTGCCATTGATCATAATTATATGTATATATGCGCATATATGCATATAAATTTGCGAAGTTTGTTGGTTGTAAAAAGAAATAAAAATAAAAAGAGAAAAATTGAAGTAAAAACTAAAAAGGAGGTTAAAATAAAGAAAAAATAAAGTCCTGCTTATTTGCAGGTATCAAGAATGCTTTTCTTTTTACCTCCTCTCTGTTCGGAAGGGTGTATAGGTTCAACTTTAGCTTCTTCGATTTCACCCTGTTCTTCCTTAATGAGTGCCTTTCTCTCTTCCTCATCATACTTATCGCAGCTCACCAGAGGCATTTTCTTACCTGTGAGCTCTTCTTTCACTGGATTTGCAGGCTCAATAGCAGCTTTCTCGTCCATAGAATAACCCTCTTAAAAATTTGATTAGTAATTAGTTACTAATCAGTTACTAGTTACTAATCAGTGTTTAGTTCCTTAACCGATTCAGGTTAAAAAAATAGAAAAGTATTAAAGACATATTAAAATTACTTGCAAGTATCGAGGAGCGATCTTTTCTTGCCGCCCCTTGCTTCGGTTGGATGAATCGGATCAACGTCTGCGGTCTCTTCTCCTTCTCTTTTCTCCAGCTTTTCTCCCTTTTCCCCTTCTCTTCGTTCTTCTGGCATATCTTTATCTCCTTTTATAATACATTTATATTGAAAGATTTATTCCAAACACTTGGATTCATAACTTCAGATCATCTTTTTATTTTGCCTTCAAAAAGAAAATAACCCATCCTGCAAATATTCTCAGAATGGACTTTTCCTTTCTTCAGGATATTAACCTCTACAGCTTCGGCTACAGCCATTGTTTGCAGTACCTTTGTTTGACCCCTCCTTTACACCAATCCAACCCACGGATCAGCCGAGTTTGGGAATTTACCCTTAAATTTATTACACCCTTTAGATTTATTAAATTTTTTGTAGAAAGGTAAAAGAAATGAAAATAGTAGCTTTCTTTTTAAGAAAGATATAAAAAAGCAGCGTTTAAGAGCAGATATGTATAATCAAACTGAGAACGTAAGTGCAAACCAGGTAAAATAATTAAAATTAGTTGGGAGAATATATATTCCATTAATCAGTATAAGGAGAACGTCCATACGTAAAGGTAAGGGGACAGGAACCCTCACAGGATAGGAACCCTCACAGGATAGGAACCCTCACAGGATAGGAACCCTAACGGGACAGGAACCAGTATAAAGTTCAGTTACATTTAAATTTACCCTATCATTTGTTCAGAAGATATGCTTTTACTCAGGAAAATGTGATCTCATGGCATATAGAATACTGGAAAAGGAAGAAATCGCTCCATCGGTGCACAAAATGGTAATAGATGCTCCTGATGTAGCAAAGGCTGCAAAAGCCGGACAGTTCATAATCCTCAGGATTGATGAAAGGGGGGAAAGAGTTCCTCTTACAATTGCGGATTTTGAGAGAGAGACAGGCACGGTTACTGTAATTTTTCAGGAAATGGGCAAAACTACAAAACAGCTTGCAAAGCTTTCTGCAGGTGATTCCCTTGAGGACTTTGTCGGGCCCCTCGGAACCCCTGCTGACGTCAGAAAGCTCGGCACTGTAATTCTTGTAGGAGGAGGGGTAGGAGTTGCCCCTATTTACCCTCAGGCAAAGGCTTATGTGAGTGCAGGCAACAGGGTAATTTCAATTATCGGAGCCCGAAACAAGGACCTTCTCATCCTTGAAGACGAAATGGAGAAAGCCAGTTCCGAAGTGTACATAGCAACCGATGACGGGTCAAAAGGGCACCACGGGTTTGTGACCGATATTATGAAAAGTATCCTGGACAGCGGCGAAAAGGTTGCGAGGGTTGTAATTATCGGACCCCCGATCATGATGAAAGTAGGGGCAGGGGTTGCTTTTCCCTATAATGTGGAAATCCTTGTCAGCTTGAACTCCATAATGGTGGACGGAACAGGGATGTGCGGAGGCTGCAGGGTTACGGTCGGCGGAGAAACGAAGTTTACCTGCGTTGACGGGCCTGAATTTGACGCAAGAAAGGTCGATTTCGTCCAGCTAATGAACAGGCTTGCAATGTACCGTGGCGAAGAAGCAAAAGCTGTGGAAAAATACGAAGAAGAATGCAGGTGCGGACTGCACTGAGAAGGAAGAGATAAAAATGCAAGAATTACATGGAGAAAAACCGGGAAAATCAAAGAAAGAAAGGACCCCTATGCCAGAGCAGCCTGCAGAAGAACGCAGAAAAAACTTCAGTGAAGTAGCCCTTGGCTACACGAAAGAAGATGCTCTTGCCGAAGCTTCCAGATGTCTTGCCTGCAAAGACCCGAAATGTGTTGAGGGCTGCCCTGTGAATGTGGATATTCCGGGTTTTATTCAACTGGTTTGTGAGGAGAACTTCGAAGGAGCGATCGAGAAAATCAAAGAAACAAATACCCTTCCTGCAATCTGCGGCCGCGTCTGCCCTCAGGAGACACAGTGCGAAGCCCGCTGCGTACTTGGGAAGAAGGGGCAGCCTGTTGCAATCGGAAGGCTTGAGCGCTTCTGTGCGGATTATGAGCGCGAAAAAGGTGTTAAGACTCCTGAGGCTATATCCCCCACAGGCAAGAAGGTTGCAGTTGTTGGTTCCGGTCCTGCCGGACTTACTGCCGCAGCAGACCTGGCAAAACTGGGACATAAAGTAACAATCTTTGAATCCCTGCACAAAGCCGGGGGAGTCCTGAGTTACGGCATCCCCGAGTTCAGGCTGCCAAAAGAAATTGTACGGCAGGAAGTGGAGTACATAGAAAAGCTCGGTGTAGAGTTCAAACCAAATTATATTATAGGCAGGATCAAAACTCTTGACGAACTCTGCGATGATTTCGATGCCGTTTTCCTGGGCACTGGCGCAGGGCTTCCTAACTTCATGGGGATAGAAGGCGAAAACTTAAACGGCGTATACTCTGCAAACGAGTTCCTGACTCGCGTAAACCTCATGAAAGCCTATGACCCCGATTATGATACCAGGGTCAGGCACGGCAAGCATGTTGTGGTTGTAGGAGGTGGAAACGTTGCAATGGACGCAGCCCGCTCCGCACTCCGCCTGGGCGCAGAAGAGGTAAGCATAGTCTATCGCCGCGGAGAAGACGAGATGCCCGCCCGCCGCGAAGAGATCGAGCATGCCAAAGAAGAAGGCATTACCTTCAGGCTTCTTACAAACCCTGTCCGCATCCTTGGCGACGAGAAGTTCAATGTTACGGGCGTCGAATGCATAGAAATGGAGCTCGGCGAGCCCGATAAGTCAGGCAGAAGAAGCCCTGTCATTGTAGAGGGTTCGGAATTCCTTGTGCCAGCAGACGTTGTGATTATTGCTATAGGCACCTCGCCTAACCCGATCATTTTCAAAGGCTCGGAAGGCCTTGAGCAGAACAAAAGAGGTACTGTGGTTGCCGACGAGGAAACCGGCGCAACCTCCAAATGCGGAGTCTTTGCAGGCGGAGACGTGGTCACAGGTGCAGCGACTGTAATCAGTGCAATGGGCGCAGGCAAAAAGGCGGCAAAAGCAATTGACGAGTATTTGAAAGAAGAGTGAAACCAGAGAGATCTGGTTTCTTTTTTAAGTTTGAAAATCTACTAATTATTCTATACTCTATTTTATAGTCCGGATTCATTTAGAGTCCCAACAGTACAACATGCGTGTTTCAGATCTCCGTCCTTTTAAACTCATAAAATCTATCAATTATTTCTTTTGTTGTTCTGGAAAGCTTGATTTTTGAACCCGGAGAATAATAATTCACATATTTTACTTCATTGAGTGGTCGCGCAATACCGTTTGCATTTATTAATCATACGGCGTGGTAGTCTTTAAAGTACACACCTGAGTATGCTCTTTGCACATGCCCTACATGCTGGAAAAGAAATCTGACATTAGTTGCAATTAATCCCGTTTCCTCTTTCAATTCTCTAACAGCTGCTTGAGTTATTGATTCTCCTTTATTCGTCCCTCCCCCAGGGAGAACATATAGTCCTCTTCTACCAGCAACTACCAGTATGCCCCTGGGAGTTTCAATAATCGCGGTGCTTCGTCTTTTTTTCTTTGTCTTTAGCATACAGTATACTTTTCAACAGCCTGTCTTATTCAAAAGATAAGTAATGCTTCAGAGGTTTGAATATTTAGATTAATAAAAATTGTACTAAATAATAGAAATACTTGTTGTTATTTCGAAGCGTTTGCCAGAAGTCGCGCAATTTATAGAGCAGGTAAGACGCATCAAAATTAATAAGAATTTTCCAGTACCACTTTCAAAAGTATAATCACTCTAGAGAAAACTGAGAAAAAAGGAATTTTTTAAAAACTTACCTGATGTAGGTTTTCCCTACATGAGCCGGTGCAACCTCCAGGTGCGGAGTCTTGGCCGGCGGAGACGTTGTTACAGGCGCAGCAACCGTATAAGTGCAATGAATTCAGGCAAGAAAGCTGCAAAAGCAATTGACGAGTGAGAGAAAAGTGAAACCTGAGAGATCTGGTTTTTTTTAATAAAAAACCAATAAATCATATTTTCATATACTTTTTGAGTGAGTAAAAACGCTAACAGAAGAGATATAGAAAGTGCTCCTATGTGTATCTCATACTTTTTTACTTTTGATATGGGGTTATCGATGACCCTGTTTCAAAATAATATGTAATCCAATCTTATATTATATGGGGGAGATCATACATTTCGAAGAACTTAGTGATGTTTAATGGAAGCATATTCGTTTTCACCTTGGCGACAGCTTAGCTGGTACTGGGCCAATATGTAAAACTGTAAACTCTCGTATTGATGACAGTTTAACAAGAGCTAGGGAAAGAGAAAGCAGTGTTTTATCCCAAAATAATTCGCTTTAAGTTGTCAAGCCACATTTAGCAATGCACAGGTTTTATCTTAAAACCTGAATATGATTGAAAGCTTATACGATAAAAGCGTACATTTTGCAGGACTTTATAATCATATTAAAAATTAAAAAAGATCTGCTATCTTTATTTACTGATTGTAAAGAAAAAAACGTTATTTGAGGTACATGAACTCTTCGAGGATTCGACTGTTTTACTGCTACATTAGATCCATAAACAGTTGTTTCCAGAAGTGTTTATAAATTTGCACGTTGGAATTTGAGAGTCACTCAAGATACATTAAAACACGTGTTCAATTAAAAATACCAAATCAGCTTTTCTTTTCATTTTTTTTAGTTAGCGTTACAACTCCTATGCCTATGAGCCTCAATTCTCTTCAAGAGTTATAAGTAGTAAATAAAATTTTCTCATACTATATTTACATTAGGACACTATTGACTGGATCTTATGCTTAATATTACAAACCTAAAGTGACTTTATGTACTTTACATTTGAATCGATTCTTTGCACGAAGGTAGAATCATGTTCTTTCTCAAAAATATTATATGGGAAAGCTTAAGGAATATTAATTAAATTAATATAATCATAGTTTTATAATACAACAATGATACAACCTAACGAGATATTGCAGCTATAAATGCTGAAATTTCTAAAAACTTATTGTAAATACGAACGTTTATAGTTGTGTTTCTTTAAGGTAAAAGAAAATTCTAAAGAGGGGGGTATAATGAATAAGCAAGAACAAGGCAAAAAGATAGGTCAGGTTATTACTAAAGCTTGGAATGACGAGTCCTTCAAACAGCGGTTACTCGCAGACACGATGGCTGTGCTTAAGGAAGAAGGAGTTGACGTGCCGGCGGGTTTGGAGGTGCGGGCAGTAGAGAACACCGAAAAATTGGTCCATATGATCATACCATTGAAGCCGGTTTCAGAAGAATTCAAGAGTGCAAAGCTTCTATTAATTGCGCAAAACAGTGGATTCCATGTCATAGGTTGTAGTTGTTGGCAAGGCGAGGGAATTACCTAATTTATCGGAGGCTTGGGATAGAAGATGCCCTAACCCAGCTTGAAACTACATTGCGGAAATGATAATTGCGATCAGAACCGCGATCAGAACCCTTGATGGTTGCCGTTACCCTCAAGCCGTAAGTATCCTCACGTCCGCGGAGGGCAATTCTGTTGATCCGCAGTTTTCTTAAAGATTGAAACCACTTGGCGCGGAAACCTCCTTTCCCGGATGCAGTTCCTGCATATTGCCCGGACCTTTTAGTCCGTCAGAACTGGGTGTGCAAAAGTGCCTCGCATCGTATCAGATAGGAGGAGATTTGATAGATTGATTATTTTGGAGCGGAAGGAGGAAGATGTTAGGCTCTTACGAAATAGAGTATGAAGGGCGGAGGTACTTCGGCAACGTCGTGTTGCGAGAATACCATATTTTCGAACATGATAATGCACATTATCTGGTCGACGTGGGCAATAAGGCAGTCTCCCCAATCTCCGCCCGGTTGGCATCTATGATCAAGAAGGTGGATTCAGCTTTCGGCTGTCTGATTCCGGAATCCGCCATGGAGGAGTTGCGCAAATTAAAGCTGGTTGCCGGAGAGGAGGATGAGACGTCCGAGGCTGTGGCGGATGGCGAGTCGATAGGATCATGCGAGGAATTCGAGTATCCGGTGGTTAACATCTCCCTTTTCCTTGCGCAAGAGTGCAATATGCGCTGTGTCTATTGCTATGGTGGCGGGGGGCATTATGCTGGGAAAGGAATGATGACGGAAGAAACAGCGTTCCGAGCGGTTGACTGGCTGATGGAAAATTCCAAAAAAGCCGAAAGCGTAAGTATCAGTTTTTTCGGGGGAGAACCCTTGATGAACTTTTCCTTGATGAGAAAAATCGTGCCTTTCGCCAAAAGACAGGGAATGAGAAAAGGGAAGCAGGTCTTCTTCAGCATCACAACTAACGGTTCGTTGTTGAATGAGGAGATCATCACATTTCTCAAGGAAGAAAAGATAAGAACCTTTATCAGCTTTGACGGTCCGTCCGAATACCAAAACAGTCAGCGTCCCTTCAAGAACGGTAAGGGATCGTATGATAAGGTCTCCGCAAATATCCAAAAGTTGCGGGCGGTTATCCCCCACCTGACGGGTCGAGCAACACTTTGTGGTGAGGCCGACCCTTTTCGGGTCAAAGAGGGAATGGAGCGAGCTGGATTCACAACCTGCTTTATTACCAAGGCTTCCCCCGTGCTTCTGAACACGCAGCTCGCAGATATTCCCTCGGCCAGAGAAGAAGCCTTGCAACGGATGCTGGCGTTTAATCGCAAGGAAACGGAGCAATTGCTCGCCGCTATAAGGGCAAGAGCGATCGATAAAAATTATCTGCCGGGTCTCTTGCACGTCATGGCAGAAATGGATTTCGGGCAGAAACGCTACTATGGATGCGGAATTGGTAAAGGTATGGTCGCCATCTCCGCAGACGGAGATATCTATCCCTGCCACAGGTTTGTGGGGATAGAGGAATTGCGTTTTGGGAATATTGCAGACTACCATATTGAAGGGTTAAACGACTATTGGAGGGCGGTCGTGGATCATTTGCCAGAATGCTGGAGTTGCTGGGCGCGCTATTTCTGCGGAGGCGGCTGCTTCTACAACAACAAGGCACATACTGGGGATATGCACAGACCTGAGCCCCTGTATTGTCGCGAAACGAAGGCAATGTTCGAAGGGCTGATCCATCTCTTTTGTGACTTGAGCAAGGATGACAAGGAGTTTCTGAAAGGCATCATTAAGTATGTGACCGAGAAGCGAATCTTTAAAATGCCCATCAACCCAACAATTAATAAGTGATAATAAAATCTACCTTGCTACGGGATAGATGAGGTTTAGGAAGGGTTAATGGTTAATAAGCCAATACTTTTCTTCTACAGTGTTTTGGCAAAAAGTGCGCTTTATGGTCTGTAAACCTGCATGAATGCCGGGTTCAAATTTTGATCACCAAAAAAGTAGTGCCAAGAACTGTCTGGTTTCTTCTTGATAGATTGCTTGGACCAAAGTAGCAAAAATGTAGAATCTGAAATGCATCAAAAATTAATTATAGATTTTCCAGCACTACTTTCAAAAGTATAATTAAAGCAAGAACTAAAATAAAAGTCCACACAAGAGGCAAAAGAATTCGCAGCAAAAAGTAAAGTATTATTGCTATGAGAATTAACTGAACTAAAGATAGTCTCCTTCCAGCGCGCAGAAAGCGGCGATTTAATCTTCTAGCCATTATATAAGCACCTTTAAAACTGATATCCTGTTTTCTTATAAAACTGATGTCTTGTTTTTTATATTTCATTTTAGACTTTAAAAGTTTTGTCCAAAAGAAAATTGAAGTAAAACCAGACCTTAAATAGGCAGTTAAAAGTAAACAGGTCTGCTGGGAATCGAACCCAGGTTCGGAGCTCCGGAGGCTCCAGTGATATCCTCTACACCACAGACCTATTATGAAAAGTTCAGATCAGTTAATGGATTCTTGAGACAGTAATCAGTTAACTGGCTGTTTATAGTGCTAAATAGCTTATAAATTTAACTCTAAGGCGGGAAGTCTCCTTCCTCGACAGCCGCAGGTTGGCAGGTGGGGGATGAAAGCCGTCAACTTCTAAACAATTAACTTTTTCTGATTCTGAAGGCCTACTTATATATACCTTCTGCTTATATACTATTATGCATTTAACGGCAAAAGTTAAGATTTATCCAACAGATGAACAATTGAAAGTCCTGTGGGAACTTTCAGATAAATGTTGTTCTCTGTATAACCTGGCTTTAGCCGAAAGAAAAGATGCATGGAAACTTGAAAGAAAGAACATCAAGTATGTAGATCAACAAAACAAATTGCCAGATCTCAAGAAAAGAAATCCTGAATATAAAGCGGTTTATTCAAAGACTTTACAGGGAGTTCTTAAAAAACTTGATGCGGATCATAGATCTTTTTTTGCTCTCAGGAAAAACGGAGATCTAAATGCCAGACCTCCAAATTTCAAAAACAGGAAATATTTTCAAACAATTCCTTATAATCAAAGCGGATTTTATCAGAGTGGTAGTGTCATTTCTTTCTCTCATAAAATAAATGACACCAAACTTGTTTTTTATATAGGGAAAAAATTTGAAAATATAAAACAAATTGAGATCTATAATGACGACCCTTTCCATGCTAAAGGAGATTTCTATATTTCTGTTACTTATGAAGTAGCCACACCTGAATATATTGATAATGGTTGTTATCAGACTATAGATGCAGGAATAACAAAAATAGTAACCTGTATCAATCTTAAAGGAAAATTTCATGAAATAAAAAGTCCCAGACCTGACAAATATTGGCAACCAAAAATGGATAAAATCAAATCCCGAAAGGATCATTGTAAAAAGAAAAGTAGGAAATGGGTAAAACTTCATGGAAATTACAGGATAATGGAAAGGAAAAAATCTAATCAACTGAGGGATTTCCAGCATAAACTGTCAAAGAAAATGGTCAATAATACTAAGGCTAATACTATTATTGTTGGGAATCTGAAAGTTAAAAACATGGCTCAATCCAAAAAACTTAAAGGAAAAAGAAAAAGAGCTATGAATAGATCCATTCAAAATCAAGGATATTTATCTCGCTTCATCGAATTTTTAGCCTATAAAGCAGAACTTATAGGTAAAAAGGTAATAAAAATTGATGAAAGCTATACTTCCAAAACGTGTTATGTCTGTGGGAAAATCCACGATATGCCACTCTGGAAACGAAATATGGAATGTGATTGCGGAAACTACATTGATAGAGATCGCAATAGTGCAATCAATATCATGACAAATTTCCTATCACAGAATGCCTTGTGGACAGGCTATCAGAAATTCTCTGATAATCTTCGACAAACAGGTTTGCCGACGTCGATAAGGTTCTTCGAGCCTTATCCACAAATGACGTAAATACTCGAAGGAAGCTCAGTCCTCGCTTTCATCAGAAAGCAGGGCGGGGTAGTTCGCTCCTCAATCAAAGAACAAATATTCTCAATTTTTCATAAAAATTTCAAATCGGGTATGGCATTCCATTATCGATTTGATGAGCTAAAAGATAGTTTTGCCGACTTGAAATTATCAGAATGATAGTTAGCCATGCAACAGTATAAATTATAACCAATCTGACTTTTCCATAAAAAACTCAGATGCATTACCTTTTTTCAGAACATATGCCCGGGAAAATACCCGAAAAGATTTTTCTGCGCAAATTACCGGAATTTTTCTTAACCTTCCCTTGCACCTGAAACTCCACACCTGCCTGCACTACAGGTGAGGAATTCCAGCACTGCAAGTTCGTGTATAGATTTAGGAGGCGTTTTCTATTTTGCGTCTGTTCGCTAGACAGATTATATGTATGACTAGCTTATATTTAATACTTTTCTTTAGCTTTATAGTATTTAATGTTATTATATTAAAAATTTGTATTACCAAAAAGAATAAAAAAATACATTCTCTAAGAAAAAAGTAACAGATACCAGTATCAGGTTTGATCAGCACCGGTAACCACAATTAATTCAAAGGAAATTGACCAAAAAATGAGCATTTCCCAGGATAACCCGGAAACCTCCGGGTTTTGTACTGAATTAAGTATATTACTCTTCCCACTTCTCTCCATATCTTTCTTCAAACACAAGTTCAGAAAGGGCTTTCCGTGCAGAACTGCGTTTTCCGGGAGCAGGTTCCCCGATGGCAAGCACTGCCATGAGTTCGAGTTTTGGCGGACAGCCCAGGATCGAATTAACCTTCTCATGCTGATTCAGGATTTCTCCCAGCCAGACCGCACCCAGGCCGAGTTCACAGCAGGTAAGGAGCATATTCTGGATGGAAGCCCCTACCGCCTGGACGTCTTTTGTTCTGTTGTAAGAACTTTCGGTGTCCAGAAAGGCTGCAATGAGCAGAGGAGCTCCCGCAACAATGCCAGAATAATGAGTACATTCAGAAAGCTGATGGATGGTTTTTGGGCCTCTGACAACAACAAAGCGCCAGGGCTGGTTGTTCAAACCGGAAGGAGCCCAGCGGCCTGCGTTGAGTATTGTGCTGATTTCTTCCTTGCTGATCTGCCTGTCCGTAAACTCACGGACACTCCGTCTGTTAAGGATCGTATCTATGATTTTGCTTTCTCCCGTTACTGCCATGCTTATTCTCCAGATTGAGTTCTAAGTTTTGGATTTGTAAGCCTTCGGTTAAAGTATCAACATTAAATTATGAAACTTTACCGCAGACAGGTAAGCAATCCAGACAAAAAGGCAGTATATTGAAAGTTCTGTAAATTCGAATATATGATGCATAGATTTTATTGGAATTTATGTATAATCTAGAAGTCACAGATTTCCTATAGATTTCAGAAAAATTCCGTTTTGCTCTCAGTATGTGAAACTAATATACTTTTATTAAAAAACGTAACACTTAAAGTATAATTCCTGTTTTATCGCTCAATTTTTATAATGAAAATTGCCCTTTCCAGGCAAAATTTTCCATAAATGCCTATGTTTCTGTTTTTTCGATTGTTCCATAGTATATAGGAATATGCTTGTTTCCTTCGATACCCACACAAATGCGAAAAAATAGTAAGAAACACATAGGCAGTTTTTTATATGGCTCCTGATATCGAAAAACAGCCGTAGTTTTGAATTTTATAAAATTCATTCATATAGAACTTACTAGAAGTTTCAAAGTGAAATAATTTCAGGATAGAACACAAAAACTATGAATTTTTACGTCTTTCAGATCATAATTTTTTTTGCAACTGAACAGCTTTACCTTGGATATATATTGCTCGAAAGTCACTTACATTCGTGCGTGTAGGGTTGGTAAAAACTAATCCATTGCATCGCTTAAAAAAACTGTATGAGTCATTATCACTCGCATATTTTATAGGCATCACGTCAAAAGCCTTTGCTTCCTTATACATATCCGGAAGCATAAAAGCACCCGCGTTATCTTCAGTCCCATCAGTGCCGTCGGTGTCACATGAAATCGCGTACACATGCGGGTTGCCTTTCATTGCCATTAGGAAATAAAGAAGAAATTCGGTATTGCGCCCGCCTTTTCCTTTACCTTTAACAGTTACTGTTGTTTCCCCACCTGACAAAATCACACAAGGGGCGGAAAAAGGTTGGTTGAAATTGAGAACCTGTTTCGTTATTCCCGCCATTACCAAAGCCACATCGTGCGCTTCGCCCTCAATGGCGTTTCCGAGAATATGTGGTGTGATACATTGATGCCTCGCATAGGCGGCTGCGGCCTCTAGCGCATCTTGGGGGGTAGCAATCAAAATATTGGTGACTCGTTTAAAAATCGGATCTTCGGGCTTGACGGTTTCCTCCCTCGCTTCCTTTAGAAAAACCAAAATAGAAGGCGGCGTGAAGATATTATAACGTTCCAAAACCCCTAGAGCGTCAGCGAACGTTGTTGGGTCACCGACGGTAGGCCCCGAAGCGATCACTGAGAGGTCATCATCAGGAACATCTGAAATAATGAGCGAAACAACGCGCGCTCCATTTGCAGCGCGTGCCAAACGCCCGCCTGAGATCGCTGACAAATGTTTCCGGACGCAGTTGATCTCATGGATAGTTGCTCTCTCATTCAACAAAGCTTCATTTACTTTTTGTAAATCGCTCAACTCAATACCAGGAGCAGGCAGCGTCAGTAACGCGGAACTGCCACCGGAAAAAAGACACAAGAGCAGATCATTAGATTTAAGCCTACTTGCAAGGTTGAGAATATCTTCTGCCGCTTTCTTCCCAGCTTCGCCGGGCACTGGATGGTCGGCTTCGACAAGTTTAATCTTTTTCAATGGCATTCCATGCCCATGGCGTGTAACGACGAGTCCATTGTCTATAGTCCCAGCATAGTGGGCTTCGACAGCTTGAGCCATAGCAGCGGCTGCTTTACCGGCACCAACAACGATGGTTCGGCCTTTCGGAGGCTCCGGCAGATGCGCTGGAACTACTTTTTCGCCCCGAATAGCATTAAGACAAGATTCATATAAATCTAACAGAAAGTCCTTAGGATGCTGGTACATTACTCCTCCTTATGTTTGTTCGATAATTTACATTCCGGACCCCTCTCAAAAAACAACTTGATTTTTTTATTTGTACAGTTTATTGCTAATTTTACACACAAATACATGATATTTATGTAATCTTGAATAATTGTAGAAAAAATGCTTAATATTTAAATGTTTTCTTCAAATTTAGACTTTATTTTTTGAACTTTGTGGAATTAAAGCCAAGATAATAATTTACAAAAAAGTTAAATCCGGATGTTCAGGCATGCAAATACCCGATTTCAGATATTGTTTAAACTTTCTTGATAATCCTCTATATCCCTATTTATAAGTCTTGATAGTTCTAAGTAATTTTCTTCGCTTTCTTCTTCATACACATATTTTTCAAATGATTTGATTGTATCTTTTTTAGCTAGGAAACGATAATTTGCAATCAGTTTGAGTTCTTCGACTACGTATATACTTGCTCTTTCGAATGGAGTCATATCTTGATGTTCATAGCCTCTCTTATGCTTGCATATTTCAGACAATGTCTTTAGATTTTGAGGCTCTTTTATAAATTTATTCGCTACCATTATAGCATTTTGTGCAGGAGCATAAAATATCTCAAGCCTATTTTCAATATCTTTTCTTTCAGCTTTATTTGATATTTTTTCAGATTCTTTAACATTAGTTACTTTATTTGATTCGGAATTTTTGCTTTCTTTGGATGAATTGTTCTCATCGTTTTTCCTTAGAATAGGAAAGGATTCGTTGAATATTCCCTGTAGATTCCATCTACCTTCATTGTCGGTCTCATTCCCAATGATATCTGGTATCCATCTGGCACCGTTATAAGTTCGTAAAAATATTTCTCCTCGATTTTCATGAGGATATAACCTTACAAAATTGTATCCATGCTTTTGTTCGAAACCATTGTAAAGAGCTCCAGAAGTTATGCGGATGTAATTTTCGATAGGTGTAACCCATTCTTCGTGCTCATGTCCAAAAAGATAGAATTGAAATTCATTTCTAATATATTTGCACATAAGTTTTTCTTCCATAAATGTAAACCAATCTGGTGGATGATGGCTAATAACTATTGAAAATGTAGTGTTTTTTATTTTATTGCAAGCTTTTGATATTTGATAAGTTCCAAGCCATAACCTTCCTCTATCTTCATCACTACCACCTCGCGAAGACCAAACAGAGTTCAATCCTACAATTCCCACATTAAATCCATTGATGTCACGTACTGTTGAATATGTCAAACGATCAGGATCTTCAAGAAGATGCTTATAATCGTTTACTTCTAAAAATTTCTTATACTTATTAAGACGTTCCATATACCTTTGAAATTGCGGAGTGTTTTTTTGTATCATTATATTGACATTTAAGCTTGCTTCTATTCTGTTTTTTTTTACTTGATCATCCAACCAAGATGTTTGCTCGGGTGATATTGAAACACGGTCAACATCATGATTTCCTGGTACGATAAAAACATTATTATTGCTTTTAATTGAAAATGTTCTTAGTATTTTATCAAGGAATTCTTGAGCTTCCTTATATTGACTTTCGAGAGTCGACTCAGTACAACTATATACTACATCACCGGTAAAAAAAATTAGATCAGGATATAGATTATAATTAGTTTTCATAAAATATAAGTCCTCGAAAAAACGATCAATAACTCTCATGCTATCGAAATCATGCTTTTCTTTGCAAAAATGAGTGTCAGAAATGTGTAGCCACGTAATTGTACTGTTCATAGCATAACCAAATTGAATCGTTGTTGACAATAACTGGATATGTGTAATTATGAATAAAATTTAAGCTTTTCTTTTTGTGATTCCGTGCAGTCAGCAATGTGCCGAAAGTTCTGTAAAATGAGATTGGATCTCTATTCTTTTCTTTATAGTTTTATTTATGCACATGTTTTATAGTAAACCTATGTATTTTCGTAAAAATGTAATTTTACAGAATTCTTCAATATACGAACGTTCTATGACAAAACGTTCGTATTTTAGCAGGAGATTATCAGTTTTTCCTGTCAAAAACTCAAAAAATACCTCAAAATGCGAACCTTTATAGAGAATATTCGTAACTCAGATTTTATTTAAACATGAATATAACATACCCTTCGAGAGCTTTTATCCGTAAAAATCCGGCCAGAAATCGGAGTTATGTTCAGATTTTAGCCTAAAAACCTATGTATCATGTGTAGAACAAATTTACAGGACTTTTAATACATTGTCGTATAGAGTAAATTTTACAAAAAATAGGCACACTGCCGACAAAGAGTCAGGAAAATGGTGAGTGCTTACCAAAAAGCGTAGAGTAAGAAAAACCTGTAGCCAGATAAGCCAGTAACTGAAAAAAGAGTTGTCAGAAAAAAGAGCGCCAGGCCCATTGCCTGACCTGGCATAAAACAAAGAAAGTAACTTACGTTAGTCGTCATCAATCTTTTTGTTGAGCCAGGGGATGTTTGCGCGGATCTGTTTTCCCACAATTTCAAGCTGGTGTTCCTTTTCCTGGCGTTCCATGGCTTTAAGCACAGGGTGGTTGACCATGCCTTCGAGGACAAACTCTTTTGCAAACTCTCCGTTCTGGATTCTCTCAAGAGCTTCGTACATAGCTTCGCGGGACTCTTCATTGATGATTCTCGGGCCAACGGTCATGCCTCCATATTCGGCAGTGTTGGAAACAGAGTGCCACATCCTCTCAAGTCCGCCTTCATAGATAAGGTCAACAATGAGTTTAACTTCGTGGCAGGTTTCAAAGTAAGCCATTTCAGGCTGGTACCCTGCTTCCACAAGAACCTCAAAAGCTGTTTTGATAAGTGCTGAAAGCCCGCCGCAAAGGTCAACCTGTTCTCCGAAAAGGTCGGTTTCTGTTTCTTCACGGAAGGTTGTCTCGTAAACCCCTGCCCTTGTTGCGCCTATACCCTTGGCGTAAGAAAGAGCGAGGTCCCTGGCTTTTCCGGTTGCGTCCTGGTAGACTGCAATCAGACCCGGGACCCCGATACCTTCAGTGTAGGTTCTCCTGACAATGTGTCCCGGACCTTTGGGGGCAACCATGAAGACGTCCACATCTTTTGGGGGCACTATCTGGTTGTAGTGGATATTGAAGCCGTGGGCAAAAACAAGGGCATTTCCGGCTTTAAGGTTGGGCTCAATCTGAGAATAGTAAACAGAAGCCTGCTTTTCGTCAGGGAGAAGGATCATGATAACGTCTGCATCTCTGGCGGCATCTTCAACAGTCATGACCTTCAGGCCGTCAGACTCGGCTTTTGCCCAGCTGGAACTGCCCTGCCTGAGACCGACAACAACATTAAGCCCGGATTCGTGAAGGTTTCTGGCATGGGCGTGGCCCTGGCTTCCATAACCCATTATTGCGATGGTCTTATCCTTAAGTGCATCAAAAGTTGTTTCATCGTCATAAATTATCGTTGCCATTCTTGACTCTCCTGATAGATTTTCTAACCGATTATCCTTTAATCCCTTAATTTTGTAATTAATTTGTGATTTAAATTGGAATTTAATTGAGATTCAATTTTAGAATCTAATTCTGATTTGGAACTTAATCTTGCAATCAGATCCTCTGCATTATTTGAGAGGGTGCTCAGATTTACAAACAACAAATTTCCCGAGAATTAAACTGATTTTCGAAAAATTACTGTCTCGGACCCGGGCGGTCTTTTAAAGGGAAAGAGAGGCCGGAAACCCGGAGCGTTTTTAAGAAGACCTTTGGAGTTTGAAAAGGCTTCCGGCTGCCACAATCTGTGAAAAATAATTGAGCAGCTAACTCTCTTTACCTATCCTTAATATTTAAACCTTCTTTGGTCCGCGCACCATTGCAATCTTGCCTGTCCTGACCATTTCCTTGATCCCGAACTGGCGGAGAAGTTTTTCGATTGCCTGAATTTTGCTTTCGTCACCTGTTACCTCAACAGTCATGGACTTCGGGGCAACGTCCACTATCCTGGCCCTGAAGATATTTGCAATCTGCATAATCTCTGCCCTTGTGTCCACATCAGCTGAAACTTTAATAAGGGCGAGTTCCCGCTCAACTGCATCGTCAGTCCCGATATCCGAGACCTTGATAACGTCAATTAGCTTGTTGAGCTGCTTTGTTACCTGTTCGAGCACATGGTCGTCCCCATGCACGACAATGGTTATTCTCGATATGTCAGGGTCTTCGGTAACTCCCACGGCAAGGCTGTCGATATTATATCCGCGCCTTGAGAAAAGAGAAGCAACTCTCGAGAGCACACCTGACTTATTTTCCACAAGGACTGCAAGTGTGTGTTTCATCAGTGTTCCTCCAGGTCGATGATCTCGTTAATTGCAGCTCCTGCCGGAACCATCGGATAGACATTTGCTTCGCACTCGACAATAACCTCAACAACTGCCGGTCTTCCGGATTTGACAGCCTCTTCGATTGCAGGCCTGACCTCAGACGGCTTTTCTGCGCGCAGTCCGAGGGCTCCGTAGGCCTCAGCCAGCTTTACGAAGTCAACACTGCCTTTGATGAAGGTGTAGGAGTACCTCCGGTCATAGAAGAGTTCCTGCCACTGCCTGACCATACCGAGATAACCGTTATTCAGGACCACGGAAACAACCGGGATGTCGTTCTGGACCACAGTTGCGAGCTCCTGGGAGTTCATCTGGAAAGAGCCGTCTCCTGCGATATTGATAACAGTTTTGTCCGGCCTGCCGACCTTGGCTCCCATGGCTGCAGGGAATCCATATCCCATCGTGCCAAGCCCGCCTGAGGTAAGGAAGGTTCTGGGTTTGCTGTATTTGAAGAACTGAGCAGCCCACATCTGGTGCTGTCCGACTTCGGTAACTATTATTGCGTCTTTGCAGGCTTCGGAGATCTGCTCAATAACAAACTGAGGCATTATGGTATCCTGAGACTTCCTGTAGGCAAGAGGGTATTCTTTCTTCCACTGGTTTACCTTTTCAATCCATTCCGCGGATTTGCAGCACTGGACATATTTAATCAGGGATTTGAGTACCTGCTTTGCGTCCCCGACAATGGGGATATGTACCTTTACATTCTTGGAAATCTCGGCAGGGTCAACATCAATGTGGATAACTCTGGCATTTGGGGCAAAAGACTCGAGTTTACCTGTCACACGGTCGTCAAACCTTGCTCCCACAGCAATAATAAGATCGGACTCCTGAATTGCATAGTTTGCGTATTTGCACCCGTGCATTCCCAGCATTCCGACGTAAAGGGGATGCTCGGTGGGGATACAGCTTATACCCATAAGTGTGGTTGTAACCGGAGCCACGATAGTTTCGGCAAGTTCAACGAGCTCTGCACTCGCATTCGAGCTTATAACTCCTCCTCCTGCATAGATTATAGGCCTGCAGGAGTTTGCAATCTCTTCGGCAGCTCGCTTAATCTGCTGGGTATTTCCTTTGTAAGTTGGCTTATAGCCCCTGAGCTCTACCCTGTCAGGATACTGTAAGTCAATCTCTATATTCTGTACATCCTTTGGAAGGTCAATCAACACCGGGCCAGGCCTTCCGGTAGATGCGATATGGAAAGCTTCTTTTACGATCCTCGGGATTTCTTGCGGATCCTGTACGAGATAGTTGTGCTTGGTAATCGGCTGAGTAATGCCCGTAATATCTGCTTCCTGGAAGGCGTCATTTCCTATAAGGGATCTTGGTACCTGACCGGTTAAGGCTACAATTGGCACTGAGTCCATATATGCAGTAGCAATACCTGTTACCAGGTTGGTTGCTCCGGGACCTGAAGTAGATACACAGACCCCGGTCTTTCCAGTAGCACGGGCGTACCCGTCCGCAGCATGAGCTGCTGCCTGTTCGTGGCGTACAAGTATGTGGCGCAGATCTGAATCATAGAGTTCGTTGTAGAAAGGAATGATCTGCCCTCCGGGGTATCCGAAGAGAGTGTCAACCCCTTCCTTTTCGAGGCACTTTATAAGAGCCTTTGCGCCGTTGACTTTTTCTGTTGACCCGGTTGTCATTATTTATCTCCTTACTTATTTCATGAGATTTGGTCTAACTGGATACTCACGTTTCAGGTGAGCACCTTTCCAGTTAAGGGAGTGTTTATAAGAAATACTTTTTATCTATCTTATCTCTCACACTCACACTTTTTTGATTGCGAATTTCGCAAGTACATCATAATCAATCATGTTATATAATGGATGAGGGTTTCTCCGGGTTTTCAGAGTGCCAGAGATCCCTATTTCAAAAATTTCTTCAAACAGAAAAAGAAGAGAGGACAGAAGAGTCCTCCTGAGAAACCTTTGAAGTTCCACATCCTTTTGTGACTTACTCTACCCGGATAAGTCGGTTCATCCCGTTCATTACGGCTTCTACAGAGGCCATTATAATGTCCGTTCTTGCCCCGCTTGCGGTAATTACCTTTCCGTTCTTGGAAAGTTTTACCCTTACCTCCACAAGAGCGTCAGTTCCGCCGGTAATCGAGTCTACATGGTACTCTTCAAGGATTACGTCTTCAGCACAGGAACTTACGGCTCTCCGGATAGCGTTGATCACAGCATCCACAGGTCCGTTTCCGATTCCAGCCTGTACGATTTCTTTGTCTTTTACATTGAGCTTTATGGAAGCAGTTGGAGTCACCCGGTTTCCGGATACGATGGTGAACTCTTCTAATTTTACAATAGGTTCTTTGTAAATATCAAGCACGGTTTCTGCGATGGTCTGCAGGTCGGCATCAGTGATATGTTTGCCCTGGTCGCCCATCTGCTTGACTCTATTGAAGATTTCCTCGGTCTGGGCCTCATCAGCCTCAAGCCCCATTTCCTTTAAAGCAAGGGTGATGGAGCTCCTTCCCGCGTGTTTTCCAAGCACGATCTGGCGCTGCCGCCCGATGTATTCAGGACTCATGGGTTCATAGGTTGCCTTGTCGGCCAGAAGCCCATGAACATGAATCCCTGCCTCGTGAGTGAAAGCATTTCCTCCTACAAGGGCTTTATTGGGGGAAACGGGAATCCCGGTAAGACGGCTTACAAGCCTTGAAATCCGGTATATCTGCTCGTGCTTGATGCCGGTATCATATTTATACAGCCATTCAAGGCTCATTACAACTTCTTCAAGAGAGGCATTTCCGGCTCTTTCACCTAAACCATTAATTGTCACATGGGCTTGTTTTGCTCCTGCCGCAAGCGCAGCGACTGTATTTGCAGTTGCTAAACCAAAGTCGTTGTGGCAGTGAATGCTAATAGGGGCTTTCAGGGAGGAAGACAGGTCCCGGAAGATTTCGGTCGTTTTTTCAGGCACCAGAAGACCTACGGTATCACAGAAGCATAACCTGTCAGCTCCGGCATCTATACAGTCTGAGTAAATGGCTTTTAAAAATTCAAGGTCTGCCCTTGATGCGTCTTCTCCACTTAACTCCACGATCAGACCGTGGTCTTTAGCATACTCGGTTACCTCAGCTGCAATCTGCCTTACTGCATCCCGGTCCTTTTTGATTTTCGTCCTGATATGCAGGTCAGAAACCGGAGATACAAGATGGATTGAATCGACATCGCATTCAAGAGCATGGTCAACGTCCATTTTTACAATCCTGCAGTAGCTGCAGATCTCGGCATTGAGGCCAGCATTCGCTACAGCCTTGATGGATTCCCTTTCACCTGCGGAAGTAATTGCAGAGCCTGCTTCGATTACATTGACTTTCATCTCATCAAGGGCTCTGGCAATTAAGAGTTTCTTCTCTCTGGTCAGAGCTACGCCAGGTGTTTGTTCACCGTCTCTCAAAGTGGTATCCAGAAAGCGGATGTTTTCGAATAATATAATCCCTCAGTCTTGGTTTTTATTTGGATAGATTGGTTCTGCAGAACAGGAGATATAGTATTACTACTATTTTATATAATTACGTCCTGTTTTGCAAAGCTCATTTTATTTATACATACTACATATATTTTATCTCAAAGCCCCGCTCCTTTCGGAATATTTCCAGATTTATCCCGGGCTCTTCGAAACTTCTCTCCAATAGGTAGACCATAGTATTTTTAGTTTCCAGTTAACAATATATTTATTTTAAAAGATTACCATTCGAAAAATCGATCTTGGATAACTGAAAATCTAAAAAACTTATGGTGTATAGAACTCACCGATCCCCTTGGGAGATTTTCTTCAGAGAGTGCTTGGTGACGTCGCAACGGATTTAACCAGGGAATCCGGTTCTCTTCTGGAATCAAATGTCAATACAGATGTTGAAAAATATACGGTTCAAACAGTTAACAAAAAAGCTGCTTAACTGTAAATGAAAGAGTCGCGGGAAATAAGACTTCTCACTGTTTTAAATGAATAATTAGGACCATTTTCTAAATAAAGTAGATATTGAACATGTTTTATCTGAAAGCTCTTACTGAAAATCGACGTTTTTTGCCTAGAATAGATTTTTGCCTGGAGTAATTAATTTTCAGGGTAATTGCTTTATCAAATAATTAAAAGAGTATCTCTATTTGAAGAGACGCCTTCTATTCTCATGACAAGATTAAAGGGTAAAATTTATAAAATGATGATTAAGACTTCAACTTTCTCAATTCATTAATAATTGCTTTTGCATGTTTAATTTCATTATATCTGTACGATTTATATACTCCTATCTCTTTGATTTGACCGTCAAATCCCATTTTAAATCGATATTGACCGTCTAATTCATTATGATGAAGACCCGTTAAATCCAGGTTTTTAAAGCCATTTTTCTTTCCGTCCACTATACTGTGCCAGATTAAGAGCTTATAAGCGTTAAGATCGTTATATTCGCCCCTCAATACTGAGGTGTGACCTAAGTATATCGTATCTTTATAATAAAAGTTTATTAATGCTCCAACTTTTACTCCATTATATTCTGCGAAGAATAATCTTGCCATTTTTTGCGGAAAAAGGATGTCACGGAGTTTTTCAAAATAAGAATATGGCACTAAGGCGGGTGATACTCTCCTATAACTATTTCCAGTTCTTTCAATGATTCTGTCAATTAATAGTTTCTGGAATTGATTATAGTAAAGGTCTATATCTTCCTTATAGTTCCGACTTTCGTATATAATTACCCCGTTTCTTGAAGCTCGCCTTATGTCCTTGCTAAATTGTTTTTTAAATCCCTTGCATATTTCCTTGAGGTCTTTATCGATATTTATTATAGCAGTTTTTTTTATTCCGGTCCTAGTATATCCATTTTGAATGAGCGCAGAATCAAGACAATTATGGTAAGGATATATCAAATGATAAATAATATTTTTCTTCTTTTTGCTATATGTGTTAACAAAATCAAACATTAGCTTATAAATCTCTTCGCTATTGGTAATACTGGAAAGGACACAGGGACCTCCAAAGCTATATAATTTATGATGAGGAGAACATCCTATTTGAAAGTTCTTTGAAATATCTGGAAAATATTTGTTGATCTTGTAGTCTTCAAAAAGATTTCTTATAAAAAACGGAAAGATCCCTATTAATTTATTCTCTTCATCGTCTTCTACCGCTACTGACAAAGCTTCGGAGTTTAATCCTTTTTCTATAACCTCGTTCCATTCCCAGGTATGATAAAAGGTTCCGTTAAGACTTTCTTTAACAACGTTATTCCATTGTTCTTTATCTTCGACTGTTACCTTCCTGCAAATTATTAAAGACCCCCCTTCATATTCAATAGTTATCTCCACATCTGTGGAAATCCCTTAAAATCTCTCGCCAAATCACTTTTTACATATTTTTTCTTTCGTTTTGGATTTAATTAAATGTGATGAATAAAAGAATAGATTCAACTCATTTAGTAATATTCCTGATTTTCATATTTAAGTATAGTTATACATATTAATTCTTCTCTATTTATTTCCAAAATAGAGTAATTTTTGCATTTCTTTATTGAGATTCTGAATTAGCAAGAAGAATCAGGTATTTAATAAAATCAATATTCGATGTCTAAAGACTTTGACCAAAAAGTCCTATCACAATTTTAATCTGCATGATGAAAAAAAGTTGAAAGTAATGTGAAGAGCATGAAAAATATAACCAGGAACCTATATCATGAACAATGAGGACGAAAAAACCTGCACAGCACCGGTTCTGTTGGTTCAGTTCTGCTGGTGCTGTTTTGATGCAAAAATTTAACTCTGGAAACCAGTCCTATTGAGTAATCAAAGCTAGAGAAACTAAGTAGCCTTTAGAAGTACGCTTTTACATTTTCTATTGCTTTCACAATGAGAGAAACGCAAGCCTCTATATCTGCCATATCCAGGACTTCTACAGGAGAGTGAATATAACGTGTGGCTATGCTGACCGTACCTGTAGGAATGCCTTCTTTTGTAAGGTGTATTGATGTAGCATCCGTGGTGCCGCCTGAACCAACTCCCAGCTGATAGGGGATCTCATTTTTATCAGCTGTTTCCCTGAGCCACCTGAGAATCTGGGGATGGGCTATAAGACCTCTTCCGGAAGCATCTGCTACGGTAATTACGGGCCCTTTTCCCAGTTCAAGAGCTGAATCGGTTTTGCTGATACCCGGGTGATCTCCAGGGATAGTGGTATCAAGGGCAAGGGCGACATCCGGACAGATCCCGAATGCACAGGTTCTTGCTCCTTTGAGACCTACTTCTTCCTGAACCGTGCCGACAGCATAGACATTTGCCTCAATTTTGCGTTCGTGGAGCTGTTTCATGACTTCAAGGAGAATTACAATTCCTGCACGGTCATCAAAAGCCTTGGAGGTAACCTTTCCATTTGCCAGAGGCACGAATTCCTGATCGATTGAAGCTGTCGTGCCTATCTCGACTCCCAGATTTCCGGCATCCTCCATGTCTTTTGCTCCTATATCAATAAACATATCCTCAAGTTTCACGGGCTTTTTCCTGTCTTCGTCTTTCATCACATGAGGAGGCTTGGAGCCTATAACTCCGGGGATAGAGCCCTTTTTGCCGTGAATCATGACCCTCTGGTTGAGAAGAGTCTGGTCAAACCATCCTCCTATCCCGACAAAACGAAGGAACCCATTATCATCAATGTACCTGACCATCAGTCCTATTTCATCCATATGAGCAGCCAGCATTACAGAAGGCCCTTTTCCCTCTTTAACAGCAATGAGGTTCCCCATAGTATCCTCCCGCATGCTATCGACATAGGGCTCAAGCTCTTTTTCAAGCAGTTTCCGGACCTCGTCTTCAAAGCCGGAAATTCCATGGGCGTTTGTGAACTTTTCTAGAAGAGATTTTATTTCTTCAAGCTTTCCGCCTTTTTCCGTATTTTTTTCCATTTAAGAAATCTCCTGAATCCTGTTTAAATCTGAATCCTGTTTAATATGGTATATTATAAATGTCCATTTATGATTATCCTTTGCCAAAAGATCTTTGAAGTTTATAGATCAGTAGGTTCAATGCGTATCTTCTGGTTACGGACAATGTTTTGAGTATGTTTTTTCACATCATCTCTTTTATATAAGTTTGATTGTTTGAATGTCTTTATTTAAGTAGAACTTGTTGTTTAAGTTTTTGGCAGGAGCTTTTAATTCTATTCTGTGGCAAAGAGAATTTTCGGAAGCTGTAAGGACAGAAACATTAAAATCCCTTCAGGTTTATTGAGGACTCAGGTGAAAATTACATGACTGCAGAATTACCTCCTCAAATCCAGAACCAGATAGCACAGCTTCAGCAGGTACAGCAGCAGGTTCAGGCTCTGACCATGCAGAAATCTCAGATTGAAGCTATGCAAAAAGAGTCCAAAATGGCTCTTGATGAATTGGAAAGACTGGCTGACGACGCGGTGATTTACCGGAATGTCGGAGAACTGGTAATAAAAACGAGCAAAGAGGAGTCCGTTTCAAAACTTAAAGACAGGGAAGAAACCCTCTCACTCAGGCTTCAGTCTATCTCCAGGCAGGAAGAAAGGCTTACTACCCGTTTCAAACAGCTTCAGGAGCAGATCCAGCAGGCACTTGGATCCAGAGCACAATAACTTTTTATTTTTTTCTGTATGTATAGAATACAGGACAAACTGTAGCTGTAACGGATATTGTGCCGAAGTCCCGGGATTCCGGGTATTTCGAAACCCATAAAAAACGGTAGCCAGAGTGGACAATGCAAGTTGATGAAGCGGAGTTTTTTAACCGGCTCCTTGACTATCGAAACATTTTATATTTGTGTCACAGGAATGCAGACCCGGACGCTGTTAGCAGTGCGTTTGCTCTTTCCGAGGCTTTAGGAGGTACAGTAGGACTCGTAGACGGTTGCAACCGTGTAGCGTCCGTTCTTATAGAGAGGCTCGGAATTGAGATAGTGGATAAGCCTGACCCTGCAAATTACGGTTTCGTTGTTGTGGTCGATACTTCGACAAAAGCTCAGTTAAACGATATAGAGCTGACCACTTACTGTGTAATTGACCACCATACAACAACTGCTCTTACCGAAAATGCAGAGTTTTACCTGCACAGGAACACGACCTCAACTGTTGAGATAGTCTATGATATCTTAAAAGCAATGGGAGCGCCGATTAATCGCAGGATGGGAATCGGCATGCTTACAGGAATAGTTACGGATACCGGGCATTTTAAGCACGCATCTGTTGATACTTTCCGAACAGTGGCAAAAATTATTGAGGCCAGTGGAGTTGAGTACGGGGAAGTGCTTGACCTGATGGCTGCCACCCCCCAGGATATTTCAATGCGCATAGCTATCCTGAAAGCAGCAAGCAGGGTTGAACTCGACAGGGTAGGAGACATGCTTATAGCTTCTTCTCATGTGAGTTCCTTCGGAGGCTCTGCATCTTCCATGCTTATCAATATAGGAGCTGATGTGGCTTTTGTTGGCACTACAAAAGGAGAAAGTGTAAGAGTAAGTGCAAGGGCAAAACGCGATGCTGTAAATGCCGGAGTCAATCTTGGTCAACTGATGGAAGACATCAGTAACGAATATAACGGCACCGGAGGCGGGCATTCAGGAGCTGCAGGAATAGATATAATCGCCAACATGGAAGAAGTACTGCATAAATGCAGGGAGATGACAAAGAAAATCCTTGAGAACTCTCTCGGGACAACGGCAAAAGAGATTTCCGAGGATGAGGTAGAAATCAACGAAAATGAATAACGAAGATAGATAATACTAAAGAAAATCCAAACAACAACAATTATTATCCCTCACTGAAAATTATTATTTTTAAACACTATTTCAGTTTAGCGTATTATTCCTAGTTCTAACCTGAAATATTCCTGTTTCAGATTTCGCGCATTACTCTTATCTTTCTCAATTTAATTTGAAAAAGAGCTTTTTTCAATCGATAACAACAACTATTATTTATATGAGGATCCAACTTAATCTTCCATTATCATATCTGCCGGAAGTTCGCATCCGCCGGAAAGCCTAATGTTCCGACGAAAAACTGATGCAAAATCAGGGATATCATTGTTACAGCATGACCTTAAAGGGACATGAAATGAAAAATATACATAAGAGAAAGCCGAAAGAGACGCGGCCTGAAACCAAAAGGTCTCAAAATAAAGAACAAAGAGAGTGAAAAAAATGCCAGAATACTGGGATCCTGAAATCGAGACAATGCCTGTAGACGACTTGAAAAAGTTGCAGGAAGAGAAATTGAAAAAACTTGTACATTACGTGTATGAGAACTCTCCTTTTTACAGAAAAAGGTTTGACGAACACGGGGTTAGCCCGGAAGACATCCAGACTCTCGAAGATGTCAGGAAGTTACCTTTTACATATAAGCAGGATCTCAGAGATACCTATCCTACCGGAATGTTTTGTGTCCCCAATTCAAAGCTTGCCCGCTTCCACGCTTCATCGGGCACCACAGGCAAACCGACTGTAGTCGGATATACCCACAAGGACATTGATGACTGGGCAGAGTCACTTGCCAGGGCTTTTACCTCCGTAGGCATGGGAAAAGATGATATTCTCCAGGTAAGCTACGGGTACGGACTTTTTACAGGCGGACTCGGAGCTCATTATGGAAGTGAAAAACTGGGTGCAACCGTACTCCCCACAAGTTCGGGGAATACCGAACGCCAGCTTGAACTTATGAAAGACCTCGGTACAACAGCTATAGCCTGCACTCCCTCTTACTTTTTATACATGATTGAAACTGCAAGGAAAGAAGGAATCAGCTTAAGGGACGACACAAAATTAAAGATGGGGTTTTTCGGGGCTGAACCCTGGTCTGAAGAGCTCAAGAGACGGATAGAAGACGAGTCAGGGATTAAAGCCTATGACATTTACGGAACCTCCGAACTTAGCGGCCCTCTCTTTACGGAGTGTGACGAGCAGTGTGGTATCCATGTATGGGGAGACCTGTTCCTGGTGGAGATTCTTGACCCCGAAACCGGAGAGCCCATGCCTGACGGAGAAACAGGGGAACTTGTAATTACCACTCTCGCTAAAGAAGCAAACCCCCTTATCCGCTACAAAATCAAGGACCTTACCAGAAAACTCTCGGAACCCTGCAAATGCGGCAGGACACACCCGAGGATCACACGCATCAGCGGGCGCTCTGATGATATGATAATCGTACGCGGCATAAATGTTTTCCCTGGTCAGGTCGAGTCGGTTTTGATGAATATTCCTGAAGTAGGGAACCACTTTATGATCATTGTGGATAGAATAGGTCCCCTCGATTCGATGAAAGTCCAGATCGAGATGCACGAGTCTGCCTTCAGTGACAAAATGTCGGACATGATAGCACTTAAAAAGAAGATTGCAAGTGCTTTAAAGAGCGTGCTGAACCTTGCAGTTGAGGTAGAACTTGTGGAACACGGCTCTCTGCCGCGCTCTGAAGGCAAATCAAAGAAAGTCATAGACAAGCGAAAGATCTAAAGATTTTACAGCTTGAAATCTGAAAGTAAAAAGGTCAAAAAACTCAGGTTTCCAGAAAAAGAGAGGAATACTTGAAAAAAGATGTAAAAATATCTTCATTCAGGAAATTCCTTTTTCCAGTTCCTTTTAAACTCCTCTTTTAAATCCGGAACGGTTCTTTATATCTTTAAAATAGCCCATATGTAAACTTAAAAATAGACAGAAACTTATATTATATTCAGAGGAAAATATTGGGAAAAGAAGATAAGCTAAAAAGGAACTGAAAAAGCAGGAAAAGAGAAAAAATTAATGTATCTTGATCAATTTGATTGAAAAAAGATAAAATCTAAAGGAACACGGGATAAAAGTACATGGGTGCTGGAATGGAAAACAAAGTGATAAAACAAATTTCCCTTTTTGCGGAAAACAAACCTGGCAGACTTGCAAGCGTGGCAAATAAATTGAAGAGTGCCGGCATAAACATAAGAGCGTTTACCATTGCCGAGTCAGGAGACTTCGGGATCATTCGTATGGTTGTGGACAGGTCGGATTATGCTCACCGCGTGCTCCATGAAGCCGGGTTCACAGTCTCGGAAACCAGTGTTCTGGGTATTGAAATGGAAGACGTCCCCGGCAGCATGTCAAAGATTGCGGAAGTTTTCGGAGAAGCGAATATTAACCTTGATTACGCCTATGCTTTTGTTACCAGGGATCAGAAAGCCCTTCTTATTGTTCGGGTAAACGAAATAGAGAAGGCAATAAAAACACTGGAAGAGAGCAATATAAAGCTAATTGGCATGAAAGAACTTGAAAAGATCTGATTTTTATTAATCACCGGATTTTACGGAAGAGAAGCTTTAAAAAAGCCAGAAAATAATCCAGAACCAGGCACATCATATAGAGTGCCTGAGTATCTGGAGTTCTCTTTTTACAGGTTCTTGCCTGAATGGCAATTGTTTTACATAAAATTTTACAGCCAGGAGATATATAGCCTGAAGAGTACTTGCCAGAAATTTTTTTACGCCTGCACTGAACGCCTTCACTGCATAAATAGATACACATTATAAATATAAAAAGAACAAACAAAGGAAGACTTTTCTGAGAATAGAGAAAAGGCAGTCCATATAATGAAAAAAGAGATTGGACTGAAAAAAGTAAAGTCAGCCGGTTTGACTAAAATGACAGAGAATAAGGATAGCTTACAGGAAAACGCTCAAACTTCTTCAAAGAATAAACTTGGTGGAACTCATACTACAATCATTGGGGGAAGAGCTGGAAAAAAACTAGTAAAGCTTGTAAGCCAGCACCCTGAAATAAAAAAAGTAATTCCATCCGTAATTTCCGTAAAAGGTGTAGCAGGGGGAAAACTTGCTGGAAAAGTCCTGCGAGCTGACGCCAGGGGAAACCTCAGGCTATTACTCTCTGAAGGCAGAAGTTTTCAGGAAGTAAGACTGGTGACAACGGTTGGTACCGCTGAGGAGGGGGACAGAATCATGAACGAACTGAATGAGATATTAAAAACTGCCCTCTGAGGCTTTAAAGGAGAGATTACTGTTTGGCATTCATAGGAGTTGACCACGGAACAACAGCAATGCGTTTTGCGCTTATTGAGGGTGAAAAGGTTCTTACCTTTGAACTCGGAAGGGCTGAAGCTGCTGCAATGTCAGAAAAAGAAATCCTGTCATCTATTGAAAAAGAGTTTGGAATCAAAGTAGAAGATATCGATTTGATTGCTCTGACCTACTCTATGGGAGACGGCTTTTCCGAGATCAAAGATGTGAGGAAACTTGAAGGAAGAGGACTCCAGAGTATGGAAGGTGCAGGAAAAAAGACAGGAGGAGGCACAAGAGTCTTTGATGCAGTCAGAAATTCCGGAGTTCCGGCAGTAGCAATTCCTGGCCTTCACGTTAGAAGTAAGGTAGACCCAAGAATGAAAGTCTTTTCCCACCTCACAAGCCCGGAAAAACTGGGGATTGCATATCATATCCGGTGCCTGGGCTACGAAGACTTCGTGGTTTCCGATATCAGTTCCAATACCGTGACCCTTGCAGTTGCTTCGGGTAAAGTAATCGGGGCAATAGACGCCTGCATTTTTGCTCCTGGAGTTCACCACGGACCTCTTGACCTGCAGGCTATCAGAGACGTTGATGACAGGCTCCAGACAGCAAATCAGGCTTTCATAGAAGCAGGGACCCTGAAAATGACTCCATATAAAGACAGGGAAGAACTTCTCGATGCAGCCGAAAAAGGGGAAGAGCCTGCCCTGCTTGCTCTTGATACCATAGCCCTTTTTGCAGCTATGGAAATCGCTTCAATGCAACTTCTCCTTAAAGATTATGGGGTTACCGGAACGGTTTTTCTTGCAGGTTCGGTAGGTGAAGTAGAGTATGTACGGAAAAAAATCTGCAAACACCTGGGTCAGGACTGCCTCAGCCTCGGGAAATGGCATGCTGCAATTGGCTGTGCCGAAATAGCCAGGGATGTTTTTGCCGGAGAAAAACAGATTCTCGGGGTAGATGTCGATTATCCGTGATAAGCGAGAGAGTATCCCTTAAAGAGAAGAATCGGATCAAGAATCAGGTCTTTTCCACAGATTCTTCATATTCATCTTCCTGATACTCCTCGAACTCCGAGGTATCAAGTTTTTCCTTATCGACTTCGTCATCATAACCGCTCATGTGGTTTTTGTCCATGAGAATGACATAATCCGCAGAGTTCTTGAGTGCCGTGGAAAATCCGGGCTCAACCCCGAAGATAATAGTCTCTTTCCCGTGTTCGTTTGCTTTGTTCAGGAGAGGCTTGAAATCCGCATCGCGGGTTACAATTGCAAGGGTATCTATATTGGGATTGTAAACAAGTTCCATACCCTCTACTGCGAGGCGTACATCCACATCACTGGAACAGATGATGGGTTCAAGTCCATGGTTTTCAATAGCCTCGACAAGTTTGTCCGAAGCATACTGGTTCAGGAAAACGCGTCCGATCTTGATATTCCCGTAGTCCTTCAGAACGTCCCGTATCTCCTCAAGGTTTACATCAAACTCTTTTCTGAGGATGTTCGGTCCATCTACCAGAAGTCCTATTTTCCTCCTGCCGACTTCTTTCTTCGTACGGAGGTATCTAGAAATGGAATCAAGTCCGCTTTTTACAGGCTTCATTATCAATGTCCTCTGTGATCCTTACAGTTTTACTCAACCTGCATCTTTTTTCTTTAATCTCCCAATGATTCAGGGAGAATTGACCTGTGAAGGCAGTAAAGTTTTCAGTAGCTATCTCACGTCTGCCGCCTGGATTCTTTGTTTAAATCTTCTGAAAGCCGAAGCTTCAGCATAGATACATGAACTTACAGCTGCGGTTTTTCAGGTTTAAAATCTTATACACGGCAGTTCGGGTAATAATCTGATAATATCTAAATATTTGCTTTTCTGTAGTAAAACATTTGCATACTTTGGCAATAAAAGGCTGTAATTTTGTCCTGCGTGAGAGCCTTGACTGGAAATTCTGACCTGTCCCGGAAAAGGGAAGTCCTGAGGTATAGTTGAGCCCTCAAAATTAAACATTTTTTTAACTATAGAACACGAGATATATTTTATAGAATTATAATTTATCGGAAAAAAGGCCTTTTTTAACTTCCCGAATAATGAAAGAAGATTCCCGAAGTTCAAAGAGGTTTTCAGTTTTTCTTCCTTTCTTCGGCCTGCTGTACTGGATTTCTCCTAATTTTTGAAGAAAAGCTTCGTAGACCTCCATGAACTGTTCGAACTCCGCGTTCGTAAGTTCTATTATTCCTTCCCTCCCCGAGAGCCAGTCATAGACCTGAAGGAGGACAACCTCCCTTACTCTTTTAAGTCCTTCTTGTTCAGACTCTTCAGGGGCTTTTTCAAAAAAAAGAGTGCTTTTCAGCTTTGGAGACCAGGCTGCAAAGACCCGCCTGAAGTTTAAGATCTGGATCGGGACTTTTTCCCCGGGACCTGGCCTCGGGTGATAGTACTTATCCTGAGAAAAAGTCCCCTCTTCCAGTCTCACCACCTGCCGGGATACCTTGTTCTCATGTACTTCTCATGTATTTTCTTCATACGGAAACCCATATACAGCCCGACAAAGAGCCCGCTTAGATGGGCAGTATGAGCTATCATATCTGACGAGTTGACCATCAGAAAATCAAAAATAGCAAAGAGCAGTAAAGCATGCTTTAGACGCATTGGGATAAAGTAAACATATACCCTGAGATTCGGCTCAAGTACGGTAAGAGCTGCAAAGACTCCGTAAATAGCTCCGCTTGCTCCAACCATAGGACCGGGGAATATCCCGAAAATAGGCCGGCTTAAGAAAGTATACCCTATTGCAGATAGAACTCCTGCAGTAAAGAAGATTCCGAGAAGCTGCTTATTTCCCACCCTTCGCTCGAGTGCAGTCCCGAAAAAGTACAGGACAATCATATTAAAAAAAAGATGCCATAATCCGGTGTGCAGGAAAATGTATGTGACAAGCGTCCAGGGTCTTGTAAAGAGAGAATCCGGGTCAAATTGAAAAGCGTTTATATAGAGAGGTCCTATGCCAGGAACCATTTCCAGAAAGAAAGAAATTACACATAGAGAAATGATTGCCATTGACGGACTTGCAGAGACAGAACTTTTGATTCTATCAGCCATTCTGCTTCTGGACTCATATGGTGTATCGCGATTAAACATGTTCTAATTACTCTCTATCTTAATCCAGTATAAAATTATTGAATAAAAATGTTTGATTAATAAGGCAGCTTATAAAAACTTATACTGCCTCAAAAGATGCCAGAACACTATTAAATACAAGAATGGCGTCTAAACACAAGAATATTATCCAATTGTAAGCTCAGGAACAAATGCCAGTAAGTAAACTAACTATAAAAAAATTCATATTCTGGATTTATGCCTTGAATAAGACTGTTAAAGGACTGCCAGGAATAGCTTAGATTTTAATCAACTTAAACTCTAATCAACTTAAACTCTAATCAATTTTAGAAATCCATATTATACTAACCAAAACCCTCAAATCTGGAGCCCCTTACTTCAAGCCCGGTTTTGAAAAACCTGCAAGCAAAAGGATTACTTAATGCATCAGTAATCAAATTGCTTGGGCTTTAATCCCCCTAAATTCAGAAATCAAGGAGTTTGAAATCTCAAAGCCGCTTAACTCTATTATAACTTATGATATCTCAATACCGAGTACACAGCAGTATATTTAAAGTGCCTGTTAGCTACTTAAATTACTGCGAATTGATTTAAAGTGATATATTTAATAAAAAATGTTTTTAAATTGGAATGAATATTATTTAAACTAAAGAATTTATCAACTAATATTCAAGTGAGAGAATCATATTTATCTTTTTCCAGGAAAAAATCGTGAAAACGGTTTACAGCGTTTACTTTGTAAAGTGCGCAGAAGAATGTCCCGATATAAATAAGTTTTGATATTTTCATTAGATGCTGAAGTATAATAAATCCAATAATTATTATGAATAATATATTAAAAGATAGAAAGAACTAATTTGAGTTTTATTCATGCGAAATTTGTTATTTATATAAAAGGAATCTTTAAAATTATTTGTTTTTAGTATGAAAAAATGAAATAATTAATAACAAATATTAAAATCAAAGGAAAAAACTGCTGAAGCTTAAGAATGCCATATTTGAAAACCACTATGCTTAGGCATTAAGCACTTTTCTTGCAGAGAGAGTCTCTGTTATTTTTTTAGAGAAGAATGAGCCTCTACATTTCATTTTTACCCTTCTCGAAATAGGGTGTTACAAATTAGAAAATGTTATATAGATTTGGTACATTTAGTCACTTAATTAGTGTTTATTATCCATCGGTAGCGACCTCTGCTCAAGATTAAGGTCTCAATCGTTGGTAAAAACGGTTTTTTTGAGACATAGGGCGTAAAAAAGTGTATAGAAGAAGACTAATGCCCTAAAAACGACTTTTACAAGAAAATATTCCCTATAAAAACGCTTTTATTTCAAAAAACGTTGGTAAAACGTTTAAAGACCAAATAGAGAGCTTAAAGTGTTTTACCAGAAAACGTCATTTAAACGGTTGTAACTTTAAATCAGACGGCAAAATATATAATGTATAATCATTAAGAATATGCCGTTATATCATAATTGCAATCGTCTTGGCGAAGTCGACTTTAAACAAATTTAGGAGGTAAAGCTCAAATGAGCAAACTAACTACCGGGAGTTTTTCTATAGAAGATCTTGAATCCGTTCAGATCACTATTAACAACATTGTAGGGGCAGCAAAGGAGGCTGCTGAAGAAAAAGCAAAAGAGTTAGGCCCGATGGGTCCCACTGCTTACGCAGGCTTGGCATCCTACCGAAGCTGGAATCTGCTTCTTCTTGACCGCTACGAGCCTGTTCTGACCCCTATGTGTGACCAGTGCTGCTACTGTACCTACGGACCATGTGACCTTTCAGGAAACAAGAGAGGTGCCTGCGGTATTGACATGGCAGGACACACGGGTAGGGAATTCTTCCTCCGTGTAATTACAGGTACTGCCTGTCACGCTGCCCACGGCCGTCACCTGCTTGACCATGTAATAGAAGTCTTTGGCGAAGATCTCCCACTCAACCTTGGAGAATCAAATGTCCTGACCCCTAACGTCACAATCTGCACCGGACTCAGTCCAAAGACCCTCGGAGAATGCAGGGCTCCAATGGAGTATGTTGAAGAACAGCTCACCCAGCTCCTTGCAACCATCCACGCAGGCCAGGAAAGCGCAGAGATTGACTATGATTCAAAAGCCCTCTTCAGCGGCAGTCTTGACCACGTTGGTATGGAAGTCTCCGATATCGCCCAGGTCTCAGCATATGACTACCCGAAAGCTGACCCCGAAGCCCCCCTCATTGAAGTTGGTATGGGATCCATTGACAAGTCCAAGCCCCTTATAGTTGCAATCGGGCACAACGTAGCCGGTGTAACCTACATCATGGACTACATGGAAGAAAACAACCTGACCGACAAGATGGAAATTGCAGGGCTTTGCTGTACCTCGTTCGACATGACAAGGTACAAGGAAGCTGACAGGAGAGCTCCATACGCAAAGATCGTAGGGTCACTGGCTAAGGAACTGAAGGTAATCCGCTCCGGCATGCCTGATGTCATTGTTACCGACGAACAGTGTGTCCGTGGTGACGTCTTAGCCGAATCTATGAAACTCAAGATCCCTGTGATCGCTTCCAACGAAAAGATTATGATGGGATTGCCGGACCGCACAGATGCCGATGTGGATTCAATAGTCGAGGAGCTCAAATCCGGAGCAATTCCGGGTTGTGTAATGCTTGACTATGACAAACTTGGAGAACTCGTCCCGAAGATTGCCCAGACAATGGCTCCAATCCGCGATGCAGAAGGCATCACAGCAATTCCGAGTGATGAGGAATTCAAGACATACGTCGAAAAGTGTGCAAAGTGTGGAGAATGCCTGCTTGCATGTCCAGAAGAGCTCGACATCCCCGAAGCCCTGGAATCCGCAGCCAAGGGAAGCTACGAGTACCTTGAAACCCTTCACGATCTCTGTATCGGGTGCCGCCGCTGCGAACAGGTCTGTAAGAAGGAAATCCCAATCCTGAACGTGCTCGAGAAGGCTGCACAGAAGGCCATCAGCGAAGAGAAAGGATTGGTCAGAGCCGGCAGAGGACAGGTAAGTGACGCGGAAATCAGGAAAGAAGGCCTGAACCTCGTTATGGGAACTACCCCAGGTATCATCGCAATTATCGGATGTCCGAACTACCCAGCCGGTACCAAAGATGTCTACAACATTGCCGAAGAGTTCCTGAAGAGAAACTATCTCCTCGCAGTAAGCGGGTGTTCCGCAATGGACATCGGTATGTACAAGGATGAGGACGGCAAGACCCTTTACGAGAGGTTCCCGGGTACATTCTCAGGTGGTGGACTGATTAACACAGGTTCCTGCGTGTCCAACGCACACATCAGTGGAGCTGCTGAGAAAGTTGCCGGTATCTTCGCAGGCAGAGTCCTTGCAGGAAACCTGGCAGAAATTGCAGACTACACACTTAACCGTGTTGGTGCATGCGGACTTGCCTGGGGTGCATACTCACAGAAGGCAGCTGCAATCGGTACCGGATGTAATATATACGGTATTCCTGCAGTGCTCGGCCCGCACAGCTCCAAGTACAGGAGAGCTCTGATTGCCAAGAACTATGACGAGTCCAAGTGGAAAGTATTCGATGGCAGAGACGGCTCAGAGATGAACATCCCACCAGCACCTGAATTCCTCCTGACCACAGCAGAGAGCTGGCAGGAAGCAATCCCGATGATGGCAAAGGCATGCATCCGCCCATCTGACAACAACATGGGAAGAGCCATAAAGCTGACCCACTGGATGGAGCTTTCAAAGAAGTACCTCGGTGTAGAGCCAGAAGACTGGTGGAAGTTCGTCAGGAACGAAGCCGACCTCCCGCTTGCCAAGCGTGAAGAGCTCCTGAAGAGGCTCGAATCAGAGCACGGCTGGGAAATTGACTGGAAGAGGAAGAAGATCATCTCCGGCCCGAAGATTAAATTCGACGTCTCAGCACAGCCAACTAACCTCAAGAGACTTTGCAAGGGGGCCTGAAAATGGTAGACACTACCAAGAACACCAAACTCTTTACCAGCTACGGAGTGACAACTGCCAAAGCAACCACCCCTGAGATAGCAGCCAAGCTAATTTCAAAGGCAAAGAGGCCGCTTCTTGTGGTAGGGACCAAAGTCCTTGACCCGGAACTCCTGGACAGGGCAGTAAAGATTGCACAGAAAGCAAACATTCCAATTGCAGCTACCGGAAGTTCTATGCCCGGCTTTGTGGGCAAGGACGTGAATGCCAAGTACATCAACCTTCACCAGCTGGGTTTCTACGTAACAGATCCTGCCTGGCCAGGACTTGACGGCAACGGGACATATGACACAATCATAGTCCTGGGGCACATAAAATACTACGTCAACCAGGTACTGTCCGGAACAAAGAACTTTTCCAGTGTAAAATCAATCGCAATTGACAGAAGCTACATCCAGAACGCAACAATGTCTTTCGGGAACCTTAGCAAGGCAGATCACTATGCTGCACTGGATGAATTAATTGAGGCATTATAATTTTATTTAGGAGGCGAAAGCACAATGGCAGAATTCCCATTTGAGATTTCCCCAATGTTTGAAGGAGAAAGAGTAAGGAAAGAAGGAATGTTCGTAGAGCTCGGTGGCCCCAAGTCTATCGGTCTGGAACTTGTCCGTGCAGCAGATATGGATGCAATCGAGGACGACAAAGTAACAATTGTCGGGCCAGACCTCAAGCAGCTCGAAGAAGGAAAGACCTACCCATGGGCAATGGTCTTTAACATTGGCGGAGAACTTGTCGAGCCTGACCTCGAATCTGTCGTAGAAAGGCGTGTCCACGACTTCATCAACTACTGCCAGGGCATTATGCACCTGAACCAGAGGTACGATGTATGGATGAGAGTTTCAAAGGACACAGCTGCAAAGATGGACTCCTTTGAGCCCTTCGGAAAAGCCGTTATGATGCTTTTCAAGACAGAACTGCCCTTTATCGAGAAGATGCAGGTGACATTCTACACCGATGAAGAAGAAGTAAAGAAGCAGCTCGAAGCTGCAAAGGAGATTTTCAAGGCAAGAGACGCAAGGACAAAAGACCTGCATGACGAAGATGTTGATGTCTTCTACGGGTGCACTCTCTGTCAGTCCTTTGCTCCGACCAACGTTTGCGTGGTATCTCCTGACAGAGTCTCACTCTGTGGTGCAATCAACTGGTTCGACGGCCGTGCAGCAGCAAAAGTCGACCCGGAAGGTCCGCAGTTTGAAATTGCCAAGGGTGACCTTATTGATGCCGAGAAGGGTGAATATTCCGGTGTGAACGATATTGCTAAGAAACTCTCTGCCGGTGAATTCGATAAGATCAAACTCCACTCCTTCTTCGATGCACCTCACACATCCTGCGGCTGCTTCGAAGTAGTCGGGTTCTATATCCCTGAAGTCGACGGTATCGGCTGGGTTAACAGAGAATACCAGGGAATGGCACCAAACGGTATCGGCTTCTCTACAATGGCCGGTCAGACCGGTGGCGGAAAGCAGATAGTAGGTTTCCTCGGTATTGGTATCAACTATTTCTACTCCCCGAAGTTCATCCAGGCTGACGGTGGCTGGAACAGAGTTGTCTGGCTCCCCTCGATGCTCAAGGAGAAGATTGATGAGACCATCCCTGCTGACCTCAAAGACAAGATCGCAACCGAGAAAGATGCAACTGACATCCAGTCCCTGAAAGCCTTCCTCGAGGAGAAGGGCCACCCGGTAGTTGCCACCTGGGCAGCAGCCGAAGAGGAAGAGGAAGAAGAGGAAGAGGAAGAGGAAGTAGCTGTTGCAGCAGCTCCGATGATGATGCCTGCAGCTGGCTTCCAGATGCCTGCAATGCCGATGATGTCCGGAGGTTCAGCTGGTGGAATAAAGCTGACCTTCAAGAACGCAAAGATCACAATTGACAGGATGATCATAAGCGAGAAGAAGGAAAAGAAGTAACTGAGTGACGACAGGCGATTGCCTAAAACCGAAAAACAATCCAAAGGGGTATTCTGTGACAAAAGTAATTGCAATAACGGGAAAAGGTGGGACAGGTAAAACAGCAGTAGCGGCTCTTCTGATCCGCTACCTTTCAAAAAAAGGGAAGTTCATACTGGCAGTTGATGCAGATGCAGATACTAATCTGCCCGAAACCCTTGGTGCTGAGAACGTAAAAACAATCGGGGACGCAAAGGAGTTTTTACAAGCAGAAATTACCAAACCAAGGCCTGACAACCCCGATATGAATAAAGAGTCAGTACTAAAAAGTAAGGTCTACGAGATCATAGAGGAGATGCCGGGATACGACCTGCTGGTAATGGGCAGGCCCGAAGGTTCAGGCTGCTACTGCTACGTAAACAACCTCCTCCGCGGCATAATGGACAAACTGATCGTGAACTATGATATAGTTATCATTGATGCGGAGGCCGGGCTTGAGCATTTCAGCCGGAAGATTATCCGGGATATTGATGACCTTATTGTTGTAACTGACGCCTCACGCAGGGGATTCCGAACTGCCGAAAGAATTCATGAACTTGTGAGTGAACTGGATTCAAATGTTGGCAGAATTCACGTTATTGCAAACAAAGTTACAGATACTAACCGGGAAGAGCTCGTTAAACTGGCCGGCGACCTGAAACTTAGCCTGTTAGGTACGATTCCTCTCGACCCTAAAATCGAGGAAATGGACATAAAAGGTATACCTCTCTTCGAAATCCCGGACGATTCGGTTGCTGCAAAAGAAATTGAAAAAATTGTACAAAAACTGGGGTTCTGACCCCAGCTTCCTTTTGAACCTGTGGATTTGCAGAAAACCGTACCGGTAAAAGAGAAAAGGATTACCTTGCCCTTTTCCTGGGCTTGAAACGTTATCAGGAATAATCATAAAGTACGGAGCAGAACCCGGTTCTGCCTCGGTCCCTGTTCTGAGACCAGGGAAAAAATCTGGAAACTCATCCTGTATTATATCCTTTATTATAAAGTCACTCACAAAAACGGCAAAAATTACGGAAACGGTGAGGTTTACATGGCAAAGAAAATGAAGTTATCAGATATAACAAGCATGTTCGCGGGAATGGATGTAGAAGCCCTCGAAGGTGTGACTATTGAAGGGGACATTGAGATTGATCTCGGTGGACTCGGAGGCGGCTTTGACCCGATGCTTGCCGCAGCTCTAGGGCAGGAGAGTGCAATACTTGCCCAGCACTTTGCAAGACTTGCAGGCATGTTTGGCTACCCTGTTGGCATTGGTGCACCTGCAGCTGCTCCTGCAGTTTCCCCGGCTCTGGCAGCCCCGAAACTCAAAGATCTCATTCCTGCAAAGTTTGATGTTGCTAACATAGCAGAATGGACAACTCAGATCCAGGAAGTACCCATAGGCAACACCTCTGCAGACGGCGGAAGCCGTGGAAAGAGAGTAGTGGTGGGTGGAGAAAAAGCCCTTCCGTTCTTCCCAGACGCCCCGATGCCGAACAGGAACCAGGTCACTATCGACGTGTTCGACATGAGGATCGGACTTGCAAAGGCTGTCAAGGAGAACTATGATGAAGTCATGGACAGCCCGGGAGAATGGGCAAAAAAGAACGTTGAGAAGTTCAACGCAGACATGATTACCATCCACCTGATCTCAACCGACCCGCTTATTAAAGACACTCCTGCAAAAGAAGCAGCAAAGACAGTAGAAGAAGTTCTGCAGGCTGTTGATGTGCCAATAGCAATTGGTGGATCAGGAAACCCACAGAAAGACCCCGAAGTCCTCGCAAGAGCAGCAGAAGTTGCAGAAGGCGAGCGCTGTCTCCTTGCATCTGCAAGCCTGAACCTGGACTATGCAGCAATTGCAGAAGCAGCAATAAAGTACGACCACGACGTCCTTTCCTGGACCCAGCTGGACATGAATGCCCAGAAGGAGCTTAACAGGAAGCTCATGAAGCAGTGCAACGTCCCAAGGGACAGGATCATCATGGACCCGACCACTGCTGCCCTCGGATACGGTCTGGACTACGCTTACACCAACATGGAGCGCATAAGACTTGCAGCACTCATGGGTGACGATGAACTGACATTCCCGATGTCTTCAGGTACCACAAATGCATGGGGTGCCCGTGAGTCCTGGATGGTCAGCTCACCGCTTAAGGAAGATTCTGACTGGGGCCCGAGAGAGTACAGAGGTCCTATCTGGGAAATCGTCACAGGTCTCTCACTTGCAATTGCAGGAAATGACCTCTTCATGATGATGCACCCAACATCGGTTGCTGTCCTGAAGCAGATCACTCAGACCCTCTTCGGTATGATCGACACCGAACAGGTTGACATTGCCAAATGGATCGGAGCGGAGGTGTAAAACATGAAAATAAACAGCCCATTAGAAGCTTACAAGTACCTGCCACAGACAAACTGTGGAGAATGTGGTGAAGCTACCTGTATGGCTTTTGCCTCCAAGCTGATTGACAGGTCAGGTAAGACGTCAGACTGCCCACCCCTGGTTAAGGAAAAGAAGTTTGCAAAGAAACTTGCAGAACTTGACAGGCTTCTTGCTCCGGAAATTCGCCAGGTAACCATCGGAGCAGGCGAAAAAGCAGTCAATATTGGTGGGGACGATGTCCTGTATCGCCACAAGCTCACATTCTTCAACAAGACAAAGATGTTCTTTGATGTGGCAGACAACATGGAAGAAGCTGCCCTTGTTGCCAGAGTCAAGCAGATAGCTGGCTACAAGAAGTTCTATGTCGGACGCAACCTCCTCCTCGACGGTGTGGCAATCCGAGCCGTTTCCAATGACCCGGTAAAGTTTGCAGCAGCTGTCAAGAAGGTTGCAGAAGTCGGTATACCCATGATCTTCTGTTCCTTCAACCCGGCAGTCCTTAAGGCAGGCCTGGAAGCAGCAAAGGATAAGAACCCACTGCTCTATGCCGCAAACAAGGACAACTGGAAAGAAATTGGAGAACTTGCCCTTGAGTACAAGGTGCCTGTTGTTGTTTCAGCTTTCAATGACCTTGATGCCCTCAAGACCCTTGCAAAGACCTTTGCAGAGGCAGGAATTAAGGACATTGTCCTTGACCCGGGAACTTACCCGACAGGCAAGGGCCTGAAGGACACCTTCACAAACTTCCTCAAGATCAGGAGAGCAGGCATTATGGGCGACACCGAGATCGCATACCCGATCATGGCGCTCCCGTTCACTGCCTGGATGGCCGGAATTGCAGACCCTGTAAGTGCCTCCTACTGGGAAACCGTGATGGCTTCAGTCTTTACCATCAGGTACGGCGACATAATGATCCTGCACAGCATGGAGCCCTATGCCACAATGCCCGAAGTGCACCTGGCCGAGACCATCTATACCGACCCGAGGTCTCCTGTTGCTGTGGACTCGAAGATGTACAAGGTAGGAAACCCAACTGCGGACTCACCGGTACTCTTTACAACAAACTTCGCCCTGACCTACTATACAGTAGAGAGCGACCTGTCCTCAAACGGAATAGACTGCTGGCTGCTTGCAGTTAACACCGACGGTATCGGTGTGGAAGCTGCAGTTGCCGGTGGACAGCTGACCGCGGACAAAGTAAAGGATGCATTTGACAAGGCAGGTTTCGACCTCAAGACGGCTGTAAACCACAACACCGTTATCACTCCGGGTCTGGCAGCTCGCCTCCAGGGTGACCTCGAGGACAAGCTCGGGGCAAGCGTCAAAGTAGGCCCAATGGACTCAGGAAGACTCCCAGGCTGGATGGAAAAGAACTGGCCTCCAAAGAAATAAATCCGAAAACAATTTAGACCTGAAAGCATCCGTGCTTCCTGCACGGGTACTTTACTCATTTTTAGAAAATTTTGTACTTCATAATAACAGCCACAGGCGATTTTTTGGGTTTTACTCCCACAGGGAGGAGGATTTCCTACTTTGGCTCTTTAATTAATGAATTTATACTTAAACTTTACACGAATTCTTAGTTCTGTTTCACTGTATAGATTCTGAGTTCTATTCTCCGGATAATTTCAAATTATATTGTTCTCTTTTTGACTATACTACTATTTTTAGATCAATTTTACATAACTATTAAAAATACTGGTTCAAGAAATCGGAAAAACCAATCTAAAAAATAAAAAATAAAGCATAAAAAACACGTAAACAAGAAATGATAATAAATTAATTTAAATAGAATGAGCCGATTTTTATTGATATAAACTATGAAAATTGTTGGCCTATAGAGTAACTCTATAGGCCAAACGACCAATATTCAAAGATTATTAAGGTGTTATTATTACACAGGTTTCATTAATATTACCGGCATATAACGAAGTAGCAAGAATAGAAAAAACGGTAAACCAAACTGCAGAAACTCTTAAGGATATTACTTCTTCGTTTGAAATTATCATAGCAGAAGATGGAAGCAGTGATGGGACAGATAGAGTAGCTGATAATCTTGCTATGGAGCACAGCTATGTGAGCCATCTTCACTCGGATTCACGACAGGGACGCGGCATGGCCTTGAATAGAGCTTTAAAGTATGCATCTGGGGATGTCCTCTGTTATATTGATGTGGATCTTGCAACTGATATGAGCCACCTGAAGGAACTTATAGAGTCAATATCATTAGAAGGATATGATTTTGCAACAGGTTCCAGAATGATGCCTCAGAGCAATGTCAAAAGGCCCTTAAAAAGAGATATAGCCAGTAAGGGATACAATTTCCTGGTACGTATTTTTTTGCACTCAAAGCTGTATGATCACCAGTGTGGATTTAAGGCTTTTAAAAAAGCCCCTTTGTTTGAACTGATTGATACAGTTCAGGATAAGCACTGGTTCTGGGATACCGAACTCATGGTTCTTGCACAATCTTGGGGATTTAAAATTAAAGAATTCCCCGTAGTCTGGAGGCATGGAGGAGCAACTAAAGTAAACCTGAAAAAAGACATTTTAGGGATGGGCTCCCAGATTTTCCGTTTAAGGCGAAGTTTGGAAAAACAGTCAAAGAAAAAAGCAGTTAAATCCTGCGAGGGATGCTTTGAGCAAAATTAAGCCTGAGAAAAAGCAGATCTTTTACTTTAGTCTGATAATCTTTTCCATACTTTTTCAGGCAGGCAGTGGAATTTGTGGGAAATACGCTGCAATAACAATAAAAGAGGCTTCACCTTTTATTACAATCGCAAATATCTATTATTTACTCTCCCTGGTATTTCTTGTGCTGCAGGCGGTAATCTGGCAGCAGGCATTGATACACTACCCACTTTCATATGCTTATCCTTTTATAAGTCTGGTCAATTTTGTGATATTATTCTTCTCTGCAATTCTATTCCACGAACAGATCACCAGATATAATGTTTTGGGGTTAATTATCATCTCCCTGGGGATTTTAATACTATCGCGCAGTTTAGGAGAAGAAACGTGATTACTTCTTCTACATTTTATTTGATACTGGTAATCGCATTCACAGGTATCAGTCAGATCCTTTTGAAGATGGGAGCAAAACAGTCTTCTCAAAAAAAACTTATTTCAGCGTATATAAATCCCTGTACATTTACTGCATATTTTTTGTATATAGTGGTGACTATTTTTACAGTATATGCACTTAAGGAAATTCCATTAAAATTATTTTATACGACTACCTCTTTAAAATTCGTTCTGGTACTTATCCTTTCGAAATTGGTGCTCTGTGAGAAAATAGACATTAATAAAATAATTGCCATAGGGCTTATTGTATCTGGTGTGATAATATTCAATATATAATAGAGAAAATAATCTCAAAAATTCGTTGAAATTTTCATGCCCTGTAAGGATACGAAACGCCAGAGGCTATCGATGCCGGATAAAATTATACAAATGTTTATATAATGAAAAAGCCTATTTAACATGTTTATAAAATATATATTTTTTTAACAATTATTTAGAAATTCAATGCATCGACGGCTGGTCTAAGAATGTATTTCAGTCCAGACACCAATACATAAATAAAGAGAGAATTGCAGATCCAGCTATTCTTAAATAACATGAGAGTACTTAAAAGGTGAACTGCTCGGCAATACTCAAAAAATTATTTTCTGAATATTTTGAAAGCTATTACTCCAAGAAGATTATCAGTAAGGATTATAAATGAATTTCATTACATGCCCCAAATGTGGCACAGAATGCGACAAACTATTTGATTCCATTTGCAGGGACTGTTTCTTTGAAAGCTTCAGACTAATCGAGCTACCCCTTGTACTCCATGTAAGGATCTGTTCCAGCTGCGGAGCATATTTCCACAGGAGCCGCTGGGAAGATGCAGGCAATCTGGAAGAAGTGGTGCTGAAAGCCGTAGAAAACACCCTTTTTATCCACAGTGAAGCCGGAGATGTAGAACTCTACCTGGAACCGAAGGAAATTACACCTTACATATACAGGGTGAAAGCTGAAGTAGATGCGGTTGTAAAAGACGAGCCAGTCCATGCAGAAGCTGAAACCGAAGTAAGGGTTCAGCGGACAGCCTGCGATATGTGCAGCCGTGAGTCCGGAGGATATTTTGAAGCAATCATCCAGGTAAGGGCAGCAGGCAGGTTCCCTACTGAAGAAGAAAAAAGGCGCTGTACTTTAATAGCCAGGGAAGCCATGAATAGCATGAAGAAAAAAGGTGACCGCCTTGCATTTATAAGTGACTACCAGGAGCAAAAAGAAGGCGTTGATCTTTACATGGGCTCAATGAATGCCAGCAGGCAGGTCTGCCGCATGATCATCTCTGAGCTGGGAGGCAGTTTTTCCGAATCCCCAACTCTTGTTGGCATGAAAGATGGGAAAAATCTGTACAGAATTACTTTTGCCATGCGCCTTCCAGAGTTCAGACCAGGGGACGTAATAAAGTTTAGAGGGAGAATTATCCAGATACGAAGTTCAGGCAAGAAGGTCCACGGGATAAGCCTTGAAGACGGCTCTCGATTTATCTCAACTCCTGAAGAACTTAAAGGTGCAGAGAAAATTGCAAACATTGGGGATGCAGTCCTTACAGTTCTGGTCTCAATTGAAGGGAATGCAATTCTTGTGCTTGATCCTGAAACCTATGAAACTGTTGCAATAAAAAAACCAATGTTCTTCAACGCAGAGGCAGGCAGCGAAATCCCCGTTCTGAAAACAGAGTATGGAATCTTTGCACTGGCACACTCCGAAGTTCCGCAGGAAAAATGAAAAATCCAGAAAAAGAGGAAAAATGCAAAATATCCTTGTAATTGGGTTTGACACTCGAAACATTGTCTGCTCTGCAAGCAGGGCAGGTTATACTGTCTGCTCTATAGATGCTTTTCGCGATCTTGACCTGCAGGAATGTGCATATGCATCAGCTCTTCTTGAGTGCAGGACTTCAGGAGAACTCCGTCAGCTTGACCCTAACTGGATAATAGCTCAGATGAAAGCCTTCGGGCTTGGCTTTGACGCCATCGTAACCGGCTCTGGAATGGAGACGCTGAATATGCACAGTTTCCCCTGCCCGGTACTTGCCAGCAGCCCTGAAGCAGCACAGGAAGCTTCAAACAAATCACACCTTGCAAAAAGGCTTGAAGCTCTGGGGATACCACACCCTTGCTGTTATTCTCCTGATGAGCTTGACACAATCGAATACCCTGTAATTCTCAAACCTGCTACAGGAGGAGGAGGAATATTTAACAGGGTTGCAAAGAACAGGCAGGAAATGCTGGCAGTTTTAGAAGAGTTATCCAGGATGGATCAGGGGTTCACAGAAAAAGAAATCTTGGTTCAGCAGTTTCTGGAAGGAAAACCTGCAAGCGTCTCTTTGCTTTCTACAAAAGACGAATCTCTGGCAGTTGCCGTAAATGAACAGCTGATAGGGACATCCTGGCTCTCGAAGCTGCCATTTGCCTACTGCGGAAACATAACTCCTTTCAGAACAGAGTACGCGAAGGAAATGGAAACTCTTGCAGAAGAACTGGTGCTTGAACTCGGACTTCTTGGTTCAAATGGGGTTGACTTTCTGGTGACTGAAAAAGGACCTGTAGTACTTGAAGTAAACCCGAGATTCCAGGGAAGTCTGGATACTGTTGAGAAGGCAATGGGAATTAATCTCTTTGAAGCCCATGTCGGCTGCTTTAGAGGGGAACTTCCGGAAAAACCAGAAGCAAAACTATTTGCCGTTAGAGGAGTTCTTTACTCGGATCGAGAACTTTTTATAGACAGAAAACTCATGGAATTCATTCTTAGGGAAAAAAGCGCGGATATTCCGTCCCAGGGAACTGTTATCGAGCCCGACTGGCCTTTAACTTCGCTGTTTGCATTCGCCTCAACAAGAGATGAGGCAGTCCGATCTCTCGAAGGAGGGGCAGAGAGGATAAAGACATTTATTGCAGATCAAACGAAAGAAGAAAGAGAATCCCTGAGCCCTGCAGGAGAAGCATAAGGCTCAGTTGCCGAAAGTACAGTTTTTTCCAGAAATGAACAGTCTTTTAGAGAAAACTTTTAATGTAAACTTTAATACTGGTATGTTCGATTCATATAAGGGATTTGCGAGGTGAACACTTTGGTCGATTTGAATGACAAGGTAATTAGAGGATACCTCAGGAGCCTTGTAGGGGATGATGGGCTTAAAATGATAGAACAGATGCCCGAAGGCAATGTCACGGATGAAGAAATTGCTAATAAGACCGGAGTTCTGCTGAATACCGTGAGAAGAACTCTTTTTATACTTTATGAAAATAAATTTGCAATAGTTGTAAGGGAAAGAGATTCTAACAGCGGATGGCTGACTTATCTCTGGCATCTGGACTTCACCGATATAGAGCATCAGCTTATGAGAGAAAAGAAAAAACTGCTGAGGAATCTGAAGACTCGTCTTGATTTCGAAGAAAATAATGTGTTTTACGTTTGCCCGCAGGGTTGTGTTCGCCTTCTTTTTGACGAAGCAACGGAAACAGAATTTCTCTGCCCAATGTGCGGGGAAGACCTGGTCTTCTACGATAACTCCCAGTTTGTGGGAGCCCTGAAAAAGCGTGTAGAAGCTTTGAGTTCCGTATAAGGGATTTATCTTGACCACACGAGCCGAAGCAATAAAGTTGCTTGAAGAATCTGGCTGTACCCCGAATGTAATCGAGCACTGTAAAGAGGTTGCCTCACTGGCAGTAGAGATTGCAGAAAAAATAAAAGCAGCAGGACGGGATGTGGATCTGGAGCTTGTAGAAGCAGGGGCTCTTTTGCATGATTCTGGAAGGTGCAGGACACATGAGATTGCTCATGCAGTTGAAGGGTTCAGGCTGGCTACAGGCAAAGGAATCGAACCTGAAGTTGCCGAAATAATAAAAAGGCACATCGGAGCCGGGATCTCAAAAGAAGAAGCAAAAGAATTAGGACTTCCTGAAGACGATTATTTCCCCAGGCGTCTGGAGGAAAAGATCGTTGCGCATGCAGACAACCTTGTAAAAGGAACAAACAGAATAACGATACAGGAAAGATTAGAGCTCATGCGTAAAAAAAATGTATCTGAACATGTAATTCAGAGGGTAAAGAAACTGGCTGAAGAAGTAGAAAGGCTTTCAAGCTAAATTTCGGATTTCTGCAGCAATAATGAATGATGTTCAGTGATAAAAAACAGAGAAATTATTTAAAAAACAGAGAAATTATTTTATCGAATTAATCTTCCGATTTTAAATGCAAACGCATTTAGAAAATAAGGAGGAAAACTTATATATAGCGATATTAATAATGAGATAATGGATTGCTAAATCCTGCGATTTAAGCTAAAAATGCTCACCTCAACCAAAACATTTTTTTTAGCGCCATTTTCTCATTTTCAGCTTATTATGAGGGTATGTTTATGGATAATGACAAATATTTAAAGGGCACAACTACCGTAGGAGTAGTTTGTACCGACGGAATTGTGCTCGCAAGTGAACAGCGAGCCACAATGGGGCATTTCATCGCAAGCAAAACTGCAAAGAAAGTTTACCAGATCGATGACCTGGTAGGGATGACCACTGCCGGTTCGGTAGGGGATGCCCAGCAGCTTGTGCGATTGGTAAGTGTGGAGTCACAGCTCTACAAAATGCGCAGGAACGAATCCATGACAATCAAAGGAATTGCCACTTTGATGTCGAACTTCTTAAATGCTAACCGCTATTATCCCATGATGGTTCAGCTCCTTATAGGAGGGGTCGACAAAAACGGACCCGCAATATACTCGCTGGATCCGCTGGGAGGAAGTATTGAAGAGACAAGGATTTCGGCAACCGGTTCAGGTTCTCCCATGGCTTACGGAGTACTGGAAGACCAGTACAAAGAGGATATGGCTGTAAAAGAAGGTCTTGACCTTGCGATCCGGGCGATCCACAATGCAACGAAAAGAGACTCAGCTTCCGGAGAAAATATCGATGTAGTCGTAATTACAAAGGAGGCATTCAAAAGGTTGGATCCTGAAGAAGTAAAATCCAGAAGGGCTTCATTAAACTAATAATTTCTGTTGGTTTTTTATTTTAAATATATAAACTAACACCTTTTTCAAATATTATTTTTTCAACATCCAGATACTTTTTGATTTTTTGACAAAAAGGAAGATTCTTAATGCCTATAGAAGACGTGCTATTAGACCTCAAACACAAAATTGAGAAAAATCTACCTGCAGGAGTAACCATTACCGACGTCGAATTCGAAGGCCCTCAGCTTGTCCTGTACACAGAAGAGCCCAGAAAATTCGCAGACGACGGGAATATAATCCGCAACCTGGCAAAAGAACTCAGAACGCGGATAGCCATGCGTCCTGACCCCAGGGTGCTTGCAACTCCTGAGGACTCTATTTCTATAATTGAAGAAGTTGTTCCAAAAGAATCCGTAATCTCGAGCTATTATTTTGACCCCGATTCCGGGGAAGTAATCATCGAAGCCGAAAAGCCCGGGCTTGTAATAGGAAAACATGGCGCAACCCTTAGAGAGATTACGAAGCAGATCGGCTGGATTCCCAAAGTTGTCAGGACTCCTCCTATTAAGTCCCGTACAGTGAAAAACATCAGGGAGTTCATGAGGAACAACCTCAAAGAAAGAAAGGAAATCTTGAAGACAGTGGGGAGGAAAATTCACAGGGAGTGTACCTCAAAAGACCAGTGGGTAAGGGTTACAGCCCTCGGGGGATGTAAAGAAGTAGGTAGAAGCTGCTTTTTGCTTTCTACTCCTGAGTCCAGAATCCTGATTGACTGCGGAGTTAATGTGGGTTCTGATGAAAATATGACGCCTTTTCTTTATGTTCCTGAAGTTTTCCCGTTAAACCAGATAGACGCCGTGATAGTAACTCATGCTCATCTTGACCACCAGGGACTCGTTCCCCTGCTCTTTAAGTACGGGTACGAAGGGCCTGTCTACTGTACGCCTCCCACAAGGGACCTCATGGTGCTGCTCCAGCTCGATTACATCGATGTGGCAGCTAAAGAAGGGAAGAAGATTCCCTACGAATCAGGGATGGTAGCAAAGACCCTCAAACACACCATACCTTTGGACTACGAAGAAGTAACAGACATCGCCCCTGACATAAAATTGACTTTCCACAATGCAGGTCATATCCTGGGCTCGGCAATTTCCCACTTCCATATAGGAGACGGACTACATAATGTGGTCTTTACAGGAGATTACAAGTATGAGAAAACCAGGCTTTTTGACCCTGCGGTCAATAAGTTCCCAAGGGTTGAAACGGTTATCAGTGAGGCTACTTATGGAAATTCCAATGCCTTCCAGCCTGCACTCAAGGATGCAGAAAAGCATCTGCAGATGGTCGTAAAGAATACCATTGAGCGCGGAGGAATCGCACTTATCCCTGCTTTTGCGGTGGGCAGAAGCCAGGAAGTTATGATTGTGCTCGAAGAGTCCATAAGGAAAGGGCTTATCCCTGAAGTTCCGGTCTACCTTGATGGAATGATCTGGGAGGCAACTGCAATCCATGCAACCCATCCCGAGTACCTTAATAACGATTTAAGGAAACTGATCTTCCAGAAAGGACAGAATCCCTTCCTGTCCGAATGCTTCAAACCCGTTGACTCTCATGAAGCACGCCAGAAGATTATCCAGAACCCTCACCCCTGTGTAATTCTTTCAACCTCGGGTATGATGAATGGAGGACCTGTTATGGACTATTTCAGGGCCTTTGCCGAAGACCCGCGTAATACCCTCGTATTCGTAGGTTACCAGGCTGACGGGACAGTAGGGCGCAGGATCCAGAAGGGATGGAAAGAAATCCCAATGACAGGAAAGAACGGAAGCACCGAAATGCTGAAAATGAACATAGAAGTGCAGGTTGTAGACGGCTTCTCAGGCCACTCGGACAGGAGGCAGCTTATGGAGTACGTTAAAAGAATGCAGCCCCGTCCGGAAAGAGTATTCACCGAACACGGAGACGAAAAAGCCTGTGTGGACCTTGCAAGTTCCGTATATAAGAAACTGAAGATAGAGACCCGCGCTCTCACAAACCTCGAAACAGTAAGACTGCTGTGACCCCTCAGGGGCCACACTCTTTTTCTACAAAATATTAATTAAAAAGAATTGACGAATACTAATTAAAATTACTAATTAATAAGCTTTTTACAGGTAGGTAAAGCTTCTACGGAATTTCTTTTATCACCTGCGCCTGAGAACAAGTTCAGGGCTGAATAAAGTCTCAAGGCTAAGGAGATGTTCCATCAATTTTTTATGATCTCCCACCACAAGATCCGCTTTATTAAGCTCTGAAGGTTTTACGTATGTGGGGACGCCTATGCAGTAAATGTCAGCTTTTTTTGCAGCTTCTACACCCAGAGTGGCATTTTCGATCACAATACACTCTTTTTTTCCGACATTAAGAAGTTCAACCGCTTTAAGAAAAGGATCCGGATGGGGCTTTGAGTTCAGAACATCGTCTCCTGTGACAACAGCATCAAATATCCCGGGAAAAAGCTGGTCAAGAATCCCGTGAACGATAAAGTGATCAGAACCTGAGACTACTGAAAGCAGATAACGTGATTTAAGAAGTTCAAGGCACTCTTTCATTCCATCGAAAGCCTTCAGTTCGAAAATTCGTTTAAACTCTTGCCTGTAAATTGTCGTGATCGTTTCAAAGTCAAAATCATCCGGCTCTTTTCTGGCTTTTCTGATCAGCAGGGGAAGACCGTTTCTGGGATTTGAACCCTCGATTGCATAGATATCCTCATCCTGAATTTTCATACCCATATCAAGGAAAGCCTTCTTCCAGGCTGCTGCATGAAAAGGCATGGAATCTACTAAAACCCCATCCATATCAAAAATTAATGCTTTTAACACGTTTCTGACTCCTGAATCAAAAGAAATGGGAACTTTTGAGGAAGATATAGGAAAGTTAATAAATAACTTAAAACTTTTCCTGAGTCCAATTTCACTAAGAATTAAGGTAAAGCGACTCAAGATAAAAACGGTTTTGCAGTCTTAAAGCTTTCCCGAAATTTCCGGGATCACATTACGAGGTTTAATGTATAGTGAACTTTATACTAAGCTCCCCTATTATCGTTTTAAAAGTATCAGATCTTTCTTATTGTCCTTTTATTAATCAAAATATGTTATTTAGAGCTGATATATTGGATTAATAAATCGAGTATGTTATGGATAAATAAAATTTAAAAGATTAGCAGGAAGTTCAAAATATTGAACTTAAATTTATATAAACACTTATGCGCAGTTATTTCTCAGTACTGGAAAAAATAAGCAAGAGGCTCAAAATCTTCGAAAGATACCGAAAAAGTTTTTAAGATGAGAATTCTACTTAAATAGTAATAATATAAACAGTTTCATTAAATTGCAAGTATTCCAGTTTAGAAGTCTCAAAGAAAACGTGGTATAGATACTACATATTCAAGAATTTGAGGGAAGCATGGCAGTAAAATAACAGACAAGAAAGAAAATAAAAATTGCCCTGACATGTGCGATCAGGACAGCTTTCCTGAAAAACGAGACTTTCTAGAAAAATTCAGGTTGATGTATATAAAAGTTGTGCAAGTGTTCTGCCTTTTTGCCCTGAGAGTTCAGGACTGAAAGCAGGAAAAAAGTAAAATATATGAAATTTATGGATGGCGTATTTAAACTTCATATACAATTTAAAATCACTGTTTAAATATGTCCGAAATGTTTAAGATCAGTAGAGTGACAACTTATTAAAGATAACGGATGAAAATCTTTTACCAGGTTTTTACAGGTTATCCCCAGTTTACTTGATATTAGCAAAATTTACCCCCCAATATGAGGGTGGGGAGTCAAAGAAAAAAAATAAGATAATGTAACAAAAGAAATCCAGCCGAGGGGATAAATTGCAATCTATAGTACAGGAAGCAATGAAATTTAGCGAAAAAGAGAAGGAATACCGAAAAACCTCCTCCTCTGATGAAGAATTTGAAGAATTCGGACAGCCGAGAATTATGATTGTAGGGTGTGGGGGCGCAGGAAACAATACCGTAAACCGTCTCTACAACATAGGGATTGAAGGTGCAGAAACAGTCTGCATCAACACGGACAAGCAGCATCTTGATAATGTAAGGGCTGACAAGAAAATCCTTGTAGGAAAAACTCTTACAAGAGGCCTGGGAGCAGGTGGCTATCCTGAAACAGGAAAGAAAGCCGCAGAGCTTGCAAGAGGCACTCTTGAGGAAGTTTTAAAGGATGTTGACCTTGTTTTCGTTACAGCAGGCCTTGGAGGAGGCACTGGAACAGGAGTTGCACCGGTAGTTGCCGAAGTCGCAAAAGAACAGGGAGCAATCGTTGTAGGAATGGTTTCAAGCCCCTTCAGGGTCGAAAGAGCCCGCATATTCAAGGCCGAAGAAGGACTTGAAGACCTGCGCAGAGCAGCAGATACTGTAATCGTCCTGGACAATAACAGGCTGCTCAATTACGTACCCAACCTTCCGATTGACCAGGCTTTCTCAGTAATGGACCAGTTAATTGCAGAAACAGTTAAGGGAATTACTGAAACTATTACAGTACCCTCTCTGATCAATCTTGACTATGCAGACATCAGGACAATCATGAGCTGTGGCGGAGTTGCCGTAATGCTTGTAGGGGAATCCAAGAGCCAGGACAAGAGCACTGAAGTCGTGCGGACTGCCCTGAACCACCCCCTGCTTGACGTTGATTATAAAGGTGCAACCGGAAGCCTTGTCCATGTAACAGGCGGGCCCGACCTGAGCCTGAAGGAAGCTGAGGAAATTGCCTCCATGCTGACCTATGAACTTTCCTCGAGTGCCAATGTAATATGGGGCGCAAGAATAAGGGAAGACTACGAAGGCAAGGTCCGGGTAATGGCAATAATGACAGGTGTTCAGTCTGCCCAGATCCTGGGCCCTCAGGCAGGAGCTGGAATCCTGGAGTCCAGAGCCGAAGCTGATCCTATCCAGGAAAAGAGATTCGGAAGAGCATCACTTGCAGCCAGAAAAGGAGAGACTGCAGGACCTCTCAGAAAAAAACACGAAGAATCGATTATTGATTTCATAAATTAAATCAGGTTCAGGCAAAAGCCCGGACTCGCAGGTTTTCGAGCTCCTTCAGGTTATTCTTAGAATATTCCGGGGAGCAATCGGAAGCCCGGAGAAGTAAAGTCTCTTCAGGGCGAAAAGTTCGAGTTTTTCCTGACCGAGAACCTATTTTTTGAAAGGATTTCCAGATAGATACTCTTTTTTATTAGCGATTCTATCTAAAAAACATGAAGATTTTGATTGCAACAGGACGGCTTGCGGAAAATACCGTGAGGAAAGTAGTCGGAGAAAAAGCAGACGTCCTCGTAGCAGATATAGACATTGCTGCCTTTATTACCCCTAAAAAGCTTATCAAAGCCTTTAAGGAGGCAGAATTCTCAAAAAAATACAACCTTATTCTGCTGCCCGGCCTTGTAGCAGGGGACTTTTCAAAGGTATCGGATGAGCTGGACTGTAAAATCAAGCTGGGCCCGAAACATGCTTATGACCTAGGCTTTGTACTCCGTTTTGCAGATGAAGTTGAGTTTTCCGAAAAGGTTCCTGCCTGTGAGCTCCTTGCAGATGTGAGGAAGGAAATGGCTCTCGAGCTTATCAGGAAAGCAGAAGAAGAAGCCATTTCTCCCCTCACTCTCGGAGAAGTAAAACTCGGAGGAGATTCCCGCATGAAAGTTATGGGAGAGATTGTAGGAGCAGCTGAGCTGAAACCTGCGGATCTGGAGATAAAAATCGAAGCTTTTATCGCCCGTGGAGTAGATATTATCGACCTCGGGGCCACACTTAACACCCTTCCCGGGCAGGTTCGAGATACGGTATCCCTCGCAAAATCCCTCACATGCATCCCGATAAGTATAGATACCCTTGATCCTGAGCTGATAAAGGAAGGAATAGAAGCAGGAGCAGATCTAGTTCTCAGCCTTAACGGCACGAACATGGAAACTGCAGGCCCGGCAGTTGCAAAGGCAGGCACTGCAGCAGTTATAATTCCTGATGAAGGAAATAGCCTGGAGAGCCTGGTAAGAAATCTCGAAGCTGCCCGCAGGCTCGGGATTGAAAAAATCATAGCTGACCCTGTCCTTGACCCTGTAGGTCATAATATAACCGAATCCATTGTACGCTACCATCAGTTTCACAGGTTGTATCCTGAGGTTCCGTTATTCTTCGGAGCTGGAAATGTAACGGAACTAATGGATGTTGACACAATAGGAGTGAATGCTACACTCTGCGGAATAGGGACAGAAACCGGAGCAAGTATCCTTTTTACCCCGGAGTACAGCGATAAAGCTCAGGGCTCAATAGGAGAACTGAAAAAAGCCTCAGAGATGATGCAGCTTTGCAGGATAAGGGAAAGTTCCCCAAAGGATCTTGGTATTGACCTTCTTTGCATAAAGGAAAAACGAAGGCGCCCTGACAGCCTCCTTCCCGAAAAAGTGATCATGGCCAGAGCTTCGAAAAACTGGCGTACAGATCCTGCAGGCCCTATTCGCATCAGGATTGTTCCGGATAGGATTAGCGGAAACGGCGGACTGATCGTAGCTGAACATGAGAAAGCCGCGATTGCAGGAGAGAGTGCCAGGGAAGTCATGGATACATTGCTTGAACTCGAGCTGGTCTCGCGCCTTGACCATGCTGCATATCTCGGAAGAGAACTGGAAAAAGCCGAAATTGCTCTGCGCTTCAACAGGAGTTATGCCCAGGATGATGTATTCTGATTAACGGAAAGCAGGCAAAAAGAGAGACGTGAGAAAATGAAACTTGAAAATGAAGATAAACAATCAATCTTTGAGATAGTGGCAGCCCGCTATTTCACAACACAGAACTGGAAATGGGTAAACCTGAAAAAGGATTCTAACAAAATCACTAAGGCCTTCGATGAGCTGAACGAACAGTATGCATCCTACTCCTATGTGAGCCGGGACTGGTATGTGGAAAATATGGGGTCCAGGAATCTCCATATGTGCAATAGCTGGGAAGAGCTTAAGAATCTGGTTGCTTTCCTCAATACCCATGGGACGATTTTTAATTTCCTTGTGAACACCGGAAACAGAAAGTCTTTCTGCATTGTAAGTAATTCGAGAGATCTGGATGAAACTCAGGCGAATGCAATAAAAGAAGTCCAGAAACTGGGGTACAATACCTTTGTGTTCCTTGCTACAATTCCGGATGAAATCGATTTCCAGCTGCTTCAGGTAAGGGGAGTTAACTGAACTCTCCTTCCCGAAAAAGGACTGCTTTAAAAGGCTAACTTTTGCTTCCTTCACAAAAATCTTTTTTACTTATTATCAAGAATCGGATTTTTTAGAGAATTAGATCAAAGTTAAAAAAGCTGAATTCACGTCATGACAGATTATTTTTGATTAAAGAGGAAATTTCTCCAGAATATCGTACAAAACCGAAAGGTTTTTACCTTATTATTGTCAAATAGGAAACTGTATTCCTTTTTGGCAATTCGATACATAAATACCCATCGTGTACGAAAAGCCTATCGTGTGTAAAAAAATTGTGTGTGAATAATCTCATGTGTGAAGAATTTATCATAGTGTAAACAGGAAAGAGGCTTGCCTATGGGACAGGAAGGAACGAAGAGCTTATGCTATGCTATTTTTGTTCCTGATATTTATCCCGGTATGTAAAGGAGCTTAAGCTGTGGAAAAAGTAAGCTGTTGAGAATCAAGATGTAGAATTAATTAAAAAACCATCAACCAGAAAACTGAGTATCTGAAGAAAGGGCACATTCTTCAGGTACTCAAAATTCAAATACTCAAAAAAGAGCAATATGAAACCAGAAAACAGAGAAACACAGAAAAGAACTGACCTCCGCAGATTTAAGCAAAAAAACACTGGAAAAAAAACCAGATTATAACCTGAAAAATAACCTGAGATCAAGCTAAAAATAAAAAAAAGGGAAAAATTAAGGAAATCACATAAATAAGGGTGCAAACACAACAGCCACAATGCTCATGAGCTTAATGAGGATGTTGATTGCAGGACCTGCTGTATCCTTGAAAGGATCACCTACAGTATCACCGGTTACACCTGCTTTGTGGGCATCAGAACCTTTTCCGCCGTAGTTTCCAAGTTCAATGAATTTCTTTGCATTGTCCCACGCACCTCCTGCGTTAGACATTGTAATTGCAATCATGAAACCTGAAGCTACAGAGCCTGCAAGAAGTCCGCCAAGAGCTCCGGGACCGAGGACAAGCCCTACTAAAAGTGGAGCGATAACTGCAAGAAGTCCTGGTGGAATCATCTCTTTCAAAGCAGAATGTGTTGAGATTGCAATACATTTGCCGTAATCGGGATCAGCTTTGCCTTCCATCAAACCTTTAATCTCTTTAAACTGCCTCCTGACTTCAACAACCACTTCACCTGCCGCATTTCCGACAGCCAGAATGGTCATTGATGAGAAGAGGTAAGGGAGCATTGCACCTATTGTAAGCCCTATGAATACATTGGGGTCCATAACATCGATAGCGCTGAGACCCACTGCAATACCATACGAAGCGAAGAGGGCAAGTGCGGTGAGAGCTGCCGAACCTATTGCAAAACCTTTGCCAATGGCTGCCGTAGTGTTTCCTACCGCATCAAGAGTGTCGGTAATCTGACGAACCTCTTTCTTCTGGTGGGACATTTCTGCAATGCCTCCTGCATTGTCAGCTACGGGACCGTATGCATCTACGGAGAGTGAGATCCCCAGTGTTGCAAGCATCCCTACAGCTGCAATAGCTATGCCATAAAGCCCTGCGAGCTGGAATGCAATATAGATTGCAATGCTGATTATAACAACAGGCCAGAGAGTGGATTCCATACCCTTTGCAAAACCTGTGATGATGTTTGTAGCTGAACCGGTCTGGCAGGAATGTGCAACTCTGAGAGTAGGCTTTCTGTCATATGAGGTATAATGCTCCGTGATCTGCCCTATGAGGAAGCCTGAGACAAGGCCTGCAACCGTTGCAAAGAAGACGTTCAGTCCGTATTTTCCAAGCAACTGGGACGTAACGAAGTATGCAGCAATGACAGTAAGCACGATTGCAGCAATTAGCCCCATATTAAATGCCATATGGATTGCTGAAGACTCAGTCTTGTTTGTGCGGACAAAAAATGTCCCTACAATAGATGCGAGAATTCCGACAGCTGAAATTATCAGTGGAACAAGAACAACATTCTCAAGAGGGATGCCAGGGAAAGTAGTTGCTGCTGTTGATGCTGCAAGAAGCATCGTTGCAAGGATCGAGCCTACATATGATTCATAGAGGTCAGCTCCCATCCCGGCTATGTCTCCTACATTGTCTCCGACATTGTCAGCAATTACAGCAGGGTTTCTCGGATCATCTTCAGGGATTCCGGCTTCGACTTTTCCTACAAGGTCTGCACCGACATCAGCAGCTTTGGTGAATATACCGCCACCGACACGAGCAAAGAGAGCGATAGATGATGCTCCGAGTGAAAAACCCGCAACAATGTTTATGATAGTAAGCATATCAAGGTCTGTAAAGGCACTTCCGAGAATTATAAACGAGATAGACAGTCCAAAAAGACCGAGACCTACGACACTCATTCCCATAACAGTACCGGACGCAAATGAAACCTTGAAAGCCGGGCCAATGCCTCTTGTAGCAGCATTTGTGGTCCTTCCATTCGCAATAGTAGCCGTAAGCATCCCTGCATATCCAGCTGTTGCGGAAAGCACTGCACCGAAAACAAAACATGCCGCAGTGAGAGCTCCGTTTGGCAGAATTAACGCGATTATAATTGCAAGGATAACAACGAAAACAGCGATCGCACGGTATTGCCTGTTAAGATAAACCATGGCTCCACCGTGAATTGACGCAGTAATTTTCTTAATGAGATCATTACCTTCGCCTTCATTTTGGACGTTTTTGTAGGATATACCTGCAAAAATCAGACCAATAAGGGCACATATTGGTGCAAGGTAGACTAATATATCCATAATTTCAACCATCCTACCAGAAAACACATTACAAGTACTTTAAGATAGTTATCATCCAGATACTTATCCTCCAAGTACTTTTGTGATAATAATGGGTCTTTGTATATAAATTGATACTTGATCCTGTATTGAAATTCAGAGAAACTTAGAATTTCAGCCCCTACATAGTAAAGATTTCTAGCTTTAAACAGGTACGTTATTACAGTCCTATATAACAGTTTCTGTAACTCATGACAGTTCCTATAACTCAAGTAATTATCTTTATTGGATAACTTTTATTGGTACAGGCGATTTCTGCGGTCAAACAGTTCCTGTTCATAACTGATTTCTGTCCATTACTCTCAGGGCAAAGGACCAGAATTTTCCCAAGGCACCTGAGGGAATACGGCAACTTATTACCGCATTAGCAGCATAAATAAATATCTGAATTAACCGGGCAAAAGGAAAAAAGTAGTTTCTTAGTAGTTTCTTAGTTCTTGTTTCCGATCTTATCCTATTTCTCTAGAGAACTGTGTCTGAAAATAAAAGTCTTCAAGAGAATATCGAAAAGAAAGCAAATAAAATAACCAGCAGTTTCGAGATTATGTTCGCAAACCCATAGCCCGATCTTTTTTTTCTTTCTGACATATTTCCTGCAAGGCAGTTTTTAATCTTATTTAATCATATTAATCACAGGGATGGGAAAAAAATCGTCTTATTGTAAGAAGTTAGCAAATCTTTGCCAGGGCAAAATGGTACAAAAGTTTATATAAAAAATAACTATTTACGCTTTCGTCAAAAATGAGGCTTTGACACTTAAAAATAATACTTTTGAGTAATACTAAATTGATATGAAAAAATCATTATAAATTTAAAATAAGTACATGTATGACTTTGATAAATGGAGATAATGAGAGGGAAATTAAAGCTAAAGGATAGGAACGCTGGAAGGGATCATAAAAAATATGTTAATGTGAACGGGTATCAAAACCAAAGGATAGGAAATTTATGGAAGGTTTAATATTTATTGCTCCTTTAGCAGGCGTTATAAGTCTGGTCTTCGCTGCTTTTTTCGCAAAAAGCATCCTGAAGGAAGATGCCGGCAACAAGAGAATGAAGGAAATAGCCGGAGCAATTCAGGAAGGGGCCATGGCTTACCTAAACCGCCAGTACAAAACGATTGCAATGGTTTCTATCATTCTCTCGTTACTGATTCTCTTTTTGCTTGATGACGGGCTGAAAATAGCCATCGGTTTCCTGGCAGGTGCCATAAGTTCGGCTGCTGCAGGTTACATCGGAATGAGCGTATCAGTCAGGGCAAACGTCCGGACTGCTAACGCTGCATCAAGCGGGCTTGAGAAAGCCATGTCAGTTGCATTCCGTGGGGGGGCTGTAACAGGACTTGCAGTAGTAGGACTTGCACTTCTCGGAACAAGTAGTTTTTACATCCTCTATGGGAACGTTGACCTGGTTGTAGGATTCGGTTTCGGAGCCAGCCTGATCAGTCTCTTTGCCAGAGTTGGAGGAGGAATCTTTACAAAAGCTGCAGATGTGGGGGCTGACCTTGTAGGAAAAGTCGAAGCCGGAATCCCTGAAGATGATCCGAGAAACGCAGGAGTTATTGCAGACAACGTAGGTGACAATGTGGGCGACTGTGCAGGGATGGGAGCAGACCTCTTTGAAACGTATGTGGTAACTTCGCTGGCTGCCATGCTTCTCGGATCCCTTATTATCAGTGTTTACGAAAACGCCATACTTTACCCGCTGATGCTCGGGTCTGCCGCAATCTTTGCATCTATAATATCTGTCTTCTTTGTGAAGGTAGGAAAAGAAGGAAAGATCATGCAGGCACTCTACAAAGGTGTAGGCGGCTCTGCAGTTCTCAGCTTGATTGCTTTCTATTTCATAACCGATTCCCTTATGGGTGATATCAGATTTTTCTTTGCGACGATCGTAGGCATTGTTATTACGGTGCTTATGGTAATAATTACCGAATACTATACTTCTACAAGCTACAGACCGGTGAAGACAATTGCAGCCTCTTCAGAAACAGGAGCTGCAACCAACATTATTTCAGGGCTATCCATAGGTTTTGAAAGCACTCTCATACCTACTGTAGTAATTGTTATAGGTATTCTGATATCGTATTTTATCGTAGGAGGAGCGGCAGACTCCGGAATAGGGCTTTACGGAATTGCTATTGCAGCAGTTGCAATGCTCTCAACCACAGGCATGATAGTTGCTCTGGACTCCTACGGCCCTATTACTGACAATGCAGGCGGAATTGCCCAGATGGCAAACCTTCCGGCTCAGGTTAGAAAAGTCACGGACGCCCTTGATGCCGTGGGAAACACCACCAAGGCTGTTACCAAAGGATATGCCATAGGCTCGGCAGCTCTGGGAGCACTTGCCCTCTTTGCAGATTACCGCAGCAAGGTAAACCTTGACGGACAGTCCCTTAACCTCGATGATCCTGTGGTGCTATCAGGCCTTCTTCTCGGAGCTCTCCTGCCTTTTGTGTTCAGTGCAGTTACAATGAGCGCAGTAGGAAAAGCTGCCTTTGAAGTAGTAAACGAAGTCCGCAGGCAGTTCAGAGAAATCCCTGGCATTATGGAAGGGACCGCAAAGCCGGAGTACGGGCGCTGTGTTGACATCGTAACAAAAGCAGCCCTCCATGAGATGGCAATGCCCGGCTTCCTTGCCGTCATCATACCTCTGCTTGTGGGGTTCTTCCTTGGTCCTAAAGCACTGGCAGGACTTCTTATAGGGCTCATTGTAGTCGGATTCATGCTCGCCCTTATGATGGATAACGGAGGAGGAGCCTGGGACAACGCAAAAAAACTGATTGAAGATGGAAATCACGGCGGAAAAGGTTCAGAAGCCCATAAAGCCGCAGTGGTAGGAGATACCGTAGGTGATCCCTTCAAAGACACTGCAGGACCTGCCCTTAACGCTTTGATCAAAGTTGTGAACATGGTGGCAATTCTTTTCTCGTCCCTTCTAATAGGCGGCGGCCTCTTTTAAGGCGAGAGAAGACAATGGAACCCCGCGAATTAAGGGATGATTCCATTTCCCAATTTCGCATCTCACTTTTTTATTTCTATATGTACTGATCTATCTGTATTTTCAGCAGTATTCTGCTTACAAATACGCTTCTTACAGAATGCTTAACCTCTTGAAGAGTTCCTGATCTCTACAAAGGTAGAATCAGGATTTAATGTATTTTTCTATTGTTTTCTGCAAAAAAAATATCAGTTCCATACTGCCGTACGCATTATTGTGTGCCATTATTACCCCATTGTCCGATTCATTTTTAATCAAATAATGAACCTTCAAGAGTTTTCCTCAAAACAGTATTATTTTATTTATGCTTACGGCAGGACTAAAAATGCAATTAATAGATAAATACAGGATAAAGAGAATTTTCATGGCATTAACAGCTTTAGAACATAGAGATAAAAATAGAAAAGATAATAAACAAGTAATTTCATCATTCTTAAATAGAAAAATAAATTACAAAAAACTTGAAAATAATTAACATTAACAGAATTTCCGTAACAAAACAACCTACAAAGATGAAACTACCATCTAAAAGTGCCTTATTATTAAGCTATATCCATAGCAGAAGCAAAACAAACTATTGAAACCAGTGGTAAACAAAAGCAATTATTTTACTAAAAAACCCGCCGAAACGACAGAAAAATGAAACAGAAAAGCGGTCAAACCTGAAAAAAGGAAGAAAAAACTGGATAATTAGAAGTAGTGTGAGCGGGTTGGGGAGTGGGGGGTCATATGGGGAGTGGGGGGTATGGTATGTGAAAAAAGTTTCCCGCTCACATTACTCACATAACCCCTATTCAAATTAATTATATAAATAGCTATGCATTTCATACCAGTTTAATATAATATAAAAAATATCATGCTGGAACATAATTCATAATTTTATGCTTTGCATATAAATTTTATCTACGTTTAAGAAAAAACCCGCAGCCTTCAAAAAAGAAAAAATAAATTCTTGAAGAAAAGATACGATAAAAAACTTATACGAGATTGCGGGTTTTAAGTTCTATGCATCCCGATAGGCGCTTGATTTATGTTGCGGTTTTTGCAATCATGGGGCTTTCCAATGCCGTAATCCCCATCCTTCCGGAACTTGCAGCCCTTTACCACAGTACATATGGGGAGTTTGCATCAAGCCTTCTCTTTTCAGGATACTTTCTGGGAGCCCTTGCGACAATGCTCCCTTTCGGAATTCTCGCTGACAGATTCGGAAACCTCAGATTAATAGGGCTCGGCATTGTCTTTACGGTTATTTCAGGGCTGATTATCTTTTTCTCCGATAATCTGTGGGTCCTTCTTATTTCCAGGTTCATTGAAGGTTCTGCCTGCGGAGCTTTTTTTCCTGCGGCATATTCCACACTCTCAAGGTGTAAAGACCCGGGGCGCTGTATGGGAGAATTCACCTTTCTTTTCAATGCAGGATTGGCTTCGGGAGCTTTATTCTCAGGGCTGCTTGCCGATATTTATCTTAAAGGTGCTGTTCTCATATTCACTTCTATAGCTCTGCTTTCGGGAATTCCTCTTCTTCACAGATGCGGTGAACTCATTAATTCGAAAAAAGCAGGAGAGAAACCGGACTTACTTCCAGGCCCGAACTCTTTAAAAGCCCATTTCAAACACTCTTTCAAGGAAGTGGCAGGACTTATTTCCCACCGCAATTCAGGAATATGGCTGAGTTCTTTTCTGCTTAACGGAGTAATCGGAGTTCTTATAGCCTACTATCCTGATTACAGCCTTGAAACTTTATCAAAAGTCCAGCTTGGAAGTGCAATTGCGAGCCTCTATATCTGCGCTATGATAACTTCTCTTCTTGCAGGACGTTTTAGTGTAAAGGAAAGAACTATAATCTGGATAGGACTGGTTTTTTCTGTCCTTGGGGTTTTTTTTGCGGTAAAGTATCCATTCCTTGGCTTTTCAAGCCTTGGAGGCGGATCAGGAATTGCAATGGTGGGTTTTGCCCTGGCTGTCGCAAGAATGAATGCTGATAGAGGTCTTGCTATGGGACTATTTAATACAACTATATATGCAGGGCTTTCCTTACTTCCAATTGTCGCGGGCCTCCTTACAGAAGTCTTGAGTTTTGAGGAACTATTTATTGTAAACGGCTGTGTTCTCGCAGGGACGCTTCTACTGAGAGACTAAAAAACAGCCTCCGTATTCATATATTTACAGGATACTTTCACGGCAGCCACATTATCTGACCAATGATCCTTTACTGGCTGATTACAGAACTAATTATAGAAATTATTGATCAAAAACGCAGAACAGAAAAAAACATAAACTAAAAACTATGAACTCGAAAAAACTCATACTTTACTCTTCGGTCTTTGCGATCCAGGGCCTTTCCAATGCAGTAATTCCTGTCCTTCCCGAACTTGCAGGAGAGGGCAATGCGAGTCCTGCCATCTCAAGCTTACTTTACTCAGGGTATTTTGTAGGAGCCCTGCTCACCCTTCTCCCGTTCGGAATCCTTGCAGACAGAATAGGAAACTTGAGAGTAGTAGGGCTGGGAATCACACTTACTGTTGTTTCCGGACTTTTTATTTCGTTTTCTGACAACCTGTGGATTCTTGGCATCTCACGCTTTGTAGAAGGTCTGGGCTGCGGAGCTTTTTTTCCTGCGGCATTTTCCATGCTTGCCGAATGGAAAGACAGCCAGCAAAGCCTGGGAGAATTCAATTTCCTGTTAAATGCCGGACTGGCTTCAGGAGTTTTTTTCTCAGGAATGCTTGCAGAGCTGGGGATCAAGACTGCAATAAGCATCTTCACCCTTCTTGCAGGCTTTTCTTTCGCCCTCCTTTTGCGAGAATCCAGGGAACTGATATCTCCGGATAACTCTGGAAGGAAAAAGGAAAAACCCGGAGTCTCAAACAGCAGAGAGATTTCAAGAGAGGAGCCTGAAACTTCAGTGAGCTTCAAACCCCGCAAATATTTAGAAAGAATCGGACAGGCTTTTTTTGAAAACGGCTTCTGGAAACTCTGGGGAATTTCAGTTTTCCTTTACGGAGCTACGGGCCTGCTGACTTCAAACTATGCAGACTACAGTGCCGGCTTCCTGACAAAACCGGAACTTGGGCTTGCGATTTCAGCCTCATACCTGGCTGCAATGTTAAGTTCCCTTGCTGCAGGGAGAATCAGGGCAAAGAATAAAAATATAGTAAAGGCAGGAATAATCCTTGCTGCAACAGGGATTCTTTTCTCTCTAAAAATGCCTTTGCTGGCATTCTTCCTTATCGGTGCCGGAGGAGGAGCGGCAGTCATAGGGCTTATTGCTGCTGTCTCCAGAATAAATTCGAGTGGAGTTGCAATGGGGCTCTTCAATACCGGAATTTATACAGGTCTGGGACTGATACCGATTTTTGGAAGTTTGTTTATAGGACCTTTAGGCTACGAAACAGTGTTCCTTGGAAGTGCTCTGGTCCTCCTTACGATACTTCTCGTAAAATTTGAATAAAAACCATAAGAAGATCAAGTGTCCAGAGAAATTAGTATCTGGCCTCCACATAAGCTTTAAAAGGCTCAGAGACTTATCCTATGAATAACCTCAACCTTTTGAAATCAGGTGATTGATTGAAAATAAAGTCAAGAGTTCAGCTGAGGAAAAATGCAAAGAATAAGATGCTAAAAGACCTTGAGTCCGCCTTCGGTGAAGAAATGGCAGAGCTTGAAAAGAAAACTCTCGAAAAGGTTACCCTGGATGAATATTCCCTTATCCTTGTGGAAGGCAGGCCTCTTCTGTTTGAAATAGATGGGCGTCTTTTTCCTACAGTTCGCGGAGCTCTTGAGATGGGGCTTCAGAAACGCCTTGTTGTTGTGGATAAAGGAGCAATTCGTTTTGTATCAAACGGAGCAGACATTATGGCTCCGGGAATCGTGGAAGCCGATACCGAAATAAAAGAAGGGGATTTTGTAATTATAGTGGAGGAAATCCACAGAAAACCTCTTGCCATAGGAAAAGCCCTTATGGAAGGGCAGCAGATGGTCGATGCAGATTCGGGAAAAGCCATAAAGTCAATAAGCCATGTAGGAGACAAACTCTGGAATTTTGAGTTCTGAGAGTGCCAGAAAGCAGAATTTTGCCAGGAAAAAAGCCTCCTTCAACAGAAGGAAAAATTCCTGAATAGAAGTCGGGAACCGGTGTGGCTTTATAATAGCAAAATTAATTAATATAGATCCCAATATAGGACAGTACTATCTAAATTTAAAAAAATACAAAAGGCGTGCATAGATGGCAAAACTCATAGACAAGATCCTTGGCGGCAACGTAAAAAGTTCGACCAGTGCCGAAGACTACACTGAAATTGACCTCAGCAAATATGAAGAGGTTCTGGAGGACGAGCCTGCAGAAACTTACGTAAAAATTGCAGAAATCTCAAGCATTAACCAGGTATCCGCACTCAAGCAGGAGATTTATAATGGGAACGTCCTTATGGTTGACATATCAAATATAAGAGGAGATGACCTGCTAAGGGACAGGGTTTTAAAAGAGCTGAAAGATGTTGTTGTCGATGTCCATGGAGACATTGCAGGCGTCAAAGGAAATACTGTGATTGTAACCCCTACAGGCATTAAAATCGACAGATCAAAGATTATTGGTGGAAAATATTGAATCATAAATATTTTAAGGATGAAAGCTTTGAGACTAGGATCTCCTGCCCCCTGTGTCAGAATGAACTTATAATGACGTGGCAGAGAGATAATATTCCCTATTTCGGGGAGATCATGTACATAACTGCAAAATGTCCTTGCAGTTTCCGTTTTGCAGATACTATGATCCTCTCCAGCAAAGAGCCCATGCGCTATGAGCTGTCAGTTGAGAACTCGGAAGATCTTGATGCAAGAGTTATACGCTCAACCTCAGGAACGATCCGCATTCCTGAGATGGGGATTGTTGTAGAACCCGGCACGATTTCTGATTCATATGTAACTAACATTGAGGGCGTGCTGCAGAGGGTTCAGAACGTCCTTATGACCGCGAGCAGGTGGGTACAGGAAGATGAAGAGAAATTTGCCCGCAGCCAGGAACTCCTGTGCATGCTCAACGAAGTAATCGAAGGCAAGAGGACAATTACAGTCGTTATCGAAGACCCTCTCGGAAACAGCGCAATAATTTCTAAAAAAGCTGTCGCTACCAAACTCTCAAAAGAAGAAGCTGAGAAGCTGAATACCGGTATGATAGTTTTCGATGTTAACAAATCCGAACTTGAACATGATGTTTCGGACAATGTCAAGCCCCTCGGAGGAGACTAATTCTTTTTTCCGGTTTTTTAACAGCCCGACCAGGAGTTAGGGGAAATACCCCATAAATTCCCCATTATAGTTATTTACTTTTATCTCATAATGCAGTACTTCAAGGGCTGTACAGGCTTCCTGTTGAAATAAAGTAGCACGGATACGTCCGATATAAAACCTGAAAAAAACTCTCTGCAGGATTTTCAGTTCAGGCAATGGTTGAAAGAAACATATCGATGTGCCTGAAATTAAGATTATTAAGCCTCGTGGAATCACAGCTTCAGATCCGAAGAGATAAAGAAATGCAATTTATGTTCATCAGCGTCCCGTCATAAAGCAACAAATAACGGTAATAGGATTGAAGCATTTCACAATACGGTTTATCATAAGAACTAACTGAAGTTACAATAATATGGTGAAGGTATGGCAGAAAGCGAAAAAGAAGCAGCACTCCCTCCAAAAGAGGACTTCAGCGATTGGTATAACGAACTCCTGTGGATGGCAGAAATAATGGATGTCCGCTACCCTGTAAAGGGACTTTACGTCTGGTATCCCTTTGGTTTTGCCATCAGGAGGAACACTTACAATATTATAAGGGAAATTCTTGATAACAGCGGACATCAGGAAACTCTCTTTCCCCTGCTGATCCCTGAAAATGAATTCATGAAAGAAGCCGAGCACATTAAAGGCTTTGAGAATGAAGTTTACTGGGTCACACATGGGGGAAAAGATCCTCTTGACATACCTCTGGCTCTCCGTCCCACAAGTGAGACTGCAATCTATCCCATGTACAAAATCTGGGTCAGGTCTCATGCTGACTTCCCTCTGAAGCTTTATCAGATAGTTAACACTTTCCGATATGAGACGAAGCACACCCGTCCTCTGATCAGGCTCAGGGAGATCACTTCCTTTAAAGAAGCCCATACCGTGCACGCCACATGGGAAGATGCAGAAGCCCAGGTAAAGGAAGCTGTCGGGCTCTATACCGAGATATACCGCAGGCTTGGAGTTCCTGTGCTCCGTTCAAGGAGACCTGACTGGGATAAGTTCCCCGGAGCTGACTATACCGATGCCATTGATGCCATGATGCCTGACGGAAAGACCCTTCAAATAGGCACTGTCCACCATCTTGGAGATAATTTTGCAAAGACATTTGATATAAAGTACGAGGCTCCTGACGGCGAACAGCGTTATGCCCACCAGACCTGCTATGGGATTTCAGAGAGGTCTATTGCAGCCACAATTTCAATTCATGGAGATGACAAAGGGCTTGTCCTTCCTCCCGAAATCGCACCTGTCCAGGTAGTCATTATCCCGATTATCTTCAAGAAAGGAGCAGAAACAGTGCTTGCAGCCTGCAAAGATGTTCAGGAGCGCCTGAAAAAAGCCGGAATTAGAGTAGAGATTGATGCAAGTGACCTGCGCCCCGGAGCAAAATACTACAGATGGGAGATGAAAGGCGTACCTCTCAGGCTTGAAATAGGCCCCCGCGATCTGGAAAACAACGTTGCGGTTGCAGTCAGGAGAGATACGGGAGAAAAAGAGCAGATCCCACTTCCTGAGATAGAGACCGGAGTTCGCCTGAAGTTCGAGGCAATTCAGAAAAGCCTTTACGACAAAGCTGAATCCGAACTTGAAAGCCGCATCTTTGACTGCGCCGAACTTGACGAGGTAAAGGAAAAGATCCAGGAAGGAGTTGCAACAATCCCCTGGTGCGGTAAAAGAGAGTGCGGACTTGAAATGGAAGACCGGATAGGAGCAGGTATCCTTGGAATTCCCCTGACCCCGAGAGGAAAAGGAAAAGAAAAATGCCCTATCTGCGGAGCAGAAACCGAAACTCGCGTTTACGTTGCAAGAACTTATTGAAATAGGTAAACGTTTTTTAAGGTTCAAGATAACTCTCGGGGCGCAGTACCTCAGCATTTAGAAAACACCCTTTCGGGTGTTTTATATTTTTGATATATCCTTTTTTAGCAGGTCTGGCTCCGTTTGAGCCTGCGAGTGGTTGGCAGACTAAAAAAATCAAAGAAAGCTTTTTTGCGTTCTAACGTCCGGATTTACTGCCATATTTATACACTAAAAGCTTTCTACACCTTTAATCAATTGATTTTTAGTATAGACCATATGAAGGCAAATCTACTGACCACGGAAATAAAAGAAAATAAAGTAAACTTAATTTGAGTATAATTAAATTATAATTGAGCGCCGATAAATATTAAATACTAAGTAGAAGAATTCTTCACTAGACTCCGAGGAGATTTACAGCAGTTTATCTCAGTGCTGTGTACGGAACTTGCGAATCTGTATAGAATCCCGGAAAAATTATTTGAGAATTATTTACATACTTATCTGCGTAATTTCATAGAGGAGATGTGAATGGCCTGGATAGAACCGGAAGTAACAAAAAAACCTAAAAAACCGATGTTTTTGTGCATACTTTCCAGCACAAAAACAGCACATATCCCAAAACTCTCGGCAGCAGGAAAAACAGCTGAACTTACGGACTATACGCCTGCAGGGGATGCGGAACTTATGGAAACAGGAAACATTATCAGTGTACCGGTGCTTCCCATGACTCCTCCTTATGATACCCCTACCCCTGCAATTATGACACGTTCGGCGCTGAAGCTTACGGACGCTCCGTATCATTTCATAAATTCAGGCTTAATAGTGACTCCAGATGTCCCATGTATTGATTTGAAAGCAAAGCCAGGTGAGGATATCCGGGAACCTATTGCAGTGAGAGATGTGCAGGGCATCTACGAACGGGCAAAATTCCTTGCCAAGAGACTCAGAAACCAAGTAGACCATGTTATAATCGGGGAAAGCATTCCCGGCGGCACAACAACGGCAATGGGAGTTTTAACAGCTCTCGGATACAATGGAAATGTCAGCAGCAGTGCAGATGAAAATCCTCTTGAGCTTAAAAAACAGGTTGTTGAAGAAGGAATGAAAGCCTCAGGTCTGACATTTGGCTGTCTGAAAGACGACCCCATGAAAGCTGTTGCCTGCATGGGAGACCCTATGATGCCTGCAGTTATGGGACTTGTTGCAGGCTTCCAGGGCACTGAAACCAGTGTTATCCTTGCGGGTGGAACTCAGATGGCAGCAGTTTATGCCCTTATCAAACATATGGGTTTCAATACTGAGAAACTCGCAATCGCAACTACCCGTTATGTGGTGGAAGATAAATCTGCAAATTTCATTGAGCTGACCAGAAATCTTGGGGTCCCTGTAATCTATGTTGCAGACCCGGGCTTTGGCAAGTCCAGCTTAAAAGGGCTTCACAGGTATGAAACTGGCACTATAAAAGAAGGTGCAGGTGCAGGCGGAGCCATGTATCTTGCAGGTCTTTTCGGGATTACCCAGGACCAGTTCAGAACCGAAGTAGAAAATGTCTGCAAACTGCTCAAAGCAGGTCACTGAAGAGTAAAAACTGCCTTTAAGCCAGTCTTTTGGAGAAACTGATGTTTGTTTGACAAATAAGCTGAATTTTTCCTTTTTTAAGTCTTTTCTTTTTTTAAATCGAATTTTTATTCTTTTTTCAAATAGCAAGCAGAAAATTACCGGTAAAAACTGAAAACAAAAAAGTTAAAATTAAAAAGAAAATAAGGAGCCTTTTCAGGCTAGTTTTGAAAAAAGCAGTTTCCTTTTTATTACATTTCTCTAAATCTAAACCTTTTTTCTCCAGGTTAAGTTTCAACCATAGTTTTTAATGTATTTTTAGAAAGATTAAAGTCTGCCGTAGAAGATACCCTGTGGGCAGACAGCGGTCTCTGGACACGGAGCATGTTAACTCCCCCCGATAAACATGCTTCCGAACTCACACGCCCACAACTCCGGCAGTAGTAGAAGACATTCGAACCCATTACCTGGCGTTTTAGCCTGGTATCACACGCACTGCAAAACTTGTGAATATCGAAGTTTTTCATTGAGATTCCTCATTCGTAAATCATTATTGAATCGAGCCTTGCAGTGCCTATTTTTGTCCAGTACCTGCAAATACTACAGTACTGGGTCTTGCCGTCTGAGCTAACTTTCAGTTTGGCATGGCATTTTGGACATATTTTTAGATGTTTCGTTAATAAACCCCCTAGAAATTCCATTTTTAAAACTACAGAATTTGAGCGGTCAAAAGTCCCATAGAACCGAGGGTTTCCTTTACAGTACCATCAGATAACCTGAATAAAATACCCACAGTACAGAGAAAGCTGCTACCCTCAAACCCCTGAAGTTAACAATTTAAAAGCCGTTTTCGACATTTAACTGAAGTAAATTGAAATTCCCCGGACAGACCGCAGATAAAGGTGTTTTAAGCTGACTGAATATATCGCTTAAAAACTAGATCTGTACGATTTCGTTGTATTAATGCTACAACAAGTATCAAATATATTGTTCCTGAAAGGATATAAGGATTGGCTTGAAAATAACTATTTTTATATGTAAGTAAAAGGCAAAAGGATGCCATCAATGGAAATACTATAAAAAGAATGCAGAAACAAACAGAAAAAAATGCCAGATATTGGACTGAAGGTGTTAGTTGAATGGGTACCAAATTTAATATTAATAAAATAAAATATTAATCGAATAAGTATTAAATCTAGCTTATCCTCATTAATTGGATATATTTATCAAATGAAGACATTCATTGGATGGACATAAATTAAATTGGAATCGAATAAGACAATTTTTAATCGGCGTTAACTGTAAATAATTAATAAAAATACTAAAAAGCGGGACAAAGATGCAGAATTAATAATTAGTGAAATGAGTATTCATTAAGTTGAACTGGAAAAGATAAAGTTGTTGCTGATCAAAAAGTTGTTATCCAGGTATAGTAAAGGTTTGCACCATTGAGCTCTTTTTAGAACATTAGAAAGCTGCCTGTGGGAAGAGTTTCAAGCGAAATATATAAATACAATTATCGCTTTAGAAATGTTCGCGACAGGGTAAGCAATAACTAATACACCCGATTATGTAAGCCGCTTTAACTCAGTTGGTAGAGTGTCTGGCTGTTAACCAGAATGTCGTAGGTTCGAGCCCTGCAAGCGGCGTAAAACTTTTGCAGAGATTCCAGCGTTTTTTCCATGAAAATAAAAACACTTGCAAAAAGTTTATTATTAAAGCCATACTAAAAAGTACTGAACATTACAGAAACAAAGAGGGCCTGTAGCTCAGTCAGGTTAGAGCGCTCGGCTCATAACCGAGCGGTCACCGGTTCAAATCCGGTCAGGCCCATAAACAACCCATAAAACATATATCCTAAGAATCTCTTGTATGAGAAGGTAAAAATAGAAACAGAAATCATTTCAATCATAAAGCCGCTTTAACTCAGTTGGTAGAGTGTCTGGCTGTTAACCAGAATGTCGTAGGTTCGAGCCCTGCAAGCGGCGTAAGAAATCTTTGCTCTTTTGCTTAAAATTACACGATCATCCGAATCTTTTAGTCTTTTGTTTTTGTCTTTTATTTTTGTCTTTTGTTTTTGATACTGGCTTTTAGCTTTATCTTTTTTCGTTCCTTAACCTTGATAATTGACCGGGCTTTAAATTTCCGAAACGCTTAATAATTCAAAATTGAATATTTTTTGTTAGCAGTAAGGGTTTGGGAGATATCAGGGCGTTTTGAACGGCAGGACTACTGAGTTTATGTGACAGCAGCCCACTGAGAAAATTATTAAATATAGTAGAGAAGAATAAAGTAAATAAACCATACCTTGGAAATAAAATAGACAAATAATCATTTCTGGTGAATAAAGTAAATAAATTACTTCTCATATTACTACTACCTTCTAACTGAACTGTTCTGGTACTACATACAATCCTATTGACTGCTATCAATCAGACTGAGGTTTATACACATGGTTTCAATTAACAAAGAAGACGTAATCGTACCTTTAGATGTCCCTAAAGCAATGCGTGAGACATATGTAAAAAACTACATGGAAATCACGAAGGGCAGCGGCAGATTGATGCTTTTTGCCGGGGACCAGAAAGTAGAACACCTGAACGATGACTTTTTTGGAGCAGGAGTTCCTGAAGACGATGCTGACCCTGAACACCTTTTCAGGATTGCGGCTCAGTCAAAAATAGGAGTTTTTGCAACCCAGCTAGGGCTTATTGCCCGTTACGGCATGGACTATAGAGATGTTCCTTATCTTGTAAAGGTAAACTCCAAGACCAATCTGGTTGAAACCGAGCAGGCTGATCCTTTCAGCAACCTCTGGTATGATGTTGATCAGGTAGCCGAATTTAAGGAGAACAGCGGGCTCAACATCCTTGGCGTTGGATATACGATTTATCTTGGCAGCGAGTTCGAAGCCGAGATGCTTGTACAGGCTGCCCAAATAATTTATGATGCCCACCAGCATGGAATGTTGTCCGTACTCTGGATTTATCCCCGCGGGGCTGCTGTAAAAGATGAAAAAGACCCTCATCTGATTGCAGGGGCAACAGGAGTGGGAGCCTGCCTCGGAACCGATTTTGTGAAGGTCAATTACCCGAAAAAGGAAGGTGCAAAGTCTGCTGAGATCTTCAAGGAAGCCGTCAAAGCAGCAGGGCGTACTAAAGTCGTTTGCGCTGGCGGTACAAGTGACGAAGCCGAAGCATTCCTCAAAAAACTCCATGACCAGATCCATATTTCCGGAGCCGAAGGGAATGCAACCGGGAGAAATATCCACCAGAAATACCTGGATGAAGCTGTCCGCATGTGCAATGCTGTCTACGCCATAACCGTCGAGGATTCAAGTGTTGAAGATGCCCTGAAGATTTACAGGGGAGAATAAACAGAGAATTGAGACAAAAGGGTTGAGACAGGAATTTCCTGAAAGAACATAAAGGAAATACGAAATTTTTTAAAAGGAATTTAACCCTGAGATATACTGAGGCCGTGTTAATATGGAAATCCCGGACCATAAGACAAAGATCGTCTGCACAATAGGACCTGCCTCTTCTTCTGAAGAGAGGCTCAGGCAGCTTATGCTTGCGGGCATGAACGTAGCAAGGATTAACTTCTCCCATGGAGACTTCGAGAGTCATGCCAGAGTTATCCGAAGCGTCCGCAAGGTCGCAGACGAACTGGGCAGGACAATTGCAATCCTTGCTGACCTGCCAGGCCCGAAAATCCGCATAGGTAAGCTCGAAAAAGAGCCCATTATGCTCCATAAGGGGAACCTGATAACCCTTACTGTTGAAGACACTCCGGGAAATGAGAAGCGGATTCCTGTCAGTTATAAACAACTTCCTGAAAGCGTATCTCCCGGGAGCCTCATCTACCTTAGTGACGGGTTCATACAGCTCCGCTGCATAGAGATCTCGGGAAAAGATGTCCTCTGTGAAGTCCTTATTGGAGGGCAGCTCTATTCCCATAAAGGGCTAAACCTTCCAGGGGCGAAGATTTTCCTTGACCCCGTAACCGAAAAGGACTTTAAAATCCTTGAGTTTGCCCTTGGAGAGGAAATTGATACTTTCAGCATCTCTTTTGTCGAAAATGCAGGAGACATTCGAAAGGTCCGGAATTTTGCTGCATCCAGAGGAAAGCAGGTATATGTTGTCTCAAAAATCGAACGCAGGCAGGCTGTAGAAAATATTGAAGAAATTCTTGACGAAACCGACGCCCTCATGGTCGCAAGAGGAGACCTGGGGGTTGAAATTCCTATCCAGGAAGTCCCTTCAGTCCAGAAAGAATTGATCCAGAGGTCAAAACTCCTGGGAATTCCTGTGATTACTGCAACCCATATGCTGGCTTCCATGACTGACAATATAAGACCCACGCGAGCCGAAGCTACAGATGTTGCAAACGCTATCCTTGACGGGACGGATGCTGTCATGCTCTCGGAAGAGACTGCAGTTGGGAACTACCCTGTGGAAGCCGTTGAGATGATGGCAAAGATTGCAAAGACCACGGAAAACTGGCGCTCCCGAACAAAATGGGGGCTTGATACAATGCTCAAAGCGATAACTGCCAGAGAAATGTCAGTGGACGAAGTAATCACCCTTCAGGTCTACGAAGCCCTGCAAAAACTGCCTGTTGCAGCCGTACTGACTCCGACAAGAAGCGGAGCGACTCCTCGCAGAATCTCGCGCTTCAATCCTGACCCCTGGATCCTGGCTTTCAGCCGCGTCCCCAAAACCTGCAGGTTCCTTTCTCTGTCTTATGGAGTCTACCCCGTTCTTGTAAAGGAATCTACTGAAAACTGGGAAAAGGAAACCACGGAAAAAACAAAAGAACTGGGGTTTGCAAGGAGCGGAGATATCGTAATTTTTACTCAGGGCCCTGCTTCCGGAAAGCCGGGGGGCACCAATATGCTCAAAATCCTGACTCTTGAATGAACTCAAAGTTGGGTGAAACCTGAGAAAAATCAAGTTTGGACTTAAAATTTTCAATTATCATAGAAACTATTTTTATATTAGAAAATTGATATGAAAACATTTTATTACAATACGTTTAGATAACATATGTGTTTTTTACACTCAAAATAACTTACTTTATGTTATGAGGTTTCATTTATGAAACGAAAGAGTTCAGCAACAAAAAACCAGAAGTATCTGGCTATCTTCCTGGCAGTAACAATGTTCCTTTCTGCCTTTATGATATTTTTCACAGGCAATTCAAAAAATAGTGATGATGATGTCTCCACTTCAGAAACCGGAGGAGAACTTATCACGGTTCCGTTCTCACAGATTCAAGGCAAACATGTCCAGCACGAATTTAACTCCATTGCCGACGGATTGGAAATGTCTCCAGAAGGAGTGACAAATGCGGTGTACGTTGACCTTCAAAAAACCGAAGGAACCCCCATGGAAGCTGTCTTTGGAAACAAACAGGCTATGAATGTTTCTTTCTCTTATGGCGCTGATGTTACAAAAAGATATGGTGCAAGTTATGGCAATGAAAGCGGCTTTGAACTGCATCAGATTCCTGAGCAGAAGATAAGCATGCCTATGAATACCCAGGTAATGCCATATGAGGGATATCAGATCCTCGACCGGACAAACGGTACTTACAACATCTGGAACGTTGTTGGAAGCCCTGCTATTATAGGACCCATTCAGAATGTAGTCGGCATTATCGGTATCCTTGAAGGAAATAAAACATCTGCCACTGAGTACGACCATATTTTGAGCCAGGCGGACCTTGAAGGAAGTGTCTACCAGGAAGTAGCCAAAAAGACAAATTCCTCAGATATTCCTGCCGAGCAGTACTACAGAGACCTCAAAAAAATGGACGACGGAAGTTACATACAGACCTCCATCTACCTTAACCCTGAACCCGAAGTGAACGAAAAGATCACAGCTTACCAGGCAAACGCGAGCGAACGTGGAGTGACCTACAACGTAACTACCCTTGACAACATTACTAAACTGGTAATAAGTTCAGACTTTGAGAGTGTGTATAACGAAAGTCTCCTGCTTTCAATGTAAGCAGGCAAACTTTCTTTTTTAATTTTTTTCTTTTTATTTCCAGATTTCTGTTATCTACTGCTTTTTCTGTGGCATATTTCAGTTTTCCACAGACCCCGTATCTTACTTCCGATTTTTATCTTTAGGCTATCCTGCCATTTTCTCTTCCTTTTTGTAAGACCGCTTCCTGTACAGGAGAGCATAATATGGTTGATAAAGGATAGTATTGAGTATACCAGAAAAATTTGTAACTGAATTACTTGCAGTAGGTGAAAGAAAGGTTGAATAAAAATAGAAAGAAGACGTAATTAAACAAAGTAAAAATGAGGCGAGGCTTTGGCAATTTCAAGTTCATTCGAGAGGATATTCCTGAAAAAGATAGGCGGCAAGAACTCCCATGACTGGTTTGAGATGGGGGCGAAGGAAAAAGATCCTGAAAAAAAGATAGAATGCTTTAAAAACACCGTAAAGCTGAAACCGAAGTTCGTAGGCGGCTGGACAGTGCTTGGGAACGCTTATGCTGAGCTGGGCGACTATGAAAAAGCTATGGAGTGCTACGATCATGCCCTTTCTATCTGTCCGCGATATAGAGAAGCAAAGTATAACAAGAAGAATCTGGAGAAAAAGATGAAAGAAGCCTCGTTAAAAATAGAAACCTGAAGAAAAAATAAGAAATCCGAAAAATCAGCCTGCGTGGAAAGCTAATGTGAGATAGGATGAACTGAAGTTTTAATGTGGTTGAATCTACTTTTTTCAAACAGGGAGAACAACAGGCATCACTACATATTTCTATCGACCATGCATATATTCAATGGGAAGTGATGCCATTGGCGTTTCTGGACAAACTGTTCAAAAAGAAAATCGAGGGAAAGACCGTAGAGGAATGGTACGGACTTGCAGTAGCAGAAACTGATCCGGAAAAGAAAATTGAGTACTTCGATAAGGTTCTGGAGTTAAAGCCTGACTTTGCAGGAGCCTGGAACCTCAGAGGGCTTGAATTTGTGGTCATGAAGAGATATGATGAAGCCATTGCCTCTTTTGACAAAGCGCTTGAGATAAGACCGAACTACCCGGAAGCAAAGTACAATAAAGAGGACGCTGAAACCGAACTAAGGAAGATTAAGGCAGCGGAAAATTCGAGCGAGTGAAAAGAAATATCACCTGAGGCACAAGAGAGAATGGAAGAAGAAGAAGAAGAAGAAAAAGTGAAAAAAGAGGAAAAAAAAGGTTAAAAAGCAAAAAAAGGTCTGGAAAGGTTCTCTGACAGGTCGATTTTGCCTGATTGCCAGAACCGAGTATTTATTTTTTCCCGCGGCTCAGAGCCTGAAGCCCGAGTTTTACAGGTCCGGGAAGTTTTCCGCACTGCATGACTTTCATCTGCTCAGGGGAAATAAACTTGAAAGCTGCATTCATGAGGGAATCGGATTTCATAATGCCGTCCATTATCTGCCTTGCATGTACCGAAGTTTCAAGTGCTGGCCCGAACTGAGCTCTCCAGCGCCTGTCATACTCTTCGAGCCTGCACTTTCCAGCCACAAATTCGGCTGCAGTTTCCCCTGCAATTTTTCCCGCAATCATGGCAGGGGGAATTCCCCCTCCATTTGTTGCGATGATATGTCCGGCTGCGTCCCCTACAATAAGAGAATCTGCGGTTGCAGTGTTTGCAGGAGCTCCGTTTACAGGGATAATGCCTGCAATGACATTCATTATAACGGCATTTTTCAATTTTGAACTTGCCATGGGATGGGTCTGCATAAAACGGTGCAGGTACTCTTTTGCAGAAACTCCTTTTTCAGCTATCCCGCTCCGAATCCCGATCCCTACGTTTGCCCTGTCCTCACCTTCGGGAAAGATCCATGCATAACCACCCGGGACATAGTCTTTTCCGAAATACATCTCAAGGGCTTCAGGGTCGATATCGACATTCCTTACCTGGTACTCGATGGCAACAGAGGTCTCCTTTGCTTCCTGTTTGAGGGCAAGACCTTTTGATTTAGCAACCAGGGAGTTTGGACCGTCAGCTCCGATGATCGCTTTAGCCCTGATCATGTGTTTCCCGAAAATTCCTGAAGTCTCAACAGTCGTACCCTCGATTTTTGTAACGCGCGTTTTTATCATAAGTTCGGCTCCTGTCTCTGCCGCCTGCCCTGCAAGGAATTGGTCATACCTGCGCCGGTCAAGGACAAACCCTTTTACAGCAAATTCCTTTGCACTGCAGTTTGGAGGAATAATGCGCTGGGTCTTAATTGACTGCAGCACACAGGAGTCAGGATAATCTCTCAGTGCCTCAGGCAGGTCAGCCTCAGGCAAAAGAGCCTTAACCTCCGAGGCATCCGGGAGAAAACCCGCACATTGAATAGGGCTTCCGATTTCCCTTTTTTTGTCAAGGAGAAGGACAGAGGCTCCATTCCTTGCAGCATACAGGGCGGCAGTGGAACCTGCAGGACCTGCGCCAACCACTATGATGTCATAAGAGGCTTCTGGAATCATGAAAGGGTCTTCCTGTTGTTTATTTTTTCCTCTGCAATTTACTTAGAAATCGTTTATTAATCCTTTCCTGAAAACAGAAATAATAAAGATAAACAATAGAAAATACCCAGATTATAGAAAAACTTAAATAATATTTAATGATACATCGGTTGCCGGTTTCCGGTAAAATGACATAATCATGAATTTCACAAAAAATTACTAAATAATTTCTTTAAACCGCAAAAACAAAAATGCCAATAGATGCTGGTTTTAAGTAAATAAAAAACTATAAATACTATTAGATAGTACAACGGTTACCGGCTTCCGGTAGCCGACTAGAAAGCAAATAAGGAGCAAGGTAAAACATGAGACAGATAGCAATCTACGGAAAGGGCGGTATAGGAAAATCCACTACCACGCAGAATCTTACTGCGGCCCTTGCGACTATGGGAAACAATATTCTTCTTGTAGGGTGCGACCCGAAAGCAGACTCTACCAGAATGCTGCTCGGCGGCCTGAACCAGAAGACCGTACTTGACACTCTCAGAAGTGAAGGCGACGAAGGAGTCAACCTTGACGTCGTCGTACAGCCAGGCTTTGGCAACATCAAATGTGTGGAATCCGGAGGTCCCGAACCGGGTGTAGGATGTGCGGGCCGAGGCATCATCACTTCCATCGGACTTCTCGAGAACCTGGGAGCATACACCGAAGATCTCGATTATGTATTCTATGACGTGCTTGGTGACGTCGTGTGCGGAGGTTTTGCCATGCCTATCCGCGAAGGAAAAGCCAAGGAAATCTACATTGTGGCCAGTGGAGAACTGATGGCCATCTATGCAGCAAACAACATCTGTAAAGGACTTGCCAAGTTTGCCAAAGGTGGAGCCCGCCTTGGAGGTATTATCTGTAACAGCAGGAATGTAGACGGAGAACGTGAACTCCTCGAAGCATTCGCAAAGAAACTGGGAAGCCAGTTAATCCACTTCGTACCCAGAGACAACATCGTCCAGAGGGCGGAAATCAACAGAAAGACCGTAATCGACTTTGACCCCGAATCCAACCAGGCCAAGGAGTACCTGACTCTCGCCAACAACGTCCAGAACAACACCAAGCTCGTGGTTCCGACTCCACTCCCCATGGAAGAGTTAGAAGCCATGATGGTAGAGTTCGGAATTGTTGAGCTGTAATACTGATAATAGACTGCTGGATAGAAAGAGGAGATGAAAACGATGCAAATGATACGTGCAATCATAAGACCTGGAATGGAGTCAAAGGTTGTCGAAAGCCTTGAAAAAGAGGGCTGCATTTCCCTTACAAAAATGGAAGTCTTCGGACGAGGGAAGCAGAAAGGGATTCACATTGCAGACGTGCACTATGACGAGCTGCAGAAGACCATGCTCCTGATGGTTGTTGAAGACGAACACAAGGACAGAGTCATACAGACCATAATGGAAGCAGCCAGGACCGGAAAGTACGGAGACGGAAGGATCTTCGTAAACCCGATTGAAGAAGCCTACACCATAAGGACCGGGAAGACCGGACTTTAAGCCGGATTTTCGGAGGAAAATTCCGTGAAAGAGATTACGGCAATAATCAGGATGAACAAAGTCCAGAAAACCAAGGATGTTCTCCTTGAATGTGGCTTTCCCTCCTTTACCGTAAGAAGGGTTATGGGCCGCGGTAAGCAAAGAGGGCTCTGCTTTGAATTTAACCCGCCACTGCCGGAACCTGAAAAAGAAGCAGAGACCTGTATTCGTTTCATTCCAAAACGTATGTTCACCATTGTTGTGGACGACGAAAACGTAAACGAAGTGGTCCAGAAAATTATCGAGGTAAACCAGACCGGAAATCCGGGAGACGGAAAGATTTTCGTGTCAAATATTACTGAAGCAGTCCGCATCCGGACCGGAGAAAGCGGAGAAGCGACCGTTAACAAGGAGTTGATGTAAGAATGGGAGCGGAAATAGATCCAGGAATTGAAGACAAACAGCAGCTTGTTGATGACATGCTGAAAGTGCTCCCGGAAAAAGCTGCAAGGAACAGGAGAAAACACATAGTTGTCAGGGACTGTTCCACAGAACAGCATATTGAAGCCGACGATAAGGTAATTCCTGGCATCCTCACAAACCGCGGCTGTGCCTTTGCAGGTACCAAGGGTGTGGTCTTCGGGCCTATCAAGGATATGGTCCACCTGGTCCACGGCCCCATAGGTTGTGCTTACTTCACATGGGGCACCAGGCGAAACTTTGCAAAGGCAGAAGAAGGCGAAGACAACTTCATGAATTACTGCGTATGCACGGACATGAAGGAAACCGATATCGTCTTTGGGGGAGAGAAGAAGCTCAAAAAAGCCATTGATGAGGTTGTGAAAATCTTCAACCCAGGAGCTATCAGCATCTGTGCAACCTGCCCTGTAGGGCTTATCGGAGACGATATCGAATCTGTTGCAAGAGAAGCCGAAAAAGAGCATGGGATCAAAATAATCCCCGCCCGCTGCGAAGGATACAGGGGAGTCAGCCAATCGGCAGGCCACCACATTGCAAGCAACTCCCTGATGGAACACCTGATCGGGACCGAGGAAATCAAGAGCCCCACCCCCTTTGACATAAACATATTCGGAGAGTACAATATAGGAGGAGACCTCTGGGAAATCAAGCCAATCCTTGAAAAAATAGGATACAGAATTGTCTCAAGTTTAACCGGGGACGGGTCATTCCACAAGATATCCCAGGCCCACAGAGCAAAGCTCAGCATTCTCCTATGCCACCGTTCCATCAACTACACTAACCGTATGATGGAAGAAAAATACGGGATTCCCTGGCTGAAAGTCAATTATATAGGCACGAAAGGTACTGAAAAATCCCTGCGGAAAATGGCAGAGTTCTTCGACGACCCGGAACTTACCAGGAAAACCGAAGAAACCGTTGCTGAAGAAAAGGCGAAATATGCGGACGAAATCGAAAGGTACAGGAAAAAACTCCAGGGAAAAACCGCCTTTATTTATGCAGGAGGCTCCAGGAGTCATCACTATATAAATCTCTTTGAAGAACTCGGCATGAAAGTAATTGTTGCAGGCTACCAGTTCGCCCATAGAGACGACTACGAAGGCAGGCATATTATTCCCCAAATCGCTGAAAGAGCTCTTGGCTCAATTCTGGAGGATGTACACTACGAAAGGGACGAAAGCATAGAACCTGCAGTCAGCCCGGAAAGGATTGAAGAGCTGAAAAAGAAAATCGGACTTATGGATTACGAAGGACTTTTCCCCGAAATGAGGAACGGGACAGTTGTCATTGATGACCTGAACCACCATGAGACCGAAGCTCTTGTAAAAGCCCTGAAACCCGACATCTTTTGTTCCGGAATAAAGGACAAATACTGGGCCCAGAAGCATGGGATCCCCTCAAGGCAGATCCACTCCTACGACTACAGCGGACGGTACACCGGTTTTTCCGGAGTCGTGAACTTTGCAAAGGACATAGACATGGCGCTTCACAGCCCCACCTGGAGGTTCGTACGCCCGCCATGGAAAGGAGAAGTAGCAGAGTAAGGAGGGATAAAAAATGTTAGACTATACTCCATGTGAAGAAGTAACCAGAGAAGCAGTAACCATTAACCCTGCAAAAATTTGCCAGCCAATAGGCGCAGTCTATGCAGCCCTTGGTGTCCACAACTGCATGCCACACAGCCACGGTTCACAGGGCTGCCTTTCGTACCTGCGTATGTGCCTGAGCAGGCACTACCGCGAAAACCCCGTTGCAACGACCAGCAGTTTCTCGGAAGGGACCGCAGTTTTCGGAGGAGCGGCAAACCTCAAGGAAGCCCTTGGAAACCTGACTGCAATCTACAGGCCCGAAGTAATTGCCATCCACACCACCTGCGTGGCAGAAACCATAGGAGACGACGTAGGAGTCATCATTGAAGATGTAAGGGCAGAGGAACTCATAGACCCTTCAATCAAGATCTGTGCGGCTTCCACTCCAAGCTACGTGGGCACCCACATAACCGGCTATGACAACATGGTAAAGTCTTTTGTGACCACTTTTGCCAAAAAGACCAAGCCAAACGGAAAACTCAACCTTATCCCCGGTTTTGTGGAACCAGGAGACATCCGGGAAATGAAGCGCATACTCTCAATCATGGGAATCCCTAACATTGTCTTCCCGGACACGACCGATGTCTTTGATGCTCCACTTAACGGAGAGCCTGGTATGTACCCGAAAGGCGGGACTCCGATCGGAGATATAGAGGATTCCGCAAACTCTGTCGGGACGATAGCCCTCTGCAGGATGGCAGGAGGCTCTGCAGCTAGCTACCTTGAAAGCAGGTATAAGGTTCCGGCAAAGATAGGACCTACCCCGATAGGGATAAGGAACACCGACCGTTTCATAATGAACGCAGCAAAGCTTGCCAATGTAGCTATTCCTCCTGAACTCGAGGATGAACGCGGCAGGCTTGTAGATATGATGACCGATGCCCACCCGCATTACCATGCGAAAAAGGTTGCCATCTATGGGGACCCGGACATAATTTTAGGGCTTACGAGCCTTGTACTGGAAATGGGCATGGAACCGAGTGTAGTGCTTACCGGCACTCAGAGCTCTGAATTTGAAAAAGAAGTAGAAGGACTCATAGGTTCCGAGTACCCGGACGCCGATATTATTTCGGGAGGGGACCTCTTCATGCTCCACCAGATCATCAAGCGAAAGCCCGTGGACCTCCTTATCGGCAACACATATGGGAAATTCATATCAAGGGCAGAGGATGTGCCCCTTGTGAGGGTAGGCTTCCCGATCATGGACCGGGCAAATCTGCACTACTTCCCAATCATGGGGTACGCCGGAGCTGCACGACTGGTGGAGCGCATAGGAAACACCCTGCTCGACAGGAAAGACAGAGACGCACCGGACTGGCTGCTTGAAACCATCCAGTAAGGAGTCTGCATATAAAGATATTGATCTGAACAAATCTCAGAGATGATAGAAAACTGACAGTAACAAACTGATAAATTAAAAAATGGGAAAAAGTGGAAAACCGCCGCTGCAAATCTGAAAACAGAAGCAGAGGGGAGTGAAAGAGATGAAAGAACTAACCGGGATAGTGGATACTCTCGAAGAAAGGCAACCGTACATCACCAGAAAGCAGGAAAAGGAACAGGTAATTCCCCTTGCCTGCGACAACACCTCCCTTGCAGGAGCCATCAGCCAGCGGGCATGTGTATACTCGGGAGCAAGAGTTGTCTTGAACCCTGTAACCGACGCAGTCCACCTGGTCCACGGCCCTATAGGCTGTGCAGGCTATACCTGGGACATAAGAGGTGCAAAGTCCAGCGGGGTCGAAACGAACCGCAGCAGTTTCAGTACGGACATGAAGGAGGTCGATGTTGTCTTCGGAGGAGAGAAAAAACTCTCAAACGCGATCGATGAGCTGGTAGGCATCTACCGCCCTCCTGTCGTTTTCGTGTATTCCACATGCATTGTGGGAATTATCGGAGACGACCTGGAATCGGTATGCAAGACAGCAAGCAAGAAGCACAGTATCCCGGTAATCCCTGTAAAATCCGAAGGCTTCAAAGGCAACAAGTCCGACGGATACAAGGCTGCCTGTGATGCCTTAAAGCAGCTTATCAAAAGACCGGAAGAAGAAAAAAAGCCCGGAATAGGCACTGAAGTCAACAGGCCGAAGATCAACATCCTGGGAGACTTCAACGTAGCAGGGGACGTCTGGCTCATCAAACCTCTCTTTGAACAGATGGGGATCGAAGTCATAGTCTCCATGACAGGAGATTCGACTACCGAATCCATCTCAAGAGCAGCGGAAGCAGATCTTAATCTTGTCCAGTGCAGCGGGTCAATGACCTACCTTGCAAAATGGATGCAGAAAGAGTTCGGGATTCCATATCAAACCATAAGTTTCTTCGGAATCGAAGATATTTCCATTGCCCTTCTGAAGACTGCGGAATACTTTGGCTCAGAAGAGATGAAAAAGATAGCAGAAGAAATCCTTGAAGCCGAAACTAACCGGATAATGCCTGAAATTTCCCGGGTCAGAGAGAGTGTAAAAGGGAAAAAGGCTGCTATCTACATGGGCGGACCTGCAAAAGCCCTCACGCTTATCAAAGGTTTTGCGGAACTCGGCATGGAAGTAGTCATTATCGGAACCCAGACCGGGAAAAAGGAAGACTACGAGCAGATCAGTTATTCAGTCCGGGACGGGACAGTCATTGTGGACGATGCAAACCCCCTGGAACTTGCAGACCTGCTCGTGAAACAGAAAGCTGACCTGATGGTTGCAGGCGTTAAAGAGAGATTTATCGCATACAAGCTGGGAGTTGCTTTCTGCGACTTCAACCACGACAGAGTGGTGGAGTTTGAAGGTTTTGACGGTTTTGTAAACTTCGCAAAGGAAGTTGATGCTTCGATCAACAGCCCTGTCTGGAAAGCGGTCAGGCAGAGGACCCTTAAACCCGAGTCTCTGGAGTCGGAAAAAGCCACGGTAGAGTTGGGACAGGAAAAAGCTACCGTCGAAGAAAAGATTTCCGAAAAACCACACGCAAAGAAGTGTAAAGGTATAGCCCTGAAACCGGAGTTTTTACACTCCGGGTCGGATGCTGCAGTTGAGAGTGAGGTATGAGGAGGCAGTAAGATGACTAAAAGAAATTATGCAACCGTGAACCCCTGCGTTATGTGCCAGCCCATGGGAAGTGCCCTTGCCTTTAAAGGGATTGAAAATACTATGGTCCTCTACCACGGCTCCCAGGGATGCAGCACTTACATGCGCCTGCACCTTGCCCATCACTTCAGGGAACCTGTGGACATTGCATCAAGCTCCCTGAGCGAAAAAGGAGCTGTCTACGGTGGTAAGGAAAACATGAAAAAAGGGCTCAAGAACGTCATCAACAGGTACAAACCGAAGGTAATAGGCGTTGCAACCACCTGCCTTGCCGAAACAATCGGAGATGATGTTCCTGCAATTATCAGGGAATTCAAAGAAGAGGAAGGGATCGGAGACGATCTCGAAAAAGATATCATAATCATTCCAGTTTCCACCCCCAGCTATGGGGAAAGCCATGTAAGCGGCTATATAAAAGCCCTTGATGCCGTTGTCAGGAAGTTTGCGGAAAAGCCGGAAGGTCCGGAAAAACCGAAAAGCACGGAAGACGGCGAGATCATGGAGATCATGGATTACATGGAAAACATGGAAATTATGAGGTATACGGAAATCCTGGAAAAAGAAAAGGCAAAGGAAAACGCAAGGGAAGCAAAAAATCCTGACATGGAGGAAGCACCTGATGTGATAGAAGCTTCAAATGGCAAACTCAACCTTATCCCGGTAGAGAGTGTTTCCCCGGCTGATGTGAGGGAACTGAAAGAAATCCTTGCAGAAACTGCAGGGGATTACATCTTCCTTTCAGACATTTCCGAGACCTTTGATGCACCCCTGAGAGAAGAACTTCCAAAAATAGCAGCTGGAGGCACTCCACTTTCCGAGATTGCAGATATGCCCAGCAGCAGGGCAAGCCTCGGTCTGGGTGTTGTCAGCACGAACCTGGCTGTGAAATACCTTGAAGCTTCCCACGGAGTTCCAGGACACAATGTACCCATACCCATAGGGCTCTCAAACACCGACCTTTTCTTTACGGAACTGGTCCGCATCCTTGGCTGCCCCATCCCTGAGAAATATCAGAAAGAAAGGGGAAGGCTCCTCGATGCTATGGTGGACGTGCACAAGTACCTTTACGGTGTAAAGACAGCAGTCTACGGAGACCCGGACACTGTATTTAGCCTGACTACCTTCATGCTGGAACTGGGGATGAACCCGGTGCTTATAGCAACCGGAAGCAAAAGCCGAGACTTTGAAAAGAAAATAAAACAAATCTTTGGAGAGATCAGACCGGAACTGGAACCTGTGGTTCTGGACGGAATTGATTTTGACAGCCTCAACGACGCGGTCAGCGAATGCAGCCCCGAAATCCTGATAGGAAACTCAAACGGTAGATACATTGCAAAAGCCCATGATATCCCGCTTGTAAGGGTTGGCCTGCCAATCCACGATAGAGTAGGCGCACAACGCATCCTTACTATCGGATATAGGGGAGCTATGGAACTTCTGGACAGGATCACCAACACCATCCTTGAAGCTACTGATACTTTCACTGCACCAGTACAGGTAGAACCGGCTGTATATGCAGGCGAGAAAGCAAAAGACGAATGCGTAGAGGGAGCGCAGTGAGCGACAGTAAATCAAAAAAACTGATACTTCCTGCCCTTGCAGCGATTCTCTGCCTTGCCGTACTTGCCCTGATTGCAGCCTCCCCCGGAGCAGAAGAACAGACCACCATCACTGTTTCAGCTGCAGCAAGCCTGACCGAGGCTTTTACTGACATTACACACGAATTTGAAGCCGAGTATCCGGACACAAATGTGGAACTCAATTTTGCAGGTTCGGGGACCCTGAGGATGCAAATTGAGTCCGGGGCGCCTGTTAATGTGTTTGCTTCGGCTTCAGAGAGCGATATGGAACTACTCTATGAGAAGAGCTTGATTGAAAACGATTCAAGGAAGGACTTTGCAGCAAATACTCTCGTAATGGTGGTCCCTGATAAAAATGGCTCTGAAAGTCCCAAATCCCTGGAAGACCTGACTGCAGGCAGCATTGAAAAAATCGCAATAGGAGACCCTGAAATTGCACCTGTGGGAAAATATACCAAACAGGCAATGGAAGACGTCGGGGTCTGGGATGAACTTGAAGGCAAAATGATCCTTGCAGAAAATGTAAAACAGGTACTCACTTATGTGGAGACGGGAGAAGTCGATGCGGGCTTCGTATACATGACAGATGCCGAAAGCGGCCGTAAAGACCTGTATGAAATAACGTACACGGTTCCTGTTAACGAATCGATCTCCTACCCCATAGCAGTGGTAAGCGAATCAGCAAATAAGGAAGAAGCGCAGGAATTCGTTGATTTCGTAACCGGAACCAGAGGACAGGAGATCCTGGCAGAATATGGCTTCAGCGCAGCATAAAATACTCAGAACCTGAAAAACAGTATAAAAAGAGGGATTTGATGGAGATCTTTCAAATAATCGCGACACCACTTCTACTGACTCTCAAGATTTCCGTCATTGCAACCCTCTTTGTGACGGTGCTGGGGATTTTAATTGCTTATATACTGGCAAAAAGGGAGTTTCCCGGTAAATGGTTAGCTGATGTTATGATTACCATGCCTATGGTTCTTCCCCCGACTGTAACCGGGTATATCCTTGTTATCCTGCTTGGAAAAAACGGAGCTATAGGAAGCATCTTCACCAGAATTACAGGAAGCGGGATCCTCTTTACCTGGCAGGCAGCAGCCATTGCAGCCTTTGTAGTCTCTTTGCCCCTGATGGTAAAGACCACCACCTCAGCTATCGGGGCAGTAGACAGGAATATTGAGGAAGCTGCCCGCATTCTCGGGAGAAATGAACTCGAAACTGCGCTCTTCATAACCCTGCCCCTTGCAAAGAAAGGCATTATTGCAGGCTGCGTCCTGAGTTTTGCAAGGGCTGTAGGAGAGTTCGGAGCGACCCTCATGGTCGCAGGGAATATCCAGGGAAAGACCAGCACCATGCCTCTTTCCATTTACGGAGCATACCAGTCAGGAAATAACGAACTTGCGAACCTGCTTGTGAGTATCCTGGTTGTCATGTCACTCATAACGATTGCAGCCACCAGCAAACTGGGAGAACGATGAAAAAAGGTGAGAGTAAGGAATGACTGTTGAAGTTGACATTGAAAAGGAATTCTACGGAAGAAAAAACAGGAAAAAGAAAGGGGAAACCCCCAGCTTTTCAATGAACTGCAGTTTTGATGCCGATTCCGATTTTGTGGTCCTGTTCGGCTGTTCCGGCTCAGGAAAAACCACAGCTCTCCGCTGCATTGCAGGGCTTGAGAAACCTGATGCAGGCACTATAAAAATAAACAGTACCGTTTACTTTGATAGCAGGAAAAAAGTAAACCTCCCCCCTCAGAAAAGAAAAATCGGGTACATGTTCCAGGAAAACGCTCTCTTCCCGCATATGAACGTGCGCCAGAACATCGAGTTCGGGTTAAAAAGTATGAGCTCCGTTGAAAAAACGGATAGAGTAAACGAGATGCTAAGTCTTGTAGGGATAGAAGAACTTGAATTTGCCTATCCTGACGAACTTTCAGGTGGCCAGAAACAGAAAGTCGCACTTGCCAGAGCCCTTGCCCCCAATCCGGAAGTTTTACTCCTTGACGAGCCTTTTTCATCCCTGGATACCGTAGTCCGCCTGAAATTAAGAAAAGAACTGAGGGATATCCAGAAAAGGCTCGGAATTCCTGTAATTTTCATTACCCATGACCCTGTCGAGGCCTTTACTATGGCAGACCGGATGGCAGTCTTTGAAGACGGCATAGTGCAGCAGATAGGTTCCCCAGAGGATATATTCTACCACCCGAAAACCCGCTATGTGGCCGAACTTGTGGGCTTCTCAAACCTCTTTGATAATGCCGTGGTAGAAAGGCACGGGAACGGAGCCGAGTGCACCTTCCTGTGGTCCCTTGGAACGGAGATTACCGCCCCCTATATCGAACGCAAAGCAGGAGACAAAGTTAGCTGGGGCATCAGGCCTGAGAACATCGAGCTTGTGGACAGGAAAAACATGCATGTTATCCGCCAGGAAGACAGGAAAAACCTCTTCGACGGAGTGATTATGAATGTGGTGAATAAAGGCACCAGCAGGATCATGTCCCTTATACTCAAAGAAAGTGAGGACGTCCTGAAGGTAGAGGTTGCAAACCATGTCTTTGACTCATTAAAAATAGGGACCGGAGATGAATGCATGGTCAGACTCAGGGCATCGGATATGATTGTTTTTTGAGCTCCCGAACTGTACAGTAGACTGTGACAGTAGAGTTGAGATTCAAGAGCATTAGATTCTTTTAAGAACAAAAAACTAAAAAGAAGAAGTGTTAAATCAGAATTTAAGTTTAAAAACCTACTTTTTACCTATCTTCTTTTTTATCTATCCTTTTTTCATTGATTTTAGCAGCCATTGATTTTTTCCGATTTCTGTAATTTATTAATTACATCAAATTGGTCGCTGTCTCTATAAACTCTTTATTGTGAAGTGTTTCGGACGATTGACTGATTAGATCAGGATTTAAAAAACTAATTTGAGACACCTGTTTAATACATTTAAAAATATCAATAACAACTAGTAAGATCAAATCAATAATAACTTATACTATAAACGTTATCAAGTCAATAATATAACAAATAATAATACGAAACTCAAAGTAATTCACACTAAAAATATGATGTAAATATGAGTGATAAAATCTCAACAGAGAGATGAAGAATCATAGGGTAAAGCTGCAAAGGAGACCGCATCTGACCATGAGATCCTGCCTGAAATCCCGGTTCTCATTATCATAAGAGTAACAGTATCGATCGTATGATAAGTAGAAGAATCGTTACAGAACAAAGAATCGGGATAGAGGGGAACTACAAAGGGATTGTAGAGAATAGACTCGATGTTGTAAAAAAGACCTGATTGAAAATTTTGCATAATTAAGAGATGACATGTTTTAAGTGAGCAATTGAGGCCCGGAAAGGATATTGAATATACTGTACGGCCGGGTTCAGCTTGCAGCTGAAGCTGCCCTTAACCTCTGGAGGGTGAAGATGAACGAAGACAAACAGGTAATCAGAGATTTCTGGAACTACCGCTCCCAAACATTCGATAAATCTCCGGGGCATTATGCCGCCAGCAAAGAGGAGGAAGAAGCATGGAAGGTGCTCCTCAGGTCAAAACTGGGTAATGCCGAAAAAATTCTTGATATTGGTTCAGGGACAGGTTTTCTCTCACTGATACTCGCCGATATGGGGTACGGGGTTGTGGGAATTGATCTCTCGGAGAAGATGATCACCCGTGCATCCGCCAAGGCAAGAGAGAAGGGATTACCAATTGCTTTTCATCAGGATGATGCCGAAAATCTAGGTTTTGAAAACAACTCTTTTGATGCCATAGTCAACAGGGCGGTTCTCTGGACACTTCCGCATCCGGATATTGCAGTACGTGAATGGATGAGGGTATTGCGGCCAGGAGGGAAGCTATGTTTTTTCCTTCACGAACCCCGCGACGACCGGAAAGTTTCGATCCAGAAACAGGTTCTGAACCTCTGGATACTCCTCTCAGAGAGGAGAAATCCATGGCGCACTCTTGGAAACGGGAGACAGGCTGTAAACCTTCCATACAATGGCGGTGTAAAACCCGGAGTCATTGTAGACCTCCTGAAATCTGCCGGATACTCTAATGTTCTCGCTGAACCCATGCACAGGATTGAGGCCCTTAAACGCCAGCGTCTGCCCTACCCATATAGAATTTCACATGGGCACGGCCAGTTCTGCTACACAGCTGAAAAACCGAAAGAGGATTGAAAATGAAGAGAAAAAGTTTTACACCGCTGAAACTGCTGGCACTCTGCTTCCTTGTCGGATGTATAATTACCGCTTCTGGATGCGTAGGAAAGAGCGCCCAGACCGATGACAACGTTCAGACACTTATCGTTGCCGGACCCGCAGATTTTGATTCAAGAGTAGAGATGAAGATGAATGTCTATGATGTCTTCCTGGACATCAATGCCAATGGAAAACCGATTCCCGGCCATCTTGTCAGTTCATGGAACGAGTCTGATGACGAATTGACCTATATATTCAACCTCAATAAGGGGATAGAGTTCCACGACGGGACGCAATGGAACGCGAGTTCTGCTGCATGGTTCCTGACCTGGTGCAGTCAGGGGCCAAGGAAGAACGATATTGCATTCTTAAAGATATCCAATGTGAGTGAGGTTGATGAACATACAATACAGGTCACTCTGAAAGAACCATATGGAGCTTTCATCAAATCGCTCTCATCGGAGTCGACCAGCCAGGTTATCGCACCAACATCAGTCGAACCTTCCTGGAGTAACGATGGAGAGATCGTATCCTTCATTGGAACTGGGAAGTTCGAGGTTGAGAACTATGTAAAGGCACAGAGTGCAGAATTTGTGAGACATGATCCGGCCTCAGGTGAAGGAATGCTAATTGACCGGATATCGTACCGGGTAATTCCTGATAGCTATGCCAGTGTATCGGCATTGCGTGCAGGTGATGTGGATATCATTGGGGTGGCGGACCACCATTCAACTGTCCCATATGAGCAGATCCCCCAGATGATGAGCGATCCGGATATCATCGTCGAGAAGCAGTCCTACGGAAGATATCAGGTTGTGGAACTGAACTGTAACGAGGGACCATTGAGTGACATCCGTCTCCGGGAAGCGATTAACCTTGGGTTTGACCGGGATAAGATGGTTAAGGAACTCCTTGCCAGCGCCGCAGAACCTGCATACTCGGTCGTATCCCCGACATACCCGTGGGCCAGCAGCCTTGCAGGGACAGAATATACCTATGACCCGGAGAAGGCAAAGAACCTCCTTGACCAGGCAGGATGGGTAGTTGCCGGAGCCGACGGAATTCGGGAAAAAGACGGAAAGAAGCTGACACTTACCTATATCGTTCCCCAGGGTGAAGCAAATTCCGACTCGATTGCTGTCTATATCCAGAGTGAGATGAAGAAAATCGGCGTCGAAGTCAAGATCCTTGTTCTTGAAAGCGGTGCAGCAGGTGAAGAACGTAAAAAGGGCAACTATGACATGTATCTTCACCACAGCTCGGGAGTCCCAAGTCTGCCCGAAGGACCACTTACCGGAAAATATCACTCTACCTGGGGGTCATGGCCGGCATCTTACCACGATGCAGAGCTTGACCAGCTGATCGAAAAAGCCATAGCTACAGGTGCAGATGAAGATTATAGCGCCGCATACCTGTGTATTCAGGAGAAATATGCCTGTATGCCGCTTTATGATATAGAGAAAATCGCTGCATATAAAAAATCTGTGAAAGGCTTCACGTTCCCTGCCTCAATCTATGGTCTCGACCTGAGCACGGTTAGTATTGAGCCTTAAGAGGAGGATCATGGCCGGAGACATACCCATCTTATTAGCAAGAAGGATACCCTGGGCTCTTATAACGATCTTTCTTGCATCAATCCTCTCATTTTCGATAATGTACTTCGCACCGGGAAACCCGGCCGAGATTATTCTAACACAGGAGACAGGAAACGAGCCGACAAGAGAAGCTGTTTTACTTTTTATGAATAATCACGGGCTTGAACAGCCTTTTTTAAAACAGTACGCTGCCTGGATGACAAACCTGTTCTCTGGAAGCCTTGGTATATCCCTCAGGACAGGTGATCCGGTTCTGGAAGAATTCACTGCCCGTTTTCCGGCGACATTCATCCTTACTATGACAGCGATGGCACTTGCACTGGTAGCGGGTATCAGCATTGGTGTACTGTCAGCCATGAGGCCACATTCACCGGTTGACAAATTCGGCAACTTCATCGCGTCAATGGGGACCTCAATACCGTCCTTCTGGCTTGCACTGCTGCTCATCCTCGTATTCTCAATCCATCTGGACATCCTCCCTTCATTCGGATATGGCGGGATACAGCACCTTATCCTTCCGACACTTGCACTCGGGTTCCTCCAGATATCACGAATTTTGAGGATAACACGGGAAAGCATGCTCGATGTCCTCTCCGAAGACTATGTCTTTGAAGCCTATGCAAAAGGTCTGAGTGAGAGAGAGGTTGTGGTGAGGCATGCATTTCGAAACGCTTCTGTACCTGTTGTCACCCAGGCAGGGCTGGATATCGGAACGCTCCTCGGCGGCACAGCTATCATTGAGCAAATCTTCGGATGGCCGGGAATAGGGAACTTTCTTCTGGCATCGGTAATGAGCAGGGACTATCCTGTCATTGCAGGATTTGTGCTCCTTATCGCTTTGATATTTGTTATCGTCAATATTCTCGTTGATATTCTGTACGTGTACATCGATCCGAGGATGAAACCTGGAGGGAACATTCATGAGTAACAATTTGTATGGAAAAGGACAGAGCAGCCGTCAAGGACAGACCGGTCATTCCCTCCAGATCAAGTTCCCACATATGAGTACAGGGGTGATCATCAGCTGCATAATCCTCCTCACCTTTGTGATTATGGCTATCTTTCCCGGTTCAGTAGCTCCCCATGATCCGAATTCTGTAGACCTTAACAACCGGCTTGCAAAACCGGATATGGAACATCCGTTTGGAACAGACCATCACGGCCGGGATATTCTTAGCCGGGTAATCCACGGAACACAAACCTCGCTGGTAACCGCCCTTTCCGTGGTTGCCGTCGGTGTTGTACTTGGCACCTTCATAGGATTGACTGCCGGATTTTTTGGAGGTATTGTTGATCAGACCATTATGCGTACTGTGGATCTCTTCCTGGCGTTTCCGGGGACGATCCTTTCCATAGCACTTGTCGGATTATTCGGAGCTTCGCTCTTCAACATCGTGCTCGCACTCTCGGTGATGTGGTGGGTAAGTTATGCACGAATTATCCGTGGGTCTGTTCTCCAGGTAAAAGAAAAGGATTTTGTCAAAGGAGCCCGGCTCATGGGGGGAAACTCATATTACATCATCAGGAGACACGTACTCCCAAACGTACTCTCCCCGATATTCGCCCTTGCCACACTTGATGTCGGGTCCGCAATTCTTCATATCACAGGCCTGAGTTTCCTCGGACTCGGAGCCCAGCCTCCAACTCCGGAGTGGGGGGCGATGATTCAGGGAAGTATCGCTTTCATGGAGACCGCACCGCAGACAATGATCTTTCCGGGATTGTGTATCGTAATTACAGTTCTCTCATTCAACTGCCTCGGTGACTGGCTGAAAGAGAGAATTGATCCGGTGAGGGTGGAAAAGGCTGACTTTCAATAAAAGGAGGAGAGAATGTGGATACCTTATCGCATGATTTTACAGGTGAAACAGGCAGAGAGCCCATTCTGCGTATCAGAAAGCTGAATACGACCTTTATCACTGGGAATGGTCCTGTCAGGGCGGTGAACGGTCTTGATTTTGACCTGAAGGAAAAGGAAAGAATGGCTATTATAGGGGAATCCGGATGCGGAAAGTCCGTGCTTGCCCAGACCATACTGAAGCTTCTCCCGCAGAATGCACTGGTATCCGGGGAGATTGTTTTTCACAATCGAGACCTTCTCAGGACAGGTAAGGATCACATGGTGAAGATAAGGGGTGGAGAAATCGGGCTAATCCCCCAGCATATCTCCTCCCTTGACCCTCTTATGAAGATTAAAGGCCAGGTTCAAAAAGCAATACATCCAAATGGAGGTTCTCAGGATAAAAGACAACTCTACAGGAAGGTTTTCGATCTCCTTAACTCAGTTGGACTTTATCCTCATGTATCGGACCGATACCCACACCAGCTCTCAGGGGGGATGAACAGGCGGGTTTTGATCTCGATGGGTATTGCACAAAACCCGGACCTCCTCATCGCAGACGAACCGACTACCGGGCTGGACACGATTCTCAGGAACAAAACCGTGAAACTGATAGATAGCATCACTGCGGAACGTTCTCTTCTGCTGATAACCCACGACATCGGTGCGGCACGGATCTGTGAAAATCTTGCGGTGATGTATGCAGGTGAAATTATTGAGAGGGGGCCTGCACAGGACATGCTCGACGACCCCAGGCACCCATACACACAGGGTTTGATGTCTTCAATGCCATCAAAGGGAATGTCCTCGATACCAGGAATGAGTCCAAGTTTGATACAACTCCCAACCGGATGCCGTTTCCATCCCCGGTGTCCATATGCAAAAGAGAAGTGTGCAACGCATCATCCTGACATGCGTGAAGAGAATAGAGGAGTTCGGTGCCACTATGCTTGCAGTTGAACACCTGTCCAAGACCTACACCAGCGGTTTTTTTTTAAATAAGACAGAAGTACATGCCGTACGGGACGTGAGCTTTTCGATCAGGAGTGATGAAATTTTCGGGCTTGTGGGAGAGAGCGGGTGCGGAAAGACAACCCTGGGTAAGATGCTTGTGCGCCTGTTAGAGCCAACAGGAGGAAGAGTAAAAATCGGCGATCTCGATGTCACAAATCTCAAGGGAGCAGAGTTACAGAGATACTGGCCAAATCTGCAGATGATATTTCAAGATCCGAGGTCTTCTCTCAACCCGAGGATGCGAATTGGGGATTCCCTTGTAGAAGGGCTGCTGCTCTCCGGGAAGAGAGATTTGATCGAAGATACCGTACAGGAGATTATTCGGAGTATGAATATACGTGAAGAGATCCTTAACCGCTACCCTCATGAGGTAAGCGGCGGGGAAATTCAGAGGATAGTGATTGCCCGTGCCATCAGCCTCAACCCGGCACTGATCGTGGCAGATGAACCCACATCAAACCTTGATCTCTCAGTACAGGCACAAATTCTCACATTGATAAAAAATATACAGAAAGAACATCCAATACCCTGTGTTCTCATCTCTCATGACATTGAAATTGTACAATGGATGTGTGACCGGACTGCGGTGATGCTCAGGGGCAGAATTGTTGAGGAGGGGCCGACGGATGACTTGATTCAGAACCCTCTGCACCCCTACACACAGGAACTCATTAATGCCTCACTCTTTTGTGGCGAAAAGATAGAATACCACAATCCGGAAGTATCTCAAACCACAGATGAAGGATGTCCATATAAAGAGAGGTGCTCAATGGTCAAACAGGAGTGCCGGATTGGCGAGGTTCAGTTAAGAGGAGGAATCCATAAAGTCGCCTGCAGGGCGGTCAGTGAGAATTGAGAGTTTCAAATTTCCATATATTCTTTAAGTTAAGACTGACTAAATTAAGACTGCAATGCTACTCTGGAGGAGCAGGTATGGATTATTCACTAATTTTTTCCGAAGTTCTGAAGCTTTTCTCGATCATGCTCCCTATGATATTTATCGGTTTTTTTCTATCAAATCTCCTGAGGGCAACCCGGTATCTCGAATACACCAGCATTCCTATGGCATCCATTACAGAAATGGCCCACCTTCCAAAAACATGCTCTTCTGTACTTACCTTCTTTTTTTTAAATTCCTGGTCAGGAATGGGTATGCTCTCTTCTTTCTTTCATAAGCGGATTCTTGGAGAGCGGGACGTCATTGTGACAGTTTTGATCGCTCAATTACCAAAAGGGCTTCATAGTGCAATATTTTTTCAGGCACCCGTTGCACTTTCAGTACTTGGCTATGAGATTGGACTGATGCTTCTTTTATTAGAACTTCTGGTTTTCACCGGTATTGCAGTTACTGGAGTATTTATAGGTAGAAGAGTTCTTTTCAAAAAAGCTCCGGAATATGGAAATGATACCGGACTGTCCATTTCAGAGGAGAAGGAAAAGGAAACCGGATGCTTAGCCAGAGCAGTATCCATACTCAGGAAAAGCTTCTGTGAGTTTGGAAAAGTTGCCCTTGTACTGGTTCCAACGACATTTTTATTCATCATCATTCTTAATCTGGGCCTGGCAGAGTACTCAGCAGAGGTTCTTCAACCATTCATGAAAACCCTTCAACTGCCGGATGCTGCAATTATTGTGTTTGCAGCAAGCTTTTTGAGTCAGATTGCCGTTCTTTCGGCGGCTAGCACAATAGTTGTAATGGAACAGATAACCGTTCTTCAATGTCTTGAAATGCTCTTCATTGCAAGGGTACTGCACCTTGGGATTGGTTATGTAAAGACAGCTCTTCCGACAAATATTGCCCTATTCGGGAGAAAACTCGGTCTTCGAGTAACCTGCGTGGAGGGATTCATGGTTGAAACCGGGCTGATATGTATCGTTTTACTCCTGGTAATAATGCAAACATTCCCGGGATGAGAAGAAAAAACATGAAAACGAACTTTTTTCTATTTATACCTGTACTGATCTCTGTCATTACAATAACGGTCGCGCCGGCAAGTTCATGAAAGGTAACCACAAACTTAGGTGAAGGTAGGTTAAGTACTGGTCAGAGAAATCAGCAGTACCTATTCCAATCAGGAAGTAACATTATCTCCTTGAGCAAAAATTACTGAAGCAGGATGATAATGGAGAGGGGATCCGCCTACAAACTTTCGATCTTCAAGCATCCAGACTGTTTTTAATATTCTGTTCCCGTTTCAGGTAGACCTTTCCAGGGATTACACCTGCCATGCCAGGAAAAAAATCCAATGCTATAAACTATGAGCAGATACGTGGGGAATGGTATTAATATATAAAAAGAGTATAGTTACCTATGAATTTTTTTAATGCAGTTTATGAAAAAATGAATCTATTTGACACAAGCTGTGAATACAAATCGAAGTGTTCCTTCTATAAAAGTGATTCATACATTTGCACAAAAGAAGTGAATAAAGCTTGCTGTGGGATATATAAACAGTTTGTACAAAAGAATGAAGATATTATGAACAGAGCTAAAGTATAAAGTAAGACATATCCATGGTACAAACTGTGAACGATAAAGGAAATAACAACATGGTTTTCGTTTGATCATAACCGTAATCGAAAGAAAACTGTCTATTCCTATAGGTTCCAGAACAATTGAGTAAACAAGATGCACTCTCTAAAAAATAGGTTTTTTACCCGTTTATTTATGTTCACAGAGCAGCAGCGAGAATGTGATAGAAATCAAGAAGTGTGAAGAGGGGTTGAAAGATAAACAAGAGCCATATTTATGTGCCTGACAGTCTTTCGATCCATTTTTGAGATTATTTTTCTCAATATTATTCTCTTTTTACGGCTTTCAGAACAACTGCTCCTTCCAGATTTTCCGTTTTAACACTAAAACCCACATCCTCAAAAAGCTCTATCCATTCGGTTTCTGAGAGTTGAGGTCCGTGATGGTGTTGATGCGCCAGCGGCTCAACTGCAGTTAACGACCCTCCGTTTTTCAGCACTCTTTTAATCTCAAAAAGCGCGAACTTAATATCTTCAAGGTGGTGGAGCATGAAAAAGCAGGTGGCAGCATTCACAGAGTTTCTCTCAAAAGGCAGGGCATAGACGCTTCCGGTCCTGAACTCCACATTAGGCACCCCGAGAACTTCCGCATTCATCTGTGCCTGGCCTGTGAGCGAATCGTGGAGATCAATGCCGTAAACCTGTGAATCCGGATTATTTTTTGCAAGTTCCATTGTAAGGCTTCCGAAGCCACTGCCGATATCAAGAAGAATCTCTCCTTTTACTCCCGGGAGCACGGTAGGGAGTACCTGAGCCCTTACGCGGGCCATGCGGTCTTCAGGAAATTCCGCCTTTTTTGACTTTTCCGCGTCTATTGAGGTAAAAGGAAGGATAGCATAAACCTTTGAGCCATTAACCGCCATCAAGCCCCGCACATAAGCACTGCCGATTTCGGCTGTTACCAGTTCTACAACGGAAACTCCTGCATCCCTGCAAAAACGCAGATTCCATTCTTCCCTTTTTTCAGGGAACAGGAAATTCAGAGGGGCATGTACTACGATATAATGTGAATAGTCCGGGCTGAAATATGCTGATACGGATTCAGGTCCGTTCAGAAGGATTTCGCTTATGCTTTCCCTGAAAAGGGAGAGAATTTGCAGGGAAGTTTCATCTGCCTTGTTTCTTATGCTTCCGATTTCTCCAAACATACCTCTGAATTTGATTTCAGGGAATATAAGCTCTCTTATGGTAGGCATGGTAAGAAGATAATTTATTTCTAACTCGCTTTGACCAGATTTAATTCGAACAATTTGACAGGTTTATATTCAAACAATATAAAAAACAATATAAATAATTTCCATCAATTTGGATAGGATTAAATACTATCAAATAGGATAGAGGATACCTGTTGGTGGTCGCGATGAAGTACGTAATTGCTATAATAAGGCCGGAAAGACTGGATGCGGTCAAACGAGAGCTTCAGAAAGTGGAAGTTAATAGATTGACAGCCTCATCTGTTTCTGGTTATGGTGCGCAAAAAGGACATCTGGAAATCTACAGAGCAATGGAGTTTGAGGCAGACCTGCTTGAAAAAATCAAGCTCGAAATTGCAGTAAACGATGAATTCCTGCAGCCAACGATTGAAGCAATAAAGAGAGGAGCAAAAGGCAGTGACGGTGGTATCGGAAGCGGTAAGATATTCGTGCTCCCTCTTGAGAACGTCATAAGGATTCGTACGGACGAAAGCGGATCTGTTGCTGTTTGAGGTGGATAAGAATGGCTATTGTAGCAGCAGATACCGTATGGGTGTTGATTTCATCAGCACTGGTATTATTAATGCTCCCCGGGCTTGCACTATTTTATGGAGGGCTTGTTCAACGTAAGAACGTTCTTAGCAGCATGATGCACTCATTTGTTGCAATGGGAGTAATGGCTCTCGAATGGGTTATAATAGGTTACTCTCTTGCCTTTGGAGAAGGTAACGGATTTGTGGGCAGCCTTGAACATCTATTTCTGCGGGGAATTGATCCTTACTCGGTAACAGGAACAATTCCAACATACGCATTTGTTGCATTTCAGGGAATGTTTGCAATAATTACTCCTGCCCTGATATCGGGAGCTATAGTCGGGCGTGTTAAATTCAAATCATATATTGCATTCATTGCACTCTGGGGACTGATTGTCTACGCACCCGTCTGCCACTGGGTCTGGGGCGGCGGATTTCTGACAGGAGAAGCCCTTGACTTTGCAGGAGGCACTGTCGTCCATATAACATCGGGTATTTCTTCCCTTGCAATTCTGACCTTCCTCGGAAAGAGAAGAGGATACGGGGTAGATTCCATAAAGCCGCATAATGTTACCCTCACTCTCCTCGGAACCGGGCTTCTCTGGTTCGGATGGTTCGGGTTCAATGCTGGATCCTCCCTTGCTGCAAATGAGATCGCAGCCCTCGCTTTCATTACAACACTCGTAGCTCCAGCAGCTGCAGGGTTTGTCTGGATGTCCCTTGAATGGATCCATCTGGGGCGCCCTACTGCCCTCGGGTTTGCGACCGGCGTCCTGGCAGGGCTTGTTGCAATAACACCGGCTGCAGGTTTTGTTACCCCAATGGCAGCAATTCCAATTGGGGCGATTACAAGCTTTATCTGCTACCAGGCCGTAATGCTCAAAGGAAGATTCGGTTATGACGACTCCCTTGATGCTTTCGGAGTCCATGGAGTAGGCGGGATAACAGGTGCAATCATAACAGGAGTGTTTGCAAGTGTAGGATCCACTGGTCTCCTGCTCGGCAACTACGAACAGCTGATGCTCCAGATAGAAGGCGTCATTGCCACACTTGTCTATGCAAGTGTTTGTACACTGGCTATCGGGTTTGTGCTCCACAAAACTATAGGGCTCAAAGTCAGTGAGAGTGAAGAAAACATAGGACTTGACAAAACACAGCACGGTGAAGCTGCATATAACATTTGAGTCATACAATTTAAGTACAGGTTAACCCACCTGTACCTTTCTAATTTTTGGTTCAGTTTCATGGACAAAAAAGAATCAGTTCTATTTTTCCGAGTTTTAACAGGAATTTCTATTTTTGTTTTTTTCTCTCTTTATCCCGTATTTTCCCTTATTTTTAACAATTTTCAACCCATTCTTAACCATCCATTCTTTGAGATTTATTTTAATACTTTTATTTTTATTTGAAAAAGTAGAAAATATTAAGTAGAATAAAGTAGGAAGGAGGTAAGAGATTTGAGGCTTCCTAGTTTATCATATAAAAAAGATGGGATGAAAAGATGTTAAATACTGGTTCAACAGGCTTTATGCTGCTTGCGACAAGTCTTGTAATGCTTATGACTCCTGGTCTGGCATTCTTTTACGGAGGGCTTGCCTGTAAGAGAAACATTTTAGGAATTATGATGCAAAGTTTTGTTTCTCTCGGGCTGACGACTATTTTATGGTTTTGCGTGGGATATTCTCTGTGCTTCAGTGGAGGAGAAGGTGCAATCCTGGGAAACCTGGACAAAATGTTTTTGAATGGGATTACCCCGACTGATATGTTTGGGAGCGCGGGGTTCCCGGAACTCGTCTTCGTAGCTTATCAAATGATGTTTGCAATCATTACTCCGGCCCTTATTACGGGAGCATTTGCAAACAGAATCACTTTTAAGGCTTACATTATTTTCCTTGTCATCTGGCAGCTTTTTGTTTACTATCCTTTTGTCCACATGGTCTGGGGAGGCGGCCTGCTTGCAAGTATGGGGGTCATTGACTTTGCAGGCGGAATCGTGGTTCATGCAACGGCCGGATTTGCAGCCCTTGCCTCGGTCTTTTACGTGGGCTCAAGGAAATATAAAGATTCAAAGCCAAACAACATTCCCTTAATGGCTATAGGAACTGCACTTCTCTGGTTTGGCTGGTACGGGTTTAATGCTGGCAGTGAACTAAATGTAGACGGGATCACAGCACTTGCATTTCTGAACAGCGATATTGCAGCTTCTTTTGCGGCTATTACCTGGATGATAATAGAATGGTTAAGAGAAACAAAACCGAAGTTTGTAGGGCTTATGACAGGAGCAGTTGCCGGTCTTGCAACCATTACCCCTGCAGCAGGTCTTGTTTCCATGCATGTGGCTGCATTAATGGGTATTATCGGAGCTATTGTATGCTACTCTGCAGTGCATATTAAAAACAGGATGGAATGGGATGATGCCCTGGATGTATGGGGAGTTCACGGAATCGGAGGAGTAACAGGGACAATTTTCCTTGGAATCTTTGCCTCAACTGCCATAAACCCGGTGGGAGCTAACGGACTGCTTTACGGTGGTACTGCATTCTTTATCAAAGAACTCGTGGTTGTTGTAGGCGCTTCGATATATGCATTTGTGTTTACCTACATTATGCTGATGCTTATAAACATAATAACACCAGTCAAAGTTTCGGACGAAGAAGAACTTGCAGGTCTGGATATGTCTATGCACGGGGAATGTGCATACGATGCGATTCACTGATAAAATTCTTAAAACCTACAAAAAATGTATTTTTTATTCGCAGTAAAGGGTTTAAAAACGTATTTCTCTAAACGAAAAAATCCTTTAAAAACAAATTTCCTTAAAAACAAATTTCCTTAAAAACGAATTTCCTTAAAAACAGATTTCTTTTCAGCAGGTTTATTTGATCAGGTAAAGGGAGGGAGGATAAATCCTTGCCTCCATATTTCTTGCTTTTCTCTTTAAAATAGTCTTCAGCTTACTTTCTCTGAAAACAGGTGATTGAAGAAAAGCGAGGACAAAGCCAGAGACTTTAAAAGTATAAAATTTTGTTTGAACTTTCTAATAAAAAATTTAGTAAAAAGAATAAAGGTCTTCGTTTAACTTAAGCAAACAAGTTTTCCTACTACTGGTTTTTTCGAGTATTTTTTTCTGTCCATTTCCGCTTTTTCTGTATCGATATATCTCTATCTCTTAACCATCTTTGCCAGAAAAATCTGTCTTGAGATTAAGTTATGAATCAAAGGACTGGAAAGAGTTAAATAAAAGTAACTAGGAAAGAGGAGGCGTGTATGAGGTTTCCGAGTTATTATATAAAAAAGATGGGATGAAAAAATGTTAAACACTGGTTCAACAGGCTTTATGCTGCTTGCGACAAGTCTTGTAATGCTTATGACTCCTGGTCTGGCATTCTTTTACGGAGGGCTTGCCTGTAAGAGAAATATATTAGGAATTATGATGCAGAGTTTTGTTTCTCTGGGAATAACAACTATTTTGTGGTTTTTTGTCGGGTATTCTCTATGCTTCAGTGGGGGAGAAGGCGCAATTATAGGAGACCTGGACAAGATGTTCTTGCATGGGATCACTCCGCTTACTCCATTTAAAAACGGAGGATTCCCGGAACTTGTTTTCGTAGCTTATCAAATGATGTTTGCAATCATTACTCCGGCCCTTATTACAGGAGCATTCGCAAACAGGGTTACTTTTAAGGCTTATCTTATCTTCCTGGTCGTCTGGCAACTCTTTGTTTACTATCCTTTTGCCCATATGGTCTGGGGAGGTGGTCTGCTTGCAGAAATGGGAGTTCTTGACTTTGCAGGCGGAATAGTTGTTCACGCGACAGCAGGAGCTGCAGCCCTTGCCTCGGTCTTTTACGTGGGCTCAAGGAAATATAAAGATTCAAAGCCAAATAGCATCCCCTTAATGGCTATAGGAACTGCACTCCTCTGGTTTGGCTGGTACGGTTTTAACGCTGGCAGTGAACTAAATGTGGACGGAATTACGGCACTTGCATTCCTGAACAGTGATATTGCAGCTTCTTTTGCAGCTATTACCTGGATGATAATAGAATGGTTAAAAGAAACAAAACCAAAATTTGTAGGGTTCATGACAGGAGCAGTTGCCGGTCTTGCAACAGTTACTCCTGCAGCAGGTCTTGTTAGTATGCCCGTTGCTGCATTGATGGGTATCATCGGAGCTATTACCTGCTATCTTGCGGTTCATATCAAAAACAGAATGGAATGGGATGATGCCCTTGACGTCTGGGGGGTTCATGGAATCGGAGGCGTGACCGGAACAATTCTCCTTGGAGTCTTTGCATCTACGGCTATAAATCCTGCAGGCACTGACGGGCTGCTTTACGGTGGCACTGCATTCTTTATCAAAGAACTCGTGGTTGTTGTGATTACTTCAATCTACGCATTTGTATTTACTTATGTCATGCTGATTTTGATAGACATAATAACCCCTGTCAAGGTTTCGGATGAAGAAGAACTTGCAGGTCTGGATATCTCAATCCATGGAGAATGTGCCTATGATACAGGGGTTTTCTGAAAAAAGCTTTATTATCAGGTTCACTTTATAAACAAAAATTTAATTAAATGAAAGAGGTTCAGGTTAAACCCTCATCCTCCCTATTTTTTCCATTTCGACTGCCTTTGGCTCAAACTACCCTCTGGCTTAAACAGCCGTGAATCCATCTTCTTTCCCCAGAAACTAACCATTAAGATTTTTCGTATCAATCTTTTTTGATATCGGGCTTTCGGGTTTTTAAGAAGTCAGTTCCATAATTAATAAGAGAAATCGGATTTCATTTTTTAGAAAAAATCTGCCTGATAGCTAACGAGCATCAGGAAAAAAGTGTGGGGTTAAATTTTAGGATTCTTACAGGTGTTGGAAATGTCCGGAAACCCAAATGAGATAAAGCTGGTAAATAATGCTATGTCCAATGCTACCCGAAGGAAGATTATGAACTTCCTTGCTAATGGCGATAGAACAGTTGAGGAAATAGGAGCTACAGCCGGAAAAGCCATGCTCGACTTCCATCTTAAAGTCCTGCAGCAAGCAGGCCTGATAGAGCTAAATGAAGGGACTGCAAGCTTGACCGAATATGGCAGGAATTTCCTTAAAGGTAAAGAGGAAAAAGAGCAGGGGAAGGGTGCAGACCTCTCACAGGCCAGACCTGTCGAGGTTACAGAAGTAAGGCAGCTTTTGCCCTGCATAGCGGACTCTTCAAAGTTCAGGACAATTGCAAACATGGCTCCGCCTCTCGGAGGGGTGCTTAAAGTTCTGGAACCAATTTTCTCGAGAAGCAGGTACTCTGATGGAATAGGTGCTCTTATGATACAGCAAAACGAGGTCATCACTACCATATACGGCACCGGAAAAGTTACCATGACCATGATCAAAAATGAGGAAGAAGCCAGAAGCAGGCTTGAAAACTTGAAGAGCACGATCAATGAAGCTATAGCAAAAGGCGTTGCTCCGGCTCCCAGGGAAAAGGTAAGGGTCGAACCCATGGAGATTTATAAATACCTGCCTCAGACCAACTGCGGGAAATGCAGCGAACAGAGCTGTTACACATTTGCAATAAAGCTCATGGGAGGGGAAACTACCCTGGACAAATGCACATCTCTTAAAGAACCGGGATATACAACCAACCTCGAACACCTGCAGGTTTTGAGTGCGTATATATGAGTAAAGGTGCCTGAACTATGACTATTCTGCAATTACTTGAAGAGATTTCACTTTAACCGGAGGAGCCTTTGAAGACATTAACCATAGTGCTCACTGACGGCCCTTATATTTCCGAATACGCTGAGATTGCCTGCAAGCTTGCCGAAAGTGCGCTTAAACAATGTCATGTGAATATATTCCTGTACCTGGACGCAGTTCATATACCTAAAAAAGGTCAGAATCCATCATTTTTTACAAACACAGGCGAACTTTTTGCCGGGCTTGCGGAGAAAGGAGCTGTGATAAGAGCCTGTGCGCGGTGTGCTGCTTCAAGAGGTTACACTGCAGAAGAGGAGACCGAGAACGGAAGTAACTGTAGAGACTACACCCCCGGAATAAAAATTTCCAGTCTCTATGAACTTTCGGAAATGCTGAGTAAAAGCGATAGAGTAATCTCACTTTAAAGACAAATTAAGATTAGCTTGTCGAAACGGGTTCAGACCAATGAAATCAGTTTTCTATCTGCTGGATACTGCCCCATACGGCAGTGAAAAAGCCTTCGGAGCATTGAATGCAGCTGCAGTAAGCCTTAACAAAATGCATGTGGTCCTCGGCCTTTATGGAGATGGAGTTTATCTTGTAGCTGCAGGCCAGGACAGCAATAAGCTTGGAGTACCAAACCTTTCAGATATTCTCTACTCGTATGGAGAGTTAAATGTACTTGTGCATGAACCCTCGCTGATTGAGAGGGGCCTCTTTGGGGAAACCCTGATAGAGACCATGGAACTTGTCGATGAAAAAGACTTTCTCGAAGCGATGGAAAGCTCGGACTGTGTTATCTTATTTTAAACAGAGGTAACAGTATGCGAGAAGAATATGATGTGTTCCTGCTTACAAAGCCTCCTTTCAGCCCGCGATCGGAACTGTGCCTTAAACTGGCTGCTCACTCCGGAAATGCCAGACTCTACCTTGCAAGCGATGGGGTTTATCACCTGTTTTCCGGTATACAGGAACTGCCGGGGTGCAGAATTTATGCCTGCCAGGAAGACCTCGAAGCAAGAGCGATAGAAAACCGAGAAAAAGTTACAGTTCCTGATAACTTTTACGCTGCTTTCATAGAGGATGTAATGGAACACTGTAAATATGCATACACGTTTTAAATGAAGCTTAGTAGTGAATAAGTGAAAGGCAACCTGGTAGGGCGGATTATATGGCCGAAAAGCTCCCACCTGAAGTCATTAAAGAATTAGAATGCGTGAGCCGGCTGCATGAACAGGCAGTCTGTGACCATGAAAAATGCAGGGAATTTAGTGAAAGTTTATCCACCCTTCTGGTGAGAATCGAGGACATGAAATTTTACAGAACTGCGGACAGGCTAATGAGTATACTCATAAACTGTAGCCCCAAAGAGGCATCCCATTGCGAAAAAGCAACACTTGTGGGAGAGATGATGAAAGAGATAACAAAAGAGGTACGGAAATCTGCAGGAAAATAAAAAATTTGGGACAAAAAAGCTCTGAAGAGACCCGAACAAGCAGTCGGGAGTTTAATTTTTTAATAAAGGAGAAATTAAAAATTAGAACTTGAAATCGAGAAGGTTTCAGAACATTTCTTTTCTAGCCATGGTCAGTGCTATAATAATCGCAAAAAACATGGAAATTATGAAAATGATTGTAAAAGCATGAGGATTACTCTCAAATGGGACATCAACATTCATCCCGAAAAAGCTTGCGATCATTGTTGGAATCGACAATACTATGGTAACAGATGTCAGGAATTTCATTACAATGTTCAGGTTATTGGATATGACAGATGCGTATGCGTCCATTGTCCCGCTTAAAATGTTGCTATAAATATTTGCCATTTCAATTGCCTGCTTATTTTCGATAATAACATCATCAAGCAGTTCGGAATCTTCAGGATACATCTTAATAGGGTTTGACCTCTGGATTTTTTCGAGGACCATTTCATTGCTCTTCAGAGAGGTAGAAAAATATACAAGACTTTTTTCCAGTTCGAGGAGCTGAATTAACTCTTTATTTCTCAGAGATTTATGCAGCCTGTTTTCAATTAAGCCACTTGTTTTGTCAATGTCCCTGAGGTATCGAAGATATAACTTAGAATTATTGTAGAGAATCTGTAAAAAGAAACGTGTTTTTTTAAATGTATAAAAAGACTTTATTTTTCTCTCAACAAAATTATTTATGACATGGTTCTCTCGGAGAGAAACAGTAACAATATTCTTATCGGTAATAATAATTCCAAGAGGAACTGTATAATATACTCCACCTTCCTTAGCTTCAACATTTGGCACAGGAGCATCTATCAGTACAACAGTACAATTTCCGTCAACTTCAATCCTTGCACGCTCTTCTTCATCAAGAGCAGCTATAATATGTTCAACAGGAATATTGAGGTTTTCCGAAACATACGAGATTTCGCTTTTACCGGGATTTACCAGATTAATCCATGCCCCGCTTTCAATCCGCTCCAGAGCTATCATTCCAGCATCTGTTGATTTAAATATCTGAAGCATGTCTGATTCTCCCTGTCGGAACTGTTTTTAAGCTACATTTTTTCATTCTAAATTAACTGGTAATTCAGTAGCCTTAAGCAAAACGTAAATATATAAATAGTTTTGTGAATCCACAAAAAGACAAAGACAGAATTAAGGGACAAAAAACCAATAACGTCCATAGGAAACTAAGAAAGAACTTCTGAAACTCAGATTTGATTGTTCTACAACCTACAGGTCAACAAAAACAAAAAATTTAATGTAGCATTTATTATCGCTGCTCATTTTTAGCAATTAGGAAACTATCAACAGCATTAGCGCGGGATATAGAACATCACAAAAACACCAACCAGCGCTATCAGTGCCCCTATAACTTCATACCTGTCGGGTTTCTTCTTATCAACAAAAAAACCCCATATCAAAGAGGAAACAATAAAAATTCCTCCATATGCGGCATAAACCCTACCGAAATTTGCCGGTTGAAAGGTTGGGATGATTCCATAGACAGCTAAAATCAGCCCGCCCAGGAGCCCGAATACTACTCCCTTATTTTCCCTTAACCACAGCCAGACAAGATATCCGCCTCCGATTTCAAAAAGGGCAGCCAGGAAAAAAAGAGCAAGTGAAATTCCCGGGTCAATAACGTAGGAATCGATCATGCAGCTTCCTCTTTTCTGGGCCAGTAATAGATAATCGAAACTCCGATGAGAATTATCAGGGCACCTATCAGATCATAGGTATCGGGGGGTATTTTATCAAAAATCCACCCCCATAAAAGGGACATAACAACAAAAATGCCTCCGTAAGTCGCATATACTCTGTGGAAATATGAAGGCTGGAAAGTTGGCACGACTCCATATAGAAACAGGACTGCTGCCCCAATAAACGCAAAAACAAATTCTCTTTCTTCACGCAACCATAGCCACATAAGATAGCCTCCACCGATTTCAAAAATACCTGCAAGGATAAACAGGAGAATAGTATACAGAAAGCACCTTTTTCTGGATATGCAGCTTGATTCGACTTTAATTTTCATGGTTCTAAAATATTGTGGGAATATATAAAAAAACTTTTACTCGGTCCTTTCAGGAAATCAATTGCAGACCTGAATACAACCCTCAAATTTGTTTCAAATTTATTTGAAATAGGAAATTTTATATATGTTATTTCAAATATATCTGAAATAACAGGAAATTCTGGAAAACACCCCTGGTGGAAAAATGACTCTTGATTATATCACTTATCTTATATCAGTAGGGCTTCAATCAGTGCAGGAGTACCTTGCGCTCCATGTGCTCATGTGCCTTGTGCCTGCTTTTTTTCTGGCTGGTGCAATTGCTTCTCTCTTTTCCAAAGAATCTGTGCTGAAGTTCTTCGGAGCGGACGCCCCCAAATATGTTTCTTATACGGTAGCTGCGGTTTCGGGCTGCCTCCTTGCGGTCTGCAGCTGTACCGTACTCCCCCTTTTTGCAGGGATTTATAAGAGGGGAGCAGGCATAGGTCCTGCAACCACATTTTTGTTCTCAGCCCCTGCTATCAATATCCTTGCAATCGTCTATACGGCAAAAATCCTGGGCTATGATCTCGGAGCAGCGCGCGCTTTTGCAGCAGTCCTTCTGTCTGTGCTTGTAGGTGTTATAATGTCCCTTGCATATGAAAGAAAAGCAACCGAACGTAAGTCCATAAAGACTTTCGGGGAAGAGGAACACAAACACAGCGTCGGACTCTTTGTTTTGCTAATCGTTGTCCTTATAGCCCCTGAGATAATGTCTTCCCTGGAATGGAAATATACAACTCAGCTCCTTGCCTGGGCGCCCATGATAGGACTTACGGCTTTCCTCTCTTTCAAATGGTTCTCAAAAGAAGAACTAAACAGCTGGATGGGTGAAACCTGGTTCCTGGTAAAACAGATCACTCCCCTGCTTCTGCTTGGAGTTTTCTTTGCAGGGATTGCGATTGTAGTCCTTCCAAAAGAGTATGTAGCAGCTCTTGTGGGAGGAAATTCCCTGACTTCAAACTTTATTTCTTCGATAGCTGGAGCCCTCATGTATTTCTCCACTCTTACGGAAGTGCCCATCATTAAAGCTCTGACTCTTCTAGGTATGGGAGAAGGCCCTTCCCTTGCAATGCTCCTTGCAGGCCCGGCACTCAGTCTACCGAGCATGATCGTAATCAACAGGGTTCTGGGAGTGAAAAAAGGCATGACATATATTCTCCTGGTGGTGCTAATTGCAACCGTCTCCGGGTATGTATTCGGAGCTATGTTTATGTAAAAAAGCCGAGTCGAATCAAATAAAACTAAAGTTAAAAAGTAATATCGCAAATGATTGTATGAAGCTCACATCTAAAAATATCATAATGAAAAATAAAGAAAGAGTTGAACAGAAGGTGAAAAAATGAGAATCGAAGTACTGGGTTCGGGTTGTGCCAAATGCAATAAGACGAAAGAACTTGCAGAAAAAGCCGTTAAGGAAACAGGTGTGGATGCGGAGATCGTCAAAGTAGAAGACTTTGACAAAATTCTGGAATACGGGGTCATGATTACCCCTGCTCTTGTAATTGACGGAGATGTTAAAGTCGCAGGCAAAGTCCCAAGTGTGGAAGATATCAAGAAATGGATCACCAAATGAGTCAAAGTGAATCATTAAACGAGTTAAATGGGCACAAACGAATTAATTATTAAATGAAAAGGAGACAAAAAATGACAGAAGAAACTAAATGTTCATGCGGTTCGGCAAATGTTGCGCTTTTCCCCTGCGCAGGGGCGGCAAATGTCGGACAGCTCTCAAACAAAATTGCAATTGAACTCGAGAAGCAAGGGATAGGAAACCTTATGTGTACTGCAGGCATCGGAGCCAGAGCCCCCGGGCTTATGAAATCTGCCGAAGCTTCTGACAGGATATTGACCATTGACGGCTGCTCAGTAAACTGCGCAACCAAAACCATGGAGCTTGCAGGCTTCAAGGTTGACCGCCAGATCATAATTTCTGAATTAGGGGTTAAGAAAACCAAGGATAGAGATCCAAAAGGAGAAGAGGTTACCGAGATTCTTGAAAAAGTTATGGAGATTCTGCAATCCGAGTAATCTCCATCCTATCTTTTCTTTTAATATTTCAGTTGTTTTCTTGAGCCTTTTTTATAATATTATTTTTACCTGCTTTTGCATTGAGCAGAGGGTTTGTATGCCTTATTTATACTGACAGAAGAATACTATTAAAAAGAGCTTTAAAGGGGCAGCTCGGTGAAAAATATTACCAGCATAACCTGAAACAGGGGGCATAGGATTGATTGAAACCGTACTTGTTCCTGTTGATTTTACTATCGAAACGGAAGATTTGCTTAGCTGCATAGGGGAACTTAAAAACGCAGGCTTGAAGAAAGTTATCCTTCTACATGTAGTGGACATACATAAAAGCCAGGGGCTTGCCCCTATGTTTGAAAGAAATGCAGAGAAAAGAATTGGGGATTACACAGATTTTGTCAGGGAACTTGAACTTGAAACCGAAACCCTGGTGATAGTAGGAGACGTTAAAAGGACAATTTCGGAAGTTGCTGATCGAAAAGATGTTGATGCTATAATAATGGGAGCAACCACTAAAGGATTTATAAAAGGGAAATTTCTCGGAAGGACAACAGAATACATATCACGCAGTTCAAAAAAAATACTGCTGATCGAGAAATATGACGCTTTGAAAGAAGGAAAAGAAGTTTATGAGAAAGCATGCAGGGCAACTTTCTCACAGGTTCTTGTGCCCCTTGATTTTTCAAAAGAGTCAATGAAGGCGGTAGAACAGCTTCAAGCATTTAAAGGAGTAGTAAAAGAGGTTCTTTTCCTGCATGTGATAGATAATATAAAAGATATGGACCTGCTGGACGAACAGAGAGAAGAAGTAAAAGAAAAGCTAAGGAGAGTAAAGAAACGGCTTGCAGGCATAAAGAGCCAGTATCTTGTTGTTGAAGGTATCCCATCCGATGAAATTGTTAAAATTGCAGGTATAGAAGATGTCACACTGATCATGCTGACCGCCCGCGGAAAAGGGGATTTAATTGACCTTCTGCTAGGGAACACGGCAGAAAGCGTACTCCGGAAAACCACGAAGCCTGTGATGGTCATCCCTGCAAGCAAAGAGTTCGAAGGGGAAGAGTGGGAGGAAGGAGAAGAGTATGCCTGAGGACGATGAAGAAAGAGAGCTCGATTTTTTCAGTAAATACCTTTCTATTTGGGTTGCAGTCTGTATTATACTCGGAACTGCAATAGGCTATATTTTTCCAGGTTTTGCAGACACCCTTGGAGAGATCGAGATTGCAAATGTTTCAATTCCCGTAGCTATCGTGCTACTGATCATGATGTATCCTATCATGCTAAAGATTAATTTTGAAGAAATTCTGAACATTGAAGCAAATCTAAAACCTCTTCTTCTAACTCTTGTCATAAACTGGGCAATCAAGCCTTTTACAATGGCATTTGTTGCATGGCTTTTCATGCGCGTGCTTTTCGAATCCCTGATTTCTTCCGATCTTCAGGCACAGTATATAGCAGGCATGATCCTGCTCGGGATTGCTCCCTGTACGGCTATGGTACTTGTCTGGACCTACCTTGCAAGAGCTAATATTAACTATGCTTTGATTCAGGTCTCGGTAAATGACCTTATCATCCTCGTCCTTTTCGCCCCGCTGGGAAAGTTTCTCCTCGGAGTCACAACCGATTTTCCGGTCCCTCTTATGACGATCTTCTTTTCGGTGCTGTTTTATGTGGCAATTCCTCTTGGCCTTGCTGTGCTGACAAGGCAGGTAGTGATAAGGAAAAAAGGCATTACATGGTTTGAAAACAAACTCATCCGAAGAACACAATGGATCACTCCTGCAGGACTTTTGATAACTCTTGTTCTGATTTTTATATTCCAGGGGAGCAACATCATAAATTATCCCTTGCATATTCTCCTGATTGCAATTCCCCTGGTGCTGCAAACTTACCTGATTTTCGGGATCGGGTATGCAGGAGCAAAATACCTGAAAATCCCCTATTCAGAAGCTGCTCCTTCAACCTTTATCGGTGCCAGCAATTTCTTCGAACTGGCAGTAGCAGTAGCCTTAATTCTATTCGGGATGGAGTCCGGGGCTGCACTCGCAACCGTTGTGGGAGTGCTTGTGGAAGTGCCTGTGATGCTTTCCCTTGTGAAAATCATGGAAAGGAACAGGGAAAAATTCAGATTCTGAGAAGACTTGACAAGGAAAAAGAAGCAAAAAGGAGAAAGCAGAAAAGGAAAAGAAATTGAAAAATTAACTGACAAAACGGATTCAAAACCTTAACTCTTTATTCAGTTTCCGCAGCAGCAACCTTTCTCTTTCTCCAATTTATCTTTTTCCGGCTCCTCAGGCTTTTTTTCTCTAAAGATGAGATCATAAACATTTTCGCCATAGATGTTTGTCCAGCCGAGTTGAGAGCCTCCTGCTATAAACATGGCAACAGCAATAGCTTCTGCAATCTCTTTCTTGTTTGCCCCGTGAGCAACAGCTCTCTGGGAGTGAACATCAACACAGTACTGGCAGCGCATAAGGACAGAAGAGGCAATGGCTATAAGTTCCTTGGTCTTGCGGTCAAGTTCTCCTCCTTCAAAGATAGAATCTCTCAGTTTTCCGAATGCTTCAGCAGTATCAGGCAGTGTTTCGTTCATGAAAGGCATTTTATTCCTCCACTCAATTCTACAATCTTGATTTATAAAACACAGAAAGTCACATATCAATTTTCATTGATATTCTACCATCTGCGGTTTTATCCATAAATAAACGAAATGTTGATAGAACTCAAAATACCTGCAGAATCACAGTCGACCTGCAGAACTTCTTACTTTCTGCTCAATTCTGTCCAGATATCACACTATAAGTATGGTTGTCTTTAACCTGGAATGTGATCGATTTATCCTGCTCTATTCTGTAATCAAGAGATTGATCTGAAATATTGTCATAAACCCTGGTATCTTCTCCAGCCTTTATGTTCACGTTTACAAGGGCATCGGAACCGTTTGTATGCACATTAAACCTGATGACATGCTCAGTGCATTGAAGGATATCAAAACTGGCTTCACGGGTATTGCGGTTTATTTGACCATACTCATAAAAGGAAACTATGGATAAACCATTTGAGTTGTAATTATCCACCCAGTCCCGGAACTTTGAGCGGCTTATTGAGTATTTTATCGCGGGTTCCAGGTCAAGTTCATGCGTAAAGCCAGGGTACACCATACCTGACCTTGACGCCTGTTCCCACCATTTCCAGGTATCGTCGTCCAGGTTTCCAACGTCTTTTTCCGCATGAATTCCCGAGTTTCCGTTTCTCCAGAACATTCCAAGGTTCTCAAACGCATAAATGGCGTGTTTAATGTTGTCCCTGTTTCTCAGGGAGCACCAGCTTGTAGGTTTTTTCCCGATTTTTTCATAAATATACTGATACCCTTCATCCATAATTTTATAAGTCTGCTCAATCGGGAAATTGTTAAGTTCTTTAGAATAGTGTACCCCTGCCTCCCAGGAATCATTGACAATTAGGCTGCGTAAGTATTCAGTGTCGGATTCACTGCACTGTTCAAGAAGCTCTATATCAAACCAGATCGTGCCTCTGTTATTTTTAGTGTTAAGATAGCGTATACCCTGCTCAGTCGTTTTTCGAACGTGAGGCCCGTCAAGCCCGAAAGGAGCAAGTTCGTTATCTCCAACTGCAGTTATGACTTTTCGGTCTGCTCTCTGGATTATGCTGTATATGTTTACATCAAAGTATCTTCCTTTTCCGGCAAGAAAAGATGTGAACTTGAGATACCCATTTGAGAAATCCACATATGGCAGCCTTTGCCTCTCAAAGGTATAAAGAGGAGTGGTGATACATTTCCCGTCTTTTGTGGAGACGGTGTTTGTCTTACTGCATCCATCAAACACAATTTCAAAATCCACTTTCTCTGCGGCATTTCCCAGAAATATGGATTCAAACCCGATATCACCGGAAGAGCTTTCAAAATAACTTTTTAGTATAACCCTGTTGTTTATTTCCTGAATTACCAGCTTTGAACCAGGGCTGTTAAGTTCAACAAAACTGTGAACATCATCAGTTTTTATATCCATTGAGATTTGATAGGCACATTTAACCATTGGTATAAGCCTGCAGATGTAAAGAGATCCGGTTTGCCTTGGCTGTCCCTGGTAATGAACAAGTGGAAGAGAGGCAGCTTCGCAGAATCTATAAGTATCAAAGGATTTTATGAAACCTCCAGTGCACCTGCTTATTCCAGAATAAAGAACAGTGTCTGCAACCGGGAGTAAACTGCAGGGAGACAGCCAGGAGCTCCGTGTAATTTTATATACAAGTCCTTTTGTGATGTTACTGAAAAGAAGTTGCGGTTTCAGTGTCCCATAAATTGTTGAATATAGCCGGTCATGGACCTTATTCTCCTGAAGTTTTGCAATGAAAATATTACTCGGGACAATGTTAGTTTTGGAATAATCCTGAAAAAATAGGGTAATTGTACCCTGATCAATATTTTCAGAGGTTTTGGGGCTAACGATATGAGGGAAAATGTCAATTCCTCCAATATAGATGGATAAACGAAGAATACGAGCAAGTTAATGGTCCGGAGAAACAGATGATGTGGGGAGTGGGAGGATAAATAATGTACAAAAATTATTGTGTGATTACATAAACAGTGGTCACGATATTATTGCATGGTACTTGTACTCGTAATACATGGACTGCACATATTCCATCCCAAAGCCATGTTTATTTGCGATATTTTCTATTGTACAGGGCTTATGGGTATACCCGAGAATGTCTTTTGGGCGATTTTTCAGGATTGCTGATATAATGGTGAAAACTTCAAAGCCTATTTTACGAAAAAGGTTCCAGCATCCGAAATCTCGTGAGAATAATCCTATTTTCCATAATGGATATAATCGAGGGTTCAAAAGATCAAAAAGGATTATTTTGCCTCCTTTATTCAGATGCTTTGATGCATTGGCAATAAAATTATCAACTTCTTCATCTGTAAGGTACTGGATTACTCCGGCTGCGGTTATCCGGTCAAAGGAGGAATCAAGTTTTTCCCAGACGGTTTTATCATCAGCTAGGATTAGAGTTATATTCTCATGCTTTTTTTCTATGATCCTTTTGCCTGCCTCTTCAAGCATTGATGCAGAAAAATCGGCTCCTACAAGTCTTTCATATTCCGGTGCATAATAAACCAAGAGCTCTCCGGCTCCGCAGCCAAAGTCGAGAAGTCTTTCGCCTCCATCCAGATGAAAGAGTTTTTCTTTAGCTTCTTTTAAAATGAACTCTTCAGCAGAAGACCTGTGGCCTCCGCTCCTCTTATCTGCAAAGAACTCTTCCCAGACAGACTTTGGTTTCGACATGTTTTTTATACCACCGAATCTTGCTTTATGACATACTTTATCTATTAAACCAGAGCTACACCGGATGACGGGTAGTGTTTAAGTCCACATATTTGTTCCATTAAAAGGAAGAAACATTAATTTCACCCATATGTGTATAAATATATATACCTTTTGAATCAGATGTTATTCTCAGAGAATAAATTTTTGCAGCCTACTGCCTTTTTTATCTAATTATCTGGAAAAGATAAGGAAAAATTTATCAGTATAAGTAAGCCCGAATTTATGAGTAAAAAACAAAGTAAAACAACACCATGTTTGATATCAAACAAAATTGATATAAAAATCCTTATTTAGAAAGCTTAACTTCTTTTATTTATGAGCTACTGCTGCCCTGCGGACCCTGAGAAAAAAAAGGAATGGGAAGAGAAAATGCTTCAGGAAATAGATTTTCTGGATAATGACATCAAAAAAGCCAGTGAAATATTCAGTGCTCTCGGGCATCCGATAAGATTGAAGATTGCCTACTTTCTCTCTCAAAGAGATCACTGCGTCTGCGAATTGATATTCAAGTTAAACGAGAGGCAGAACCTGGTTTCCCACCACCTGGCAATTTTGAAAAACTGCGGGATCATTGAAGCCTATAACAGCTCAAAATGGAGATTTTATAGACTGAACTCCGAATTTGCGGGGATTTTGAAGACTATATCACAGGTGCAAAATAAAAAATTAGAGTAAAAATCACTTATCCATCAGATCAATTGATTGAAATTGGCCATAATAGAAAAAGAAGGTTTCAAGCTATCTTTTCACTGCCTTACAGGGTTTAAACAGGTTACAGTCAGATATATACTCTCCCTGATTCTAAAAACTTTTTTTCAATTCGGGTAGATTAAATATCTCAATCATATAATCTGGGTATTCTTAGAGAGAAACAAAAAGAACACTTAATTTTGTGTTCTTTCATCCTTGCTGCCATTTATTCGACAGATTTCACTTTCTTATTTTTACTCTTCACAGCAACAGCAGGAATCCTCTTCATCTTTATCCTTTTCAAAAATTTTGTCGTATATGCTTTCACCATAAGCATTCGTCCATCCTATCTGCGACCCGGCAGCAATGAATGTGGCAACTGCAATTGCTTCGGCAATTTCTTCCTTTGCAGCTCCTGCAGCAACTGCCCTCCGGGAATGCACATCGACACAGTACTGACAACGCATAAGGACCGAAGAAGCAATGGCGATCAATTCTTTTGTTTTGACATCAAGAAAACCGTCTTTGAAAATAGAGTTCCTCATCTGTCCGAAAGCTTCCGCAGTTTCAGGTAACATTTCATCTAAAAATGACACTTAAACTCCTCCTGATTAAAGTGAAAAACGAAATAATGCGTTCAAAATGATAATATATTTCAGGCATCGATCAGTATCATCGCCCGGGTTTTCTGCATAAACTGGCGTTCCACCGCATTTCATTGCCACGTGACTCTGGCTTATGCGTATACAGAAGGTCCTCTTCATCTTCCGGTTTATCCTTTTCCAAGTTTTCTTCCTCCGGCAGAGTATTCTTTTTATTTTCCATTATCTGTCTCCTTAGCTAGATAGATTCTTAAGCTACTCTCAATCCTGCTTAACACATATTGGAAACCAGCTTTAAAAAACAGTGGACGAATATCAAGAATAGTTGACATAAAGAAATATAAAGCAAGGTATGAGAGTTAAAAAATATTAAAGGAATTTATCTTGTATTTTCGAGAGATTTAAACCTGCAGCCTGCATAAAGGACGAGTCCAGCCCATAGGGATATCAGCCTCCAACTTTCCGGTTTTGTCACAGATCCGGTTTTCGAGCCTTCCTTCAATGTTAAAGCCTAGTTTTTTATAAAATTCGATAGCCCTTTTATTGCTTTCTCTTGCAATAAGTTCGACTCGCATAATCTCGGGATACTTTGATTCCGTTTCCTGCAGGAGGGTTCTGAAGAGAAGTTTGCCTATCCCTTTTCCCTGATAGTCAGGATGAACTGCAATTGTCAGGTCACTGAAGACATGAGCAAAAACTTTTATTTCAGGCTTATAAGTGTGGACCTCTGCGATGAGAACTTCAGGATTCTCAGGGTCCTCGATTGTCAGAATGATACCTGATTGAAGGCTTTTCTCGATGAAGTTCATAACATAGGTTTCCGTAACCTCATCGGCTTCCCGTGCAATTCCTCCCGAACGGGCTGCAACAGTTCTGTAAAGGGTTACAATCTTATGCAAATCCAATGGTTTGCCTTTCCTGACAGTGTATTGTGTTTCCATTTTGTTCTGACCCCTTATTCAAAGAAAAAGTTCGCGTACCAGTATTAAAGTATAACCGTACAAATCATTGAAAGAGCCGAAAGGCTACTCGAATTATGAACAGGGCCGGGAAGAGAGAGCAGGGAAAAAAGAGGAAAAGTGGTGAGGAGGCTGCTCGGTAAACGTCCAGTATCCAGCTATAACACAATTATCGTTTCGGAAAATTAAAGAGAAGTAAAAAGGAAGTATGAAATAGCATAGAAGAAGTAATAATAGAATAAATAGAAGTGCAGGAGATGACCCTTGCAGATGAACTCCTCTTCTTTTAACTACGGCTCAGGAACGAACTATGACAAACAGTGGGCTTTTGAGGTTGCGTATTTTATCCAGCACATCGGGACAACCCTGCAGAATCTGGGAAATCTTCTGAATATCGGTGACTATGTTGAGACCCGTGTCCTGGCTGCCGAGATGAAGCAGAGGGCAGAATATGAAAAAACCCTTCAACCGGATTTCAGAACTTCGGATTATTTTGCACAGGCCCGCAGGCTGTTTAATAGCTTCCTTGATGAATGCGTAAATTTTGCCGAACTCCTGAGAGTTACAACCATTCAGGAAGAGACCGGATGCGAAGAACTGCTGGACAAGCCTGAGCAGATCCGGAATTCCATAGACAGATTGAACCTTTTAAAGGAAATGCTAACAGACGAGCTTCACCTCAAGGGCTGGTACTGAGCACGCCCTGACATGAAAAGTAATACATATAAAATATAAATTTAAAGAAAATTATGTATATTTTTCTGGATTAACAGGTTTTCGATTATAGATTTCCCGGCTTTTACAGCCTTTTCCGGGCCAGTTCTGCCCGAAAGATAGCAAAGGATTATATACAGGAAAGGGGTGTAGTGTGTATCTACTGGAGTAAAAGATCACGGTCTAATTACTCATTTGCCTGTATCACGGGGAAGAATTCAAAAAAGTGTCCGGAACTTATCCAAGAAAGCCATTTTTTGCTGTATAAGTTTATTCATACTAATCCTGAATTTCCCTGGTTTTAGGCAACTTTTCGCAGTGCCGGGGAGATTAACCATTTATGCGGTGTGTTTACCTGTTTTAGCTGGTAGCGTGTAACCGATGTTGATAAATGGGCTTTTCCTTAAAGGAAACGTCGGACTGCGGCAGATAGTATGCAAACAGCAGGTCTGCAATCTGCAGAGCCTGTAGAAAATAATTGTAAATTCTAGAGTGAGTACATGGAAAAATTAGCAAAATTTAAGGCACTTGGGCTCTCGGACAGTACATTGAAAGCCCTCAAAAAGAAAGGGTTCGAAGAACCAACCCCGATTCAGGAAAAGGTCATTCCGCTTTTTTTGAAAGGAGAATCAGACATTATAGGGCAGGCTCAGACAGGAACAGGAAAAACAACCGCCTTCGGAGCCCCCATTATAGAGAAAATTCCTGAGAAATCAGGACACGTTCAGGCAATAATCCTGACTCCTACAAGGGAACTTGCAATTCAGGTTTCAGAAGAGCTTAACTCCATAAAAGGAGACAAAAAGCTTCACATTGCCCCTATATACGGCGGGCAGTCCATGACCCAGCAGCTTCGCTTGCTGAAAACCGGCGTGGATATTGTAGTTGGGACTCCGGGAAGGATCATAGACCATCTCGAAAGAAAGAGCCTCAATCTCGAAAATATTTCGTATTTCGTGCTTGACGAAGCCGACGAAATGCTGAACATGGGCTTTATTGATGATATAAAGGAGATCTTAAAGGCAACAGGTCCTGATAAAAGGATGCTTTTCTTCTCAGCCACAATGCCAAAGCCGATTCTTGGAATTGTCAAGAAGCATATGCAGAACTACGAGCATATTACGATTGAGAAAGAGGAACTTACAGAAACCCTGACCGAACAGATCTATTTTGAGGTTAAGGAAAATGACAAATTCGAAGCCCTCTGCAGGATTATCGATATTGAGGACGAATTCTACGGGCTCGTATTCTGCCGGACAAAGACCGACACCAGCCAGCTTGCCCAGAAACTGAGCGACAGGGGTTATTTAGCCGATGCCCTGCATGGAGACCTCTCCCAGCAGGAACGCGAAAAAATCCTTAACAAGTTCAGGAAGCAGAAGATAAACATTCTCGCAGCGACCGATGTCGCAGCAAGAGGCATCGACATTATGGACCTGACCCATGTTATTAACTATTCCCTGCCTCAGGACCCTGAGTCCTATGTGCACAGGATAGGGAGGACAGGAAGGGCAGGTAAACAGGGAACTGCTATTACCTTTGTCACATCCACCGAATTCAGAAGGCTCACTTATATTAAAAAGACCTCAAAGTCCGAAATGAAGAAAGGCCGCATTCCTGAAATAAAAGATGTAATTAAAGCCAAAAGGGCGAGAGTAAGAGCCGAACTTGAAGAGACAATAAAAACGGAAGAGTACGGGGACTGCCTTGAAATGAGCGAAAAGCTCCTTGAAGAATACCCTGCAGAAAAGATTCTGGCTGCCCTCTTGAAGTTCACCTTCAAAGACAAGTTCGATGAAAGCATGTACACTGAAATCTCCAGCCCCAGCTCCTATGTCGACAGAAAAGGTAAGTCCAGGCTCTTTATAGCTATGGGTAAAGCCGATGGCATGACTCCGGACAAATTGTCATATTTCATTCAGGAAGAACTCGGGGACAGCGAACTCAAAGTAAGGGATGCAGAAATTTTCCCGCATTTCTCCTTTGTAACTCTGCCATTTGCCCAGGCTGAAGCCCTGATCGAAATCTTCAAAAACAAAAGAAGAGGAAGCAAACCCTTCGTGGAACTTGCTCAGAAATCCAGAGGAAAAAGCTCAAAGGATTCAGGGGAGACCAGAAGCGATAATCGAAGCAATTCCAGAGGCAATTCTAGAGGCGGCGAATCCAGAGGGGATTCAAGAGGCGAATCTCGCGGCACAAATGGCACAAATTATACAAGAAATACTAGAAGCACGAAAAAGAGAGACTCCTCGTATTAAGTCTATTCTTTTTCCAATTCTTTTTTCCATTTCTTTTTTCCATTTCTTTTTTCAGGATTCCGGAGGTTACAAAACTTCGAGAAATCCGACAAATTTGGGAGAGTGTATTCTATATTTATCCGAAATTTTTTATAAAGAGTTATTTAAAGGATGTAAAATTACTATAACCCAAAAGAAAGGATTACTATAAACCCAAAAAAAAGAAATAAGGTATACTTTTTTTCACATTGCAGGCAATTATAAGGTTTGAATGAATCAAGTGTAAAGCTTGCTGTCGCTTTCACCTGACAGCGATAATGTCTTTAACGCTGCAAGCCACCCAACGCTCCGATTACCATACGCACGTAATTAAGACGCACCCACCAGAACACTGCGAATTCGACCTCTGGAGCGGGCAGTGTCTCGGCCTGCCACAGCCAGATCATTCTGGGGACAAAGTAGGTGTAAGTAAAGATACTGTAAATTATCATTATGATTGAGGCTGCCAGCCACCAGTTGCGGCTCCTGCCAGCTGCATACCACGCTATAACTGCATTCGCGCAAGCGCGAGCAGAGAAACAGGAGACGATACGAATGCCCAAAATCTAAGCGCTGAGCTTTCCTGACCCGAGTGAGATAACGCTTCGCCTACTACTTCTGGCGGCACAGTGCTCCATTGCGGAACGACGATTTGTTTTTCGTAGAGACCAGCACCGAATTGGATGCCGACCCAGACGACGAAAAGCCACAGGAGAACTTCTCCCACCTGGTGCTTATTCACAGATTCGTCCTCCTGCGTATATCATATAATTATCAAGGCTTCTTACTGCAAGGTGCTAAAGCCGGATAAAGCTGAAAAGAGGCCATAAGCTTACAACTTCTTTCTGAGCTCCTCCATCAGTTCCTGACCCATTTCCGGTCTACCTATGAACTGAGCCAGTGTTTTCTGAAACGCAACAAGGAACCGTTGCCCATTATGTTTCGCGGCAACAAGTGTCTGGACAGAATTCCTTTCAGGTTCGAGATCCTGCTGTCCTGGCATAACCGTCCCGCTGGCTACATGCACAATAGCCACATCTGGAGTCAGGAAACGCACACTTCTGACCTTACCTCCATACGAATATCTTTGACATAGGTATCAAAAAGCTGCTGGTGAAAGGAAGCGATCTCCTGTCGTCCTTTGAGGTGCGCACCATCAAATCCCACGAGATCAGCGTTCTCGGCAAAGGGTGCTGCGAAAGCCTCGCCGCTGCCCTGATTCCAGCCATCAATCAATTGCTGATAGAGGGCACGAATAGAAGATTCGTCAGCAGGACTTGATGCCTGTGTTCGAAACTCTTGCGATCCCATAATTATAATTGTCTCTTTATAATATGAAGGCTTAGCGGTTGAACTGAAAAAGCAGCAATATTAGGTCTTAAATGGTTGAAATGACTTCAATTTATTGAAGCCGAGTTTATAACTCGATAAGCGCAAATAATGAGCGCAAATAATGAGCGCAAATCGAGTGAAATTATGAAAATCGAATTTCAAGGTTTACGCCAGTGGATTTATATTCAGCTAAAAAACATGTGAACTCTGCATGATAAATGAACAGATTATTTAATGCAGTAAAAACCAGCCTGCATATAAGAGTACCAGAATAACTCCACTGTCCTGAACCCTGTTTCTCTCAACAATTTCAAATGTTCCTCAACAGTTATAGGGAAATATTCGGTATCAAAACGTTCAAGATGTTTCCCTATCTCTTCCTCGTTCCTCCCGTGCGCTGATTGAAAGTTGCCCCAGTATCGTTTTCCTATGGTCACGCCTTCTTCTGTTAGCGGCCTGATGTTCTCGAAGGTGATGTAAACTCCGCTTTCTTTTAGAAGATTATAACACACTTCAGTGGCTCTGGCCCGGCCTTCGCGGCTGAGGTAATGATGGCATTGTATAGCAGTGATAACGTCCGGCTTTTCCTCCAGTTCCTGAGAGAATTCCTGAGTAGAGGAGGCTTTCAGAAATTCTACCTTTCCAGCAGGGTAAAATAATAATTTTCCCTTTGCTTGATCCAGCATGCCTTTCGAAGGATCGAGTAAAAAGAATTTTGTGTCGAGAAATTCTTCAATCGCCTTATTGACCAGGGAGCCTGTTCCGCATCCGGTATCCATCCATACGTTCGGGCTTGAGGGCAGCGATTTGACGAGCTTGATAGTTTCCTGATGAAAGGATGAGTAATAAGGGAGAACCCGGGATATCTGGGCATCATAGTCCTCGGGAAGGTGAGGAGTAGCGTTCTGAGCAGGTTTTTCAGGCTTCATAGCAGTAGTTTCCTCCTGAACTCAATATTCAAATTAAAGACTATTTCTCTTTTTCAGAAATGAAAGTTATTAATGTTTCCCTTAAAAGGTACGTCCAATTTTCATCTAAACCCACTCGAAATCACTCGAAATCACAAAAACTGCATATAACTATAAAATGATTAATAAGAATTAGAGTAGCTAACAAGAGTTAAGATAGTGTTAAGATGAGTTAAATTATTGGAAAAAAAGAAAAACGATGGCTACATAATCATCAGAGCTGATATCAACCGGAAGAAAAAAACCGAAAAAAAATTAAATTGAAAATTCATTTTGCGAATTGAATTGTTACTTTTGTAAAGCCTTCCGTACGATTAGCAAACTCCCTGTAGGCATCAGGAGCTTCATCTATGGAAATCTTATGGCTTATTATAAAGCTGGGCTTTGCTACTCCGGCGATTATCATGTCTCTGAGCATTGGCTGGAGTTTTTTCACCGGAGTCTGGCCTGTTCCAACTGTCATTCCTTTTTCCCAGAGCTGTCCAAAAGGCAGGATGTATTCTCCTTTCTTAGCGCGTTCATTGTAGGCTCCGGGGTCGTCAGCTGTGTAAACTCCGATAACTCCAAGGTGACCTGTTGGGTTGATCAACCTTACCAGGTCGCTTATCACCTGAGTAGGGTTCTCTCTTGATGGGTCTTGCCTATCCCTTGCCTGATAACCAACTGCGTCTATACCGCACATGACCCCTTTCATTTTTTCCTCACCTGGCAGCAGCGACTGCACGATTGCCGGATTCCCTGTCCTTAACATCTCTATCATGGTTACCGGGTCGCTTCTGGCAACTTCAAAACTGGCACCTGCACTCCTGACCAAATTTTTCACACCTGAAACTATTTTCTGCAACTTCCTCTCTCCTGGCAGCAACGTATCCATTCTTGCGTGCTGAGATCTTAAAGCCTCAATCATGGCTACCGGGTCGCTCAGGGTGAAATCTATAGGAATGGCACCAATACTCTTTGCCAGTTCCAGCCTCTCAGGGATATAATCGACCACAAAAACCTGAGTTGCTCCCTGAAGTATTGCAGAGTAGGCTGCGAGCAAACCTACAGGTCCTGCGCCAAAAACTGCTACAGGCAACCCAGGCTGTACCATGGCAAGCTGTGTAGCGAAAAAGCCTGTGGGAAAGACATCAGCCAGCATAATAAAATCGTCTTCCCATTTATCTACCGGAGACCCGGGAAGTTTTGTGCAGCTCAGGTCGGCAAACGGCACTCTCAGGAACTCAGCCTGTGCTCCCTTATATGGGCCCATTTTAGCGTATCCGAAAGCTCCACCCGCATTTTCGGGATTAACGGTCAGGCAGGCACTTGTAAAGCCCCGAATACAGTTCAGACAGTGTCCGCAGGCGATGTTGAAAGTAATAACCACCCGATCTCCTTTTTTAAAGGAGAACACGGCATCTCCTACCTCTTCTATAACCCCAAGAGGCTCGTGCCCCAGCACTTTGCCCGGTTTTTCAACCGTTCTTCCCTCATACATATGAAGGTCGCTTCCGCATATTCCACTCGAGGTAAGCCTGACTATTGCATCTGCAGGATGTTCTATTTTCGGATCTTCCACTTCCTCTACAGCGACCTGATTCGGTCCTCTATAAACAACGGCTTTTATAAGATCACCCCAATCAGAAAAATTAAGAAAGGTTCTCTGCTGGTTTTTGGCTTTTAGACTTACCCTGCAATGCAGAGTAGCACAGAGCAATCTTTATTATAATAGCTACTTTTTATAACAGCTACTTTATAATAGCTATTTTTATAATCGTTTCTTTATAAAAAGCGCTTGGATCTATATATCTGTTGCAGAATTTAATCTAAGGGTCTTAAAAATATAATCCACGTATTTAAGGATCAGTAATTCTCTCGATCGTATTCCCGACCAAGCCCTTTAATTACTCTTTACAAGCGGGGGTGTGATGATTCTAAAAAGAAAAAATGAGTGGAAAAGATAAGCTCCAAGATAACATTTTTTTTACACCTTAAAAGAATTTACCCATTCCGGTCTTTCAGGAGGATTATTTGCCAGCATCTCTCTCCATTCTTCATCCGTCAACCTTTATCCCGAGCGTTGCCAGAATTCGTAATAACTCATTACAGGGCCTGCCCCGAGCACAATCCTGTTATCGGGCTGTTTATACGCTACTACTATCAGGTCAAGTTTTCCGGTTCCTTCGTTAAATTAAAAAAGAGTTACTGTCCCTGTATCCTGCATCAGAAGCATACTCGAGACTAATGCAAGTAGTCAGACCTTGGTCTGGCGCGGTCATTTCAGTACGATACAAACGCTGCCATTATTTACGAAACTCGCCAAAGAATTCCTGCAGATCTTTTGCGTACAATTCAGGCACTTCCCACGCAGAAAAATGACCGCCACGGGGCATTCCTGTAAAACGTTTCAGATTCACATTGCGTTCAGCCCATTCGCGAGGCAATGGAGCATCCAATGGCATGTGTGCCACTGCCGCAGGAACCTTGCTGCGCTGCCCTCGATTTGGTGACGGCATCGCATGAGCCATCTCATAGTATATGCGAATAGAGGAATTGATAGTCTCGGTTACCCAGTAGATCATAATATTGGTAAGCAGTTCGTCTTTGGTGAAGCGCTCTTCAAGGTCTATAGAAACCCCTGCGTTCATGAAACTCAATATCCAGGCCGCCAAACCGACCGGGGAGTCGTTCAAACCGTAAGCAAGGCTTTGCGGCCTGGTAGATTGGACCATATTAAAGGCTCCTTCTTCCATCCACCACTTTTGAATGAAACCCGCAAATTCCTGTTCTACCGGAGACAGGATAGAGAAATCGGTACCGCTGTCAGGGTATCCGACATCAGTCAGGTGGATAGCATTAACAGGTCAGGATAGTTAAGTGCCAGAGATCTGGTAATAAGTGTGCCGTAGTCACCACCTGCGGCTGCAAATGTTTCGTATCCGAGTACTTTGGTCATGAGCTTTACCCACAAATCGGCAACAGCATCCTCTGTCATTGCCTTGCGATCTGAAAAGCCGTATCCCGGAATTGACGGCACAATTACATCAAAAGAATTGTTCGGATTGCCACCGTATCCTGCAGGGTCGATCAACATCGGGATAACTTTATGGAACCGATAGAACGAATCAGGCCAGCCGTGAGTAAGGATAATCGGGATCGGATTAGGGTCCTTCCCGTGCTCGTAAATAAAATGGATGCCAATACCGTCAACTTCGGCACGGAATTAATTAAATCGATTAAGTTCTGCCTCCTGAACACGCCAGTCGTACTTATTTTGCCAGTAATCTACCAGACCTTTCAGGTAGTCTAAGTTTGTGCCATAGTCCCAGCCCGCGCCTTTAACTTCATCCGGCCAGCGGGTTCGTGCGAGCCGCTCCTTGAGGTCCTGAAGTACAGCCTGAGGAATATCTATTTGAAATGGTTGAATTGACATTTACCCCTCACCCCCTTTTACAATCCATTTCCAGAAAACATATTCAAGGCCTTGAATAATAAGTTTCAATTTTCTTTTCATCACGATGAGTTTTGCAATTTCTGTAAAAAAAATACGTTATGAATAAATGCAAAAGTTTCAATTTCTGCTTTAATGGAATTTCTGTTTTTAATGGATTTTGATTCTAAATTAATAAAAAAATGGATGGGAAAAATTAATAAAAATAAGAAAAGTTTTTTGGCATTCTCTGTAGTTTATTTACTTTCCTGGATAATTTCACGCATCTCCCGCAAAGAGATGTTCCGGTACCTTTCCGTCGTTTCTGGTCTGATCGCCTGATCGCCGACTATTTTGAACAAGAGGAACAATAAGCTAACAAATCTTGAATTAATCTTTTCACCCCTTTACGAATAAACATGCTTTATTTCCCTGACGCCGCCCCCTGACAATGATCTCCTGATCCATCATAAAGTAGGGACCAATTAGATGCAATGTTAAGTAATAGAAAGCTATCCAGTATTGAGGACCTGGATGTAAATGGAAAGAAGAAACAAAGTCAGGTTTTCGAGTTCGCCTTCTTTCAGGAATTTTATTAATAGTTTCAGAAGTAGTTAATGTTTTTTCACTAAAGTAACCCAAGCTATATCCGAGCCGATTTTATCTGACAATTCAGCTTAACCCGAATTTAACTGAGGTTTGTAGGGAAAAGACAAAATCGACAAAAAACAGCTTTCGATCTGTGATTTAATGTTCACAGTGATAAGCAATTCCTTTTATCTGATGTTCGGCATACCTAAACCATATTAATTTTAACATAGGCAGATTATTGTAACTGAGTACCAGATTGCGATAAATCAAAAACAGCCAAAAAACAAAAACAAAAACAAACACAAAAAGGAGCTATTTTCAATATGCACTATAGCCTTGGGATTGATGCTGGAGGCACTTACACCGATGCAGTGATTATAAGGGATTCGGACGGGGAAATTGTAGACTCAAACAAAGCCCTGACTACCTATCCTGACCCACTTGCCGGCATCAAAAAGGTAATTGATGGGCTTAATAAGGAATACCTCGAAAACATAAAGTTGGTGTCAGTCTCCACCACACTGTCCACAAATACAATACTTGAAGGAAACGGGTTTCCCGTAGCCCTGATCCTCATAGGGGACCATCCTCTTGAAAAAGAACTGCCGACAGGGCATGTGCTCTTTGCAAGAGGAGGACATAACCACAATGGAGAAGAAGTGTCTTCTCTTGACCTGGAATCTATTGAGAAATTTGCTCTGAACGTAAAGGATAAAGTATCGGCTTTTGCCATATCCTCCTATTTCAGCACACGCAACCCTGAACACGAACTTAAAGTAAGAGACTCCATACTGAAGCTTACCGGGCTGCCTGCGGTTTGCGGGCATGAGCTATCACAGCAACTTGGAGCTTATGAAAGGGCAATAACAGCTTTTCTTAATGCCCAGTTAATTCCCATAACCAGGCAGTTTGTGAAGTCCATTATTGCAGATATGACAGAAAGAGGAATTAATGCAAGGCTACTTATGCTAAAATGCGACGGTTCGGTAATTGGGATAAGGGATGCCCTTCAAAAACCAATAGAAACAATCTTTTCAGGCCCTGCAGCAAGTCTTGTAGGAGCCTCTTACCTTTCGGGGCTACAAACCTGCGCAGTTGTGGATGTCGGGGGGACAAGTACGGATATCTCCTCAATCTGCATGGGAGTCCCTGACCTCAGCGATGAAGGGGCAGTTGTGGGCGGCTGGAAGACAAGGGTCCGGGCAATCAGGATGGAAACAACAGCTACAGGCGGAGACAGCCATGTTTGGATCGTGGGCAGGGAGCTCTTCCTCGGGCCGCGACGAGTTATACCTCTCGCGGTAGCTGCAGTCCAGTATCCGGATTTTTTGAATAACCTCAAAAGGACACCCATGCCTGCAAGAGAAGATCTGGGAGAAAATATCCAGCCCACGAAATTTTTTGTCAGGTCAGGCTACAATGCAGGCGAGCTGAGCAAAGCTGAAACAGAAGTTCTTGAAGTAATCGGAGACGAGCCTGTTTCCGTGCATGAGATCAAAGCTCTTATCAGAAAGGACCTTCACCCTCAGACACTGGATTCCCTTATCAAAAAGCGCCTCGTTCAGGCAATCGGCTTTACGCCAACCGATGCTCTGCATGTGCTCGACGAGTATACAGCCTGGAACGAAGAAGCTTCCCGTATAGGGGCAGAAAGGCTTGCGAGGCTCATGCGAATGACACCCGGGGAGTTCTGCACCGCCGTAAAAAAGAGGGTTGCGAGGAATATGGCACTTCACCTCCTCTCATACATCCTGCAGGGAGTGCCGTATACAGCCGTTGAAAAAATCCTGGACGGAAACTACCCCGCGAAGTTCAAGCTCGAAATCCCTGTTGTCCTGCTAGGAGGCCCTGTAAGAGCTCACAGGAAGGAACTCGAAGAATTCATAGATGCTGAAATTCTTGTTCCCGAGCACGCAGAAGTAGGAAATGCAGTAGGAGCTCTTGCAGGAAAAGGCATTAAAAGAGTGGAGATTCTGATCAGGCCTGCAAGCCTGATGTCTCCTGACAAGGATTTCCTGGTTTTTGTCCCAGGCAGCAGACTGAGATTCGATGTATACACAGAAGCCCTGAGCGCCGCAATCGAAATTGGAAAAAAGCTTGTTACGGATTATATGAAAGACTGTGGCCTCAGCGGAAACCAGGTTGAAGTTTCTATCGAGAAAAAGACAATTTCGCCTGACGGCTGGAACCATCCTCCTATGGAAACAAATCTACTTGTAATGGGAGTAGGGATGCGAGGGTTACCTTCCTGAAGCAAATTCTGACTTCAGGCCCTTTTTCTTTCTTAGTCCCTTTTCGGTCCTGTTTGAAGATCGACAGCTTAGAATCAGTAGTTAGGGATCAGCAGACCCGAATATTTTCTAAGATCAGGGTATTTTAATTTTTGAAAGATATAGTTATAGAAATATATAGTATAAAGCCGTTTAACTAAATAGAAAATAAAATCCATTATTAGAACGGAGAAAAAAACATGAAAATACTGCTGATAGCTGATATCCACGCAAACTTTGAAGCCCTCCAGACAGTTTTTGATGTTCCTCATGACCGGGCGATCTGCCTGGGAGATATAGTGGACTACGGGCCTGACCCGGACAAATGCATCGAGTTCCTGCAAAAAAGGAGCATTCCAACCATTAGAGGCAACCATGACAATGCCGTTGCTTTTAAGGTGGACTGCCAGTGCGGATACAAGTATAAACATCTCTCGATTGCAACGCGAGAATACACATGGGAAGTCCTCAATGAACTGCATATGGAATACCTGAAGAAACTCCCGCTCCTGATAAGAGAGGAAATCGACGGGAAAAAGCTTTATTTTACCCATGCAAGTCCACGCTCCATGTTCGAATATATAAAACCGGAAACCCCGGATGAAGAAATCAAGAGCATGATAGATGAGGCAACAGAGCCCGTGGAAGCTGAGTTTCTCGTAGTCGGGCACTCTCACATTCCCATGAACAGGAAATTCAGTGACCTTACAATTATAAATCCGGGCTCCGTAGGGCAGCCAAGAGATGGGGACATCCGGGCAGGCTGTGCGGTTTTCGATACTGGAAATGGGGAAGTCGAGCAGTTACGTCTGAATTATGATATTGATGCAGTCTGCAAAAAGATCGAAGAACAGATGCCTCACGCAGAGGAATTGACAGGTATTCTAAGAAGAGGTTATTGAGGGTAAGCTGATCCCAAAATTCAAGATTATCTCTTTAAATCTCAACATTCTAAGCAATCAATAGAACTCCTAGTCGTGAGAAATGTTCAAAAAATTTACGGATAAGAGAAAAATTGGTTTTGGGATTAACTCGTAAATCCAATTTAGCTACCCTGTATTATTTTCTTTTATGCAGAAACACAGCAAGCAGTCCAGCAACTCCGTAGATCATTTCAAATCCAGGAGCATGGGCAGTTCCAAAAATGCTTGTGTTTTCTTCGTCCACAGGTTTCTGTTCGATATCTGAAACTGCACTTGCGGTATTTTCTTTAATGTCTTCAGTTTGAGACTTTATTTCAGTGTCGATTTTCTTTGGTGTCGTCTTACCCGTTATTGCAAACGGTGAAAATCCTTGAGTTTCTGCTATGAAGTACAAATGATTGTCATCTTCCCGTAGCAGAGTGGTTGGAAGTTTATTCCATTTCGTGTCATTGTACCTGTTCAGGACTATTGAAGACTGATCAATACCTTTATCCCACATCCAAGATTTTTCAACCTTGAAACATACAGTCGCATTTTCGATATAATTTGAGGTTGCATATCCACTATTTCCAACCCATATATTGAGGAAGTTATAGACCTCACCTGCAGGTGCATCCGGGGTAAGAGTAGACTTATTTTTCAGCATTTCAATAAAGGCTGTTGTCTTACCGACAGTTTTCTTTGAATTAAAGCTCAAATATACAATAGAAGTTGCATTCTTTGTGAAATCAAACTTTACAGGATTTCCATTTGTAATAAACACTTGGGAGAGTTCCTTTGCTTTCACATTCTTTACAGGCTCGGGAGAAACTCTTCCACCACCACTTCCACCACTGCTACTTCTGCTGAAACTCTCCTTCCATACAGTAATTGTAGCCGTTTTTGAAGCAGTTCCATTTTCGTTGCTTGCTACCAAGTTGACAGTATAGGTTCCATCTGCAGTAAAGGTGTGTACGGGATTATGTTCGATTGAGAGACTTCCATCTCCAAAGTTCCAGTCCCATGCTATCGCATTTTGCGAATGGTCTGTAAACTGCACAGAAAGAGGAGCATAACCGCTAGTGACATTTGTGCAAAAATCAGTTACGGGAGTTACTTTACTGCTATTCTCCAAGACAATCTTCTTAATAAATGGATAATACCTGAGCTCGGCGGCTGATGAGTTAGCAACTTTGAAATAAAATCCCTCAGTAATTTCCACATCAGAACCCCTAGTTAGAGTGAAATCATTATCATTAGAGATGGTAAGGGTATTACCGTTAATTTTAATGTTATTGAGTTCACCGAATTCATTGCCAGGTTCAATATTCAAAATGTTTGCGTAGTCAATGAGCCAAAGGCCATCGATTTCAGCAATATTGTTAACTGTATCTTGGAAGAGCCTCTTGAAATGGACTTTCAGGACAGTAACATCGTTTTCACCCTGGATATTGTCAAGTTTGATTTCCAAGATGTTGTAGTCGCCCATAACTGAGACAACTCTATCATCCACATATTGTCCATCTTTATCGAATTCGAGCCATATTTTCTCACCGTCAACATCGATCTGCTTAACTTCAAGAGTATAGCCTGCACCGAGGTAAAGCACATCGCCGGTCTTGAGAGTATACCTGTTATTGCTGTCAAGAATGAGCTTAAAGAGCTTGCTAGCATCAGTGGGCTTTAGCGGGACATATTGTTCCCCAAAGAGGCAGATAACATTATACGTGCCCCAATTACTATACACATTATACGCATTTTCGTATTGGTAGGCAGTTTCTGTAACAGAGGTATTGTAGACTAGACCATTCTTTCCGATAACGTTTCCGCTTATATTAGAAACACTCAGGGATTCTGTAGCAACATTATTATCGAAGTCGTAGTAGAATCCTGCAAAATTTCTTGCATCCCAATTTTGATCATTGGCACCAGATGCAACCTGTCCTCTGATCTCGTAGGCTCCTAGATCTGTAATCTGTTTAAATGAATAGAACCTGAGTAAACTAACAGGAGTGTCAGCAACCTTAAAGTATATTCCTTTAGCAATTTCCTGCTCAGAGTCCCTGGTCAGAGTGAAAGCATATTTATTTGAGATACAAAGTGTGGCGCCGTCAATGGAAACATTATTGAGTTTGCCGAATTCATTAGAACTATAAATATCAACAGCGTTTGCATAGTCAATGAGCCAGAGGCCATCGATCTTGATAACGCCATTGATTGAACCTTGGGGAAAATACCTGACATGGACTTTCAAGACAGGAACGTTGTTTTCACCTTGGATATCATCAAGTTTACAAGTCCAAGTGCCATCATTATAGCCAAAATCAATTCCAAATATCTGATCATCCACATATACTCCATCTTTATTGAGTTCAAGCCAGACATTCTCACCGTCAATGTCCACCCGTTTAACTCTGAGAGTATAACCTTCACCTAGGTCAATTATATCGCCGGTGTTGACTGTATACGTGTTATTGCTGTCAAGAACAAGCTTGGCAAGTTTACCAACGTCAGCAGGTTTGAGTGGGACATATTTATTTCCAAACAAACTGACAACAGGATATGTATCCCAGCCATCAGCTGAATCTGAATAGCTATAGTTAACATTTTCGATGGTGATATTATATTTAAGATCGTTCTCAGAAATCACTTTTCCATTTATGGAAACATTGTTGATTTTGCTGAACTCATCAGAGCTCTGGATATCTACGGCATTTGCGTAGTCAATGAGCCAAAGACCATCGATCTCAGTAACGCTGTTTACTGTATCTTGAAAGATCTTTTTGACATGAACTCTCAGGACAGAAACATTATTTTCGTCCTGGATATTATCAAGCTTACAAGTCCATGTGCCACTGCCAGAATCAGTTGCTATGATCTGGTCATCTACATATTCCCCGTCTTTATCGAATTCGAGCCATACTCTATCACCTTCAATATCGATCTGTTTAACTTCAAGAGTGTAGCCTTGACCGAAGTCAAGCAAATCGCTGTTCCCGAGAGTGTATGTGTCATTATTGTCAAGAATGAGCTTAGCAAACTTGCTAGGGTCAGCAGGTTTGAGCGGGACATATGGTTCTCCAAATAGACCGATAATAGGATATTCACCCCATGACTCAAACTTGTAACTAGTATTCTGTATCTTTGTTTGATAGACTAAACCGTATTCTCCAATAGTAGTACCTTCAACATCTTTAATGGAGAGAGATTCAGTTGCAATATTGTTATTATGGTCATAGTAAAAAGCTGCAAATTGAGTGGCGTCTATTGTAGTGGTTTCACCGTCACCCTGTGTATCGATAACATAATCGATATCAGAAGCGTTATACACAGGGCCACGGATTTCAACACTACCACTTGTGGAAAAAGCTGCTGAAGCCGAGGATGAAACAGTGATTAAACATAAAACAACAGCTGTTGAAGCTAAAAACATTGAGTATAGATTTTTCTTAGTTTTCATTGATGTGTCCTCCAATCTTTAGTTTTCTGGCACTATAAACGGGAAGTACATAATAAAAATAATTACGAAGTCTGTAATTAGCAATAATACATTGTAAATAATTTAAGGTTTCCGAAGAAAAGTCGAATTTTCAAGTACTTTTAAACTCAGTTAATAGCCTTATAGAAAGACAATAAAAGAGAAAAGTAGAAAAACAACAAGAGAAGTAGGAAAATAAAACTGGATAACAAATTGAATTCAGGCTTCCTTTATAACCCAGATAATTCTTTCGATATACTCTGGTCTCATACCTGATGGTTCTGTTTTTTCAATACCGAATTCAGTAACCATAAGATAAACTTCAGCCTGAATCCCTGCCTCGCCAAGCTTTTTGTAGCAAATCTGTCTGTACAACCGTCAAGAGCCAGGTTCTAAAACCTTCTGAGAATTCATCTTCGACAGCGCCGGTCCCCTTTAGAGCAGGTGTAGCCCTGTAAAGGTCAGGCTGTCTGAACTCCAGGGTTGATGTTGCCTGCATGGTGAGCTTTCCTGTACTTGATAAATCAGAACAGTCAAAAATTATGGTGCTTGTCCTTTCTCTGGAAGGATCTTCAGTTTCTTTGGTCCTATCCTGAAAGAGTTCTTTCTGTCTAGAGATTTTTTTGCTCCTTTCCTTTCAATTCTATTAGTATTCCCGAAAAAGAAGATAAAAGCAACGTGAAAGATTACTGAAAAAATTGCTTTTAAAAATGCGATCATGATGGAGATAAACTCACATTTCTATTTCGGCGGACCTAAGACAGGCAGGGGAGCGATTTTACTGCCAGCCAGTCAATACGGAACGCCGGTTCAAAAAAAGATAAAATAAAAGGGTAAAGGAAGCTGTCAGTCAAGCTCAAGTTCTGTAATTTCAACATTCAGGTTTGCAATCTCAAGAACCGCAATTGTGCACTTTCCGGTAAGTACCCCCGAGCATTCCCCCGGATTTATAATAGGGGTGCCTTCGAGGATCCGGACACCAGGGTCATGAGTATGGCCCCTGACTACAACATCAAAATCCCCTGACCTTGCAAGGGCTTTGACCAGTGACTCATCTGTCCCGTGCAGGAGGGCAATATGCAGCCCGTCAATTGTCAGGTCTCCAAAATCTCCACAAGAAATAGCACCTATTTCTTCAAACCTTTTTGTGAGGGTTACTCTGTCCCCATCGTTGTTCCCGAAGACAAAATACAGTTTTGGCTTTAGTTCTTTAAACGCCCTTACCATGAAAGGAGAGATAATATCTCCTGCATGGAGCACTGCTTTTACCTGTTTTCTATTAAAGAACTCCACAGCCTTCCGAATAGCTGCCAGGTTATCGTGCGAATCCGAAACAATTCCTATCAAGTAATCCCACCTCATTTAATATTAGATGTCCTGAATATTTAATATATGCCCCGTGATGGGAGAAGGAAAACGCCCAGGTAGGAAAGCAGCTATTTTTAAATAGAAGTTACAGATATTACTCCAATGATCCTGGGAGAATATTCGAAGAGTCCTGGGGGAATAGAAAACATAGAAATGTACGGAATATTTCCTATAAAATAAGAGTTAGTGAGGAAGGAATGAAAGCTATAACCCTCCTGAGCAGCGGACTTGATTCTGTCGCAGCACTTGCGATCGCAGCAGAGAGTATGAAAATTGAGATGGCAATTACTTTTGACTACGGGCAGAGAGCCGTGCAGCGGGAAATAGAGTATTCCCGGAAGATTTGCGAATACTTCGGAATAGAGCATAGAGTAATCAGGCTGGACTGGCTTGGAGAAATAACACACACATCCCTCGTAAACAGGAACGAAGAAGTCCCTTCTCTCTCCTTTGAAGATATCGATGAAGCTGCCCCTGCCGCAATTACTGAAAATTCTGCAAAGGCAGTCTGGGTCCCGAACAGAAACGGGGTTATGTTAAACATTGCAGGAAGCTTTGCCGAAAGCAGGGGCTGTGATTACATAGTGGTTGGCTTTAACGGGGAAGAAGCCGGAACTTTTCCTGACAACTCCCTTGATTACGTACATGCAATGGACCACGCTTTTTCTTACTCCACACAGAACGGAGTGCATGTACTGGCTCCCCTAATCGAACTGGGGAAAACTGAAATTGTCAAAAGGGCTCTTGAAGCAAAAGCTCCCCTTGAATACAGCTGGAGTTGCTATCACGGTGAGGATACTCCGTGCGGAGAGTGCGAGAGCTGCATGCGCAGGGCAAGGGCATTTAAAAACTCAGGTGTAAAAGACCCGCTTCTTGAAAGGCTTGGGGTCTAAACCTGAAGCATTAAACTGGTAAGGTGCTGACGAGATCCGTTAGATGATAAAGAGATAATTAAAGAGTGTTATAGAGAGAGTTCCATGAAATGTATTATTTTACCGGAAAAATTTGATTACGACGGGAGCCAGATTTCTTCCCTCTGGGCTTATAACAGCTTCGGAGTGCAGGAAGATTCCATTATTGTTTTCAGAGGTGCATGTGACGTAAAAATAGAGCACATGATCGACCTTGAAGACCGGAGGGCAAACGAGTCTATCTGGTCTGAAGACATGGTGAGTTTCATAATAGAACACTTCGATTCCACTGACCTGAAATTGATCTATGCACGCCAGCGTCTTTTTACCGCGATTGTAAGAGAATACCTTGCAGGGCTTGGAATCCATACATCAAGGGAGGGAGATGATCTATTTCTTGAGGGAAAGAAGCTGACAGTATCAATTGCCAGCACCTCGGCTGTTTCCCAGAAGATTCACTTCGGCATAAATGCCTCTCACAAGGTTTATGGAAACCTGAAAGAAGCCGGAATAGAAGACAATGAGAGTATTGTGAAACTGATGACGAAAATAGGGGAAGCTTATCTAAGGGAATTTGAGGATATCGAAAAGGATCTCAGAAAATCCCGGCCTATCGGGGTTGTGTAAATGTCCTCCTCAAAAATAGAGTCCGCTCAAATAAGAGAGGTCTTCTGTTCCGTGCAGGGAGAAGGTCCCTACGTTGGCACAAGGCAGGCTTTTGTCCGATTTTCAGGCTGTAACCTCAAATGTAATTACTGTGATACGAATTTCGAAAACCCAGGAACCTGTGACTACGAAAGATTTGAAGGAAGTGGGGTTTTTGAAAAGGTTCCAAACCCTGTAAGTATTGAAAAGCTGGAATCAATGCTGCAGCCTTTCAGAAAGCTTCATTCCGTATCCCTGACAGGAGGAGAACCTCTCCTGCACGCTGATTTCATAGAGAAACTGGACCTTTCCGTGCCCCTGTACCTGGAATCCAATATGACCCTGCCTGAGCAGGCAAGGAAATTGCGCGAGAATATCGCATATGTTTCGGGAGATTTTAAACTCCCAGAGGCTGTTCGGGACATCTGCCCTGAAACCAGGGAAGTACATATGGAAAATACGATCGAATGCTTCAAGCTCCTGAGAAAAAGTAATTCAAGAGACTGCTTTTGTAAGATTGTAATAGGCAGGGACACAAACCCGGATACCGTAACTATGGCTGCAGAAGCAATTTCACCCTATGTATCCTGTATAGTTCTTCAGCCCGAAACGCCTCTTGGCAGTGCGGTAAGGACTCCGAGATTTACGCAGGCGTCCGTACAGACCATTCTAAAGCTGCAGAAAACCCTGCTCGAACTGGCTGATACACGAATTATTCCGCAGACCCACAGGATGTGGGGTTGCCTGTAACCGAAAGAGAGGGTAGAATGACTCGGACAGGCAGTCAGAATGCGGAAAAACGGTAGGGATATAGAAATAATAATCGATAAACAGCAAGATAATCGGCAAGCAACAGATCGTCGATAGACAGAAAGCAGTTAAGTGGTAGGAGCGGAAAAAATCAAAAAGGGATGAACGAAATGGTTAACATGAGATTGGGAGTTATTGATTATATTGATAGTGCACATTACCTTCCGGGGCACGGGAAGTGCGGAAGAGTACATGGCCATACATATAAAATCGAAGTGGTAGTAGAAGGAGAGGTCAGGGAAAATGGAATGGTAATCGATTTCTATGACCTGAAAAAAGGCATCAAGGATACTCTTCAGGAGTATGACCATATTCTATTAAATGATATCCTGGAATTCCCCAGTTCCGAGTACCTGTGCCAGCATATTCATTCCCGCCTTCTTGATAGATTCGGTTTTCCTCTTCTGGTAAGAGTCTGGGAAGGGGAAGGCAAATGGTGCGAAATGGACAATTTTTCAGATTGAAAAGGTGAAGCGGTGGGTAATTTGCGTACAGACTGACTTTGCAAATATGATATTTAAATATAATTAGAGATATTTAAATCTCGGTACATGATCTCAAATCCAGTAATGTTCAATTTACAGTGCTCAAAAAAGAATTGAAAGGCTCATTTAAAACTGGAAGATGCCGGTTATAGCATCTTCTCATTCAGAGCGGCATTAGAACAATATTAGAATAATTCAGAATAATTCGAAAAGAAGTTCAAAATAATTATTAAATAACCTCAAAATGATTCCACAACGTATATCAGGAAGCTATATCATAGGTGCTTTAGACATCCTAAAATCCCCTTTTACTGTGGAATCTTATTTCACCTTAAATTTCGAACGGAGGAGAGTAATTTGCCAGAAAAAAACCAATATTTAGACAACACCAATAACATCCCTGCAACTGGAGAGGAGCTCCTTAGAAAGATTGCCGAGCATCCCTGCTATGATAAGAAAGCTCAACACAAGTACGGAAGAATTCACCTGGCTGTAGCTCCCAAGTGCAATATCCAGTGCAACTTCTGTGTCCGCGAATTTGACTGCGTAAACGAGAGTCGGCCCGGGGTTACAAGTAAGGTCCTGAGTCCGCAGGAAGCTCTTGAGAAGACAAGACAGATTGTGGCAGATTATCCGTTCATTAAAGTTGTCGGGATTGCAGGCCCGGGTGACCCTCTAGCTAATGATGCGACCTTTGAAACCTTTGAACTGATTAAAAAAGAATTTCCGGATCTCACACTCTGCATGAGTACAAACGGGCTCTTGCTTCCCGAAAAGCTGCAGGATCTCCTGCGAGTGGGAGTTTCCACGCTAACTGTGACAGTAAACGCTATCGACCCCGAAATTCAGGCAAAAATAGTGGACCATGTAGTATATCACGGGAAGGTCTACAGGGGAGTAGAAGGTGCTGAGATTCAGGTCAAAAACCAGCTTGAGGGCATTAAGGCTGCTGTTGATGCAGGTATGGTTGTTAAGGTCAACACTGTGCTTGTCCCGGGCATCAATGACAAGCATGTAATCGAGATTGCCAGAAAACTCAATGAACTCGGGGTTTATATCATGAACGTCATGCCCCTGATCAGCCAGGGAGCCTTTGCAGACATAGAGCCTCCAACAGCAGAAGAAAGAAAAGCTGTCCAGGAAGCCTGCGAACCTTATGTTATGCAGATGCGCCACTGCAGGCAGTGCAGGGCTGATGCCTACGGTCTCCTTGCTCAGGACATGTCACAGATGAGCGAAGAACGCAGAAAGATTATAAAAATCCAGTCAAAGGAAGACATGGAAAAAGCAAAAGAAGTTCTGAAGAAGAACGGAAAAGAAGAATCCTGAATAACTTTATAGATTTTTCAGAATTTTATTTCTCAGCTTCGGGTTAAAAAAGTTATGAAATCCGGGCCGAAGAGGCGGAGTTCAAGAACTCCGCTTCTCAGACTTATTTTTAAAAACGTTACTCGAGGGTGATTGCCCCGTTCGGGCAGGCATCTTCACATGCACCGCAGTCAAGGCATTCATCTTCGTCTACAACTGCAATATCATCGTCACTGAGGGTGATTGCAGCTGCAGGGCATTCATCTATACAGCTTCCACAGCCTGTGCAGGCGTCGGCATCGATTTTTGCTACCATGTTTTTCACTCCTTATAATTAGGGGGACTTTTATAGAGTAGAAAATATATAAGGTTGACATATTAGGAGATAATAATTTAATAAAAAGCTGTCGCTTCCCTTCCCCGAAACAAAGAAAAAAACAGATAAAGGATAATCTGAATTACTTACTGACCATGTTACCCACTATTTTATGGTAACAGGGATAATTGAGCAGGTCAACCTTATATACCCGGGAAATCCATCGCTAATAATTACTCTTAATAAATTTACATACTTTGCAAGTGACCTGCAATAAGTTTATCATTAACTTACCAGAACCACTTACCAGAACCTTGCATTTAGTTTCAATAATTTATTGCAATTTTACTATCATCCGTTATTGTGATCTTACCATTAATCAGGTCTTACCGTTAATTGGATCCGATTAGATCTTACCATTAACCTGGTCCTGTTATAATTATTGTCTAGAAATATGATAACTAAAAAACAAAGGGAGCCTTTGATTGAACCTGGAAGAGCTAGCAGAAAGGATAAGAAGTTTTGAAGGGGTTACCCGAAAAAGACAGATTGAGGATATAGTTTCGATCTTCGAAACTGTCCGCCCTGAATACGGAAACGCTATCGTTGATTTCGGGGATGACGCAGCAGTGATTGATATCGGAGGAGATGATGTTATCCTCTTTGCAGCAGACGGCATCTGGGGGCGGCTGCTGGATGCAAGCCCCTGGTGGGCAGGGTACGGGGCTGTTGTTGTGAATATAAATGACATTGCAGCCATGGGTGGAAAGCCTCTTGCCATGGTAGATATTGCTTCTGCAAATTCCTCAAAAGCCTGCAGGGAACTTATGGAAGGGCTGGCTGAAGGAGTAAGAAAATTCGGAGTTCCTGTAGTTGGAGGGCATGTCCACCCTGATACGCAATATAATTCTCTTTCCGTTGCCATCATAGGGATTGTCAAAAGGGATTGTGTAATCCGGAGTGATACCGCAAAACCCGGAGATATGGTAATTGCAGCCTATGATATGGACGGAAAAATCGGTCCGAATTCCCCTTACAGCTGGGACACAACTTCCTTTAAAGAGCCTGCAGTCCTGAGAGAAAGCTACCTTGTAACACAGGAAATAGCGCAGAAAAAGCTTGCAACCGCTGGCAAGGATATAAGCAATCCAGGGCTTATAGGAACGCTTGGAATGCTCTGCGAGACGAGCAGAGTAGGAGCTTCGGTGGATCTGGAAAAAGTCCCGAGACCGGAAGGTGTGGACTTTGAGCAGTGGCTGAAAGTACATCCCGGAACAGGCTACGCGTTTACTGCAGATCCGGAAAGAGCCGAAGAGTGTGTAAATGTGTTTGAAAAGGCAGGGCTCACGGCTGCAGTTATAGGAAAAATCGAAGAAGGATCAAAGCTCGATATATACGACCAAACAGGTAGGGTAACAGTTTTTGACTTTTCAAAAGACAGTATTACAGGTATATGTTCCGAGTAATCAAGGTTCCGAAGTAATCGGGACCTTTTTGCATCTTTTTCTTCGTGCTTGTACCTTCTTTAAAGAAAAAATATTGTTTTTACTGAAAAGTTGTTATTTCACTTATCCAGCACCTGTTCCTGTTGCTTTTATTTCTTTTACCTGACCGTGAAACTTATTGATTTTCAACCCAAGCCTTCATTTCCTTATAGAGGAATTCTTCTGCAGCCTGAACCTTTTCAAGAGGACCGCGAAGGACAAGTATTTCCCTTTCTTCACTGTTTGCAATATTAATAGGCATTTTCCTAGTTATGGGCTCAAGTCCGAATTCTTCCACGATATCGTAGATAATTGATACAACTGTTCCAGGGGGGATAATCAGGTCGTAGAGCTCTTCGTATCCCAGTTCGGGATCTGTTTCAATACTTTCGCTATTCTTTTTGGCTATTAAATCATCAAGATTGAGTGTCTTGTGCATCAGGGATCACCTTATTCTTCTTGTCAGGGTTAATGGGGTATAAGCTAAGTCATTCAGAACTTTGTTTGCAGTCGGTAAACTAGTGATAGATATGATCTTATTTATGTTGTTTCCCAGACTCAGCAAACTCTCTAATTCTTAAAAATAGAATTCAGAGTCTGGTCTTCCCTACTTTAAAAGAGGATTATCTTTGCTTTTAAACTGCAGTATGGATCAAGCTACAGATATTATAAGAAATTTTAAGTAGAATACTTAAGAATATAATAAATATAATATAAAAGTTCTTAATATGCCTCTAAGGCAGTGTAGCATTATGCAGCAAAAGAAGATCTCTGATAACTGGTTTCATTCCAAATAAATAGTAAGGGCTATGAATTACTGCTTTAAAGAGTCGTAAAATTCGGTGAAAGATGATAAAAATGGACACTACAGATAAACACAGAATAAAAGCAACTGATCTGGAACACATTCTTCTTGAATCAATCCCAATTCCTGTAATAGCTGTGGATAAGGACTTTAATATTCTATTTATCAACTCTGCAGGTTGTGACTGGTGCAAAAAAGAATTTGAGGAAGCTATTGGCAAAAAATGTTTTAACGTTATCGAAGCAAAGTGTTGCAGTTCTTCCAATTGTGGAATCAAGGAGGCAATGGATAGCGGCAAAAAATATACAGGTCATTATGAAATCCCGCATCACAAAGAAACAATCAATATAGAGATAACGGCCGTGCCATTAAAAGATGAGAATGGAAAAATTGTAGGAGGTCTTGAATATATTACGGATATTACCAGCAAAGTAAAGATGGAAAACGAACTTCGCACACAAACCCAGACAATCCTTGAACTCGCAACTCCTGTGATCAAAATATGGGATGGAATCCTGTTATTGCCGCTGGTAGGAATTGTTGATACGGCGCGTGCACAGCAGATTATAGAAAACCTGCTAAACTCAATTGTCGAAAACGAAGCTGAACTGGCGATTCTGGACCTTACGGGGGTACCGGTAGTAGACACTGCAGTTGCAAGACATATCATCAAGACAGTAAATGCGGCAAAAATGTTAGGTGCACAGACAATTCTAACCGGTTTCAGCCCTGAAGTCTCACAGACCCTGGTAACACTTGGGGTAGACCTGAGTAATATTACTACCTGCGGTTCGCTGAAGACAGGGATCTCAAAAGCCTTCAGTCTAATCGGAAAGAAAGTTGTTTCATATGAGGGGTAATGTAATGATTCCTATATTGAGAGTCAAGGACGTTTTATTGTCGTCAATACAGGGTGACCTGACAGATAAAGAGGTTCTTGAATACCAGTCTCAGATGCTGACAATGCTTGAAAAAACTGAAGCTATAGGAGTTCTCATTGATATAACAGGTATGGATATTGTAGATTCATTTATGGCGAGAGTTATCAATGAGACGGCAAATATGGCACGAATTATGGGAACTGAGGTGGTACTCTGCGGCATGCAGCCTATGGTGGCTCTGACTCTTGTTGAAATGGGACGCGAACTTATAGGTGTACAAACTGCACTTAACCTCGGCAAAGGACTTGATAAAATACTCAGTTCGACAAAAGGAAGACGAACCTCATTACACAGTCAAGTATTATAAACTGTACTATAAACTGTACTTTTTCTTACCCTAAATATATTTTCCACAATTAACTGCAGCGGAGAGCACGCAGTCCAGTGATCGAAAAACGGTACAGTGATTAAAAATGACGGATAGAATCCGGAACAGGCAAATTATGGAAAAGTGCCGGATTACTGACTGAGGAAAGTCCAGAGGGAATAAGCAATGGATAAGAGTATACCAATTAAAACCGAGAGCGACCTTCTATTCGCAAGACAAACCGCGAAGGAACTAATGAAGGAAATGGGGTTTGGTTCGGCAGATCAGACACGCATGGCTACTGCCATTTCTGAACTGGCAAGAAATGTCCTGAAATATGCAGGAGAGGGGAGCTGTTTTATCTATAAGGAACAGGACGAAAAGGAAATGGCTGTAAAAGTAATTGTAGAGGACAATGGACCCGGAATTGCTGATATTGAGCAGGCAATGCAAGACGGATTTAGTACAGGAAATGGACTGGGGGCAGGACTTCCTGGTGCCAGAAGGCTTGTAAATAATTTTGACATAGCTTCAGAGCCCGGATACACAAAAATTACTCTGGAGATCAGAAGGACTCGAAAATAATTTGATACGGCACATAGACTCAGGAATGAAAAAATCCGGAAAACCAGACAGGTCACTCAAGGCGGAGTCAGGAGACCTGAAAAAAGGAAGGAACAATGGATATAGGTACTGCAACTCATTCTTTTTTCAATGATCCGCATTGTGGGGATCAATACAGATGGTGGGAAAATAAAGACAGCGTCACATTGTGCATGGTTGACGGTCTCGGACATGGAATAGAGGCTGAGAAAGCTGCAAAGGCAGCCATCTGTTGTGTATCCCGTAACCTCTGTGAACCACTTCCCCGTATATTTGAGAAGTACGACAGAGAAATAAGTCATACTCGAGGGGTTGCGATGAGTATCGTTATTGTTGATAAAAGAAACTCTGTATTGACTCATGCTGGAATAGGAAATGTCAGTGTGGCAATAAGAGGTAGAAAAAAAATTAACCTGAGCAGCGATTGGGGCATTGTTGGGGGAGGATACAGGAAACTGAATACAAATACTGCAGATTTGGATGCCGGAGACCTTGTGCTTATGTGGACTGACGGCATCTCAGAACGCCTGGATGTTTCCGGTTATGACAACTTTCCCTACATAGGTACACAAGAACTGGCAGACCTGATACTCAGGGATCACGCAAAAGAAACAGATGATGCGACAATTCTAATATATAAGGGATGACCTGCTCATGTCAATACCAAATTTCAAACAAAGGTATTACATCCTTCTGAAGAGCTATTTTAACGACCCTGATGAGAAGTATCTCTTTGAAATAGAGAAACTGGGGCGAGAACTGGTCCAGGAAAATGTACCCCCTGAGGATATCGCAGAGATCCATGAAGAAGCAGTAGCCTGCCTTGCAGAAGCCTACCCGGACGCCAGACTTATCGAATCAGCACGTTATCTTTCGACTCCTCTGATGGAAATAATGATGGCTTATGGTCTTGCATTCAGAGAATGGATCGAAGCTTCCGAAAAAAGCAGGAGTGAACTCCAAAAGTACGCCCGAGAACTTGAGCAGGCGAACAGGGAACTTAAAAAATATTCTAAAGGATTACAGCAGAGTAAAAAACAATTTACCACGTTTATGGATAATTTGCCTGCTGCTGCGTTCATAAAAGATGATAGAGGATTTATCCTGTACTCAAACAGTTATCTGAAGGAGCATCCAGAGATAGAGAAGCGAATCAGAGATGAGGGAGCTAAAGAAAAAGATAGCAACACGAAAATTGAGTCTCTTGCAGGTCTGGAAGGAAACGAACTTTTTTACCGCACAATAAGGTTTCCAATTAATCAGGGTGATGGAATAATACTATATGGAGGTCTGGGGATTGATGTGACAGAACAGGTAAGGGCAGAAGAGATGATGGTCAAAGCCAAACTGGCCGCTGAAGAAGCAAACAACACTAAGTCCAGTTTTCTGGCCAACGTGAGCCATGAGTTAAGGACACCGCTAAATTCCATTATTGGATATTCAGATTTTTTGCTTGAGCAAACTGCAGGGCCGCTAAATGAAAAACAGAAAAAGTATGTTGACAATATTTCCATGAGCGGGAAACATCTGCTGTCTTTAATCAATGATATTCTTGACCTTTCCAGGATCGAAGCAGGAAAAATGGAGCTTCGATACACGGAGGTATCAGTATCAAGGTTGATCTGTGAGGTTCTGACAACACTTATTCCCCTAGCGTCAAAAAAGGGCATCAGTCTTGATAAGGACATCGACCCTCAACTTTGGGTTCTCCATGCAGACGAAGCAAAACTCAGAGAAATCCTTTATAATCTCACAAGCAATGCAATAAAGTTCACTCCCTATAACGGCTCGGTGGCCGTCAGAACCAGAATTGCCGGAGGCCTTGCAGAGATCTCTGTAAGGGACAGCGGTATTGGGATATCGCAGGAGGACCGGAAAAAGCTGTTCCAGCCTTTCAGCCAAATAGACACCTGGGAGGTTCGAACGTATCAGGGAAGCGGGCTTGGTCTCACCATTGTCCAGAAACTTGTGGAACTGCACGGCGGAAAAATATGGATAGAGAGCGAAGTCGGAAAAGGCAGCACGTTCATATTTACGTTACCGATAAAACAAACCTAAATCAAATCCAAAACAGCCATAAAAACAGATCTAAAACAGACCTAAAACAAATCAGGAAAAAAAATCCTCTGTGCCTGAGCACAGTGGAGATAAAAAATCAAGTAAAAGGGTCTCAGGAAATCCTTTCCCCTGCGTTAGGACCAGGACTCATACTGTAGATCTCTTCCACATGGAGAAGGGCGGCTCCTTTGGGTTTGAGGTTTGCCATTTTGGAAGCGACCCAGTCGTAAACCTCATTCATGAGAGGACCATCGTTTATTAATTCCACATTTCCCTTTATCTGGTAAGCTTTCATCGGAGGCATGTAAGCACTGATAGCAGCTTTCGGATTTTCTTTCAAATTAGCTTCAGTCTTTTTCCAGAAAACATTTGCCAGAATGATAGTTTCGTCGTCTCTTGCTTTTACAAAACCCATAAGACAAACATTTGGGACTCCGTTTTTATCTGAGGTCACAAATGAGGTAACCTGTTGATTTGCAAGTGCTTCTTTTACATCTGCAGGAAGTTTTACCATGTCCAGTTTCCCCTTTAATTTTCCTTAATTTTCAGTTCAATGTTTTAGAAATCAGAAGATGTACTATTTTTTGACCGGAAGTCCTGTTTTCATGCTTTGAACCGAAACTCCCGTTTAAAGCATGAAAGCCCTGTAAAAACTGCATCAGGATAAATTCCAGCCGTATAAAATTAAAGTATATACACTTAATTAAAGTATATACACATAATAAACTAGGAAAGATACATACTTATAATTAATTTAAGAATGACTGAAAATGATATTAAAATAAATATATGGTGTTACTCCAGTCCGGAACCAGATACAGGAAACCAGAGATAAGCGTTACTGGATCGGTAATTAGCCGGGTTACCTGGAGCAGAAATGCATGAAGACCAGAACCTTTGAAGTAACCGACACCCAGGACCATTTTCATAACCATTTCTCCGGCTGCTTCGGATTATCACTGCATGTTCCAGGCAAAACGGTTCTGAGCAAACTTTATCTGAGATGAAAATATCTTATAAGAGGATAGCAATGCAGCAATACAAGTTAAAACGTGGCTTTAAACCTGAACCTGACAGAATATACCAGGTAATGCAGGAAAGCTTCCCTGTTGAAATCTCCCGGAACGGGGACCGCTTCGATACCTCATACGGGGCAATGTCCAAAATCACGGTCTGGATAGAGAACAAAATGCTCTGTGTGGAGACGGTTTCCGATACAACTGTAAAGGATGATGAAACGATCCTTCAGACCAACAAAGCCTACAGAGACTTTCTCTTTAAGGCTACCGGCTACACGGCAAAAGAGCGCCTGAAAATGGCGAAAAAGGAAGTCGGAGAGGAATAACCTCCTGACTGCTCATTCCTGTCTAACACTATCAATAAATTACCAATAATATCCTGCAGCATTTACCTGGAGGTATCGTTCTGGAAGGAGATTTCCTTGAAAAACTGAAAAGCCTTGAGATTCCCACCTGCCTCCGGGTTTGCTGTGGGACCGACGGTTCCGTAACCTTTCTCCTCGAAATCATGACCCGAAAACAGGTCAACGTAAAAACCGAGTCTCAATTTGTAGTCAAAGCCGATAAGGAACTGGCTGACCTTCTCGGGGTAGAAGAAGGGAGTGACGTAAATGACAGGACAGTTCGCCTCTACGCCGGAGACACAGTTCTGGTCCATGCAAGGTCGCTCTCTCCCCTGGCACGTATGCCACAAACGATGAGGGACCAGCTTATGCGGGCAGACATTCCAATCGGCCGCATCCTGCGCTCCCACAACCTTGAGACCAGGCGAGATATGGTAGAACTCGAAATCCTTGAAGGCGAACTCACCTTTGATGGAATCCCTGTCCTTTCCCGTACCTACAAAATCGTCCACAACAACCATGTCCTCATGTGGATCAACGAGCGCTTCCCCATTGATGCGCGCTGGAAACTCTGAAAACCCGAACTCCCGAAAAACAAACACTAAAGAAATTGGCAGTTTTCCCTGCCAGTTCTCCAAATTTTTCAAACCAGATCCCGAATTTTTAGTTAATGAAGAGATTTTTCTCGATTTGCATCTGCTTCAGTCGAAACCTTTATATCTCTGGTGTGATATTTTGGAGATGCTCTTACAGCAACAGTGCCTTGGTGGCTTAGGGGTATAGCGCGTCCTTGGTAAGGACGAGGTCGCGGGTTCAAATCCCGCCCGAGGCTTTTTCTATTTTTTGTTTAAAGCCCATTTTTTTTCACTTAGAGAAGTAGTACAGTGGACGTGGGCATTTATAATTGCAGTCTTCAGAAGAGGCTAAAATCACTACACTTGCACCAATTTCTGATACAAACAAAAAGCTGATCTTGGAGTTTGTGGATAACTGTTTTACTGAGCGATTGGGCTGACATCGAATTTAGAAATATTTCGGTTCTGAAAATTATCGCTGTGAAGCTCCAGCTTGACCTTGACAAAGTTGAAAAAAGGGACCTTTCCATGTTTATCTCAGAATTAGAAAGATCAGATAAAGGCCAACCTTGAAGGAGCCAAGAATTTAACAGTTGACCAGATTTCTGAAGCAAAGACACTTTATGAAGCAAAATTAGATCCAGAGCTAGAGAAACCATTAAAAGAGAAGTATCCTGACCTTTTTAATAAACCTCAGGATGAGCCTTGAACTAATTCAGATGTAATCAGTTAGGGCAACACTAGCATTAGAAGCAGGGAAACAATCCATGTAATAACCTGATATCTCTATTTTTTAGATAAAGCATCAAAAAAAGACTACCTAAAAAAATACTTTTCTGAATGGCGCCTTTTGCTGTAAATTAGTGAAATCACCAGGGCCACGGTATTTTAAAAAAAGTTTATGAAATAAAGAAGGAGGGACTATTCCTGATAACACAAAAAGAATAAAAAATAAATGAAATAGAAAACAGAATGACTTTTAGAAGTAACATTACGAATAAATAACTCAAGCGTGATGTTACACAAAGCTGTGGAATACATCACGCTTAAAAAAGCCGAAGCCATAGAAAGAGCGTGTGATACTGAAAATCTTACTTTTTTTCTTTTTTTCTCCAAATCGTATAAATTGAAACACCAATAAGACCGCCCAAACCTATTTTTATACCCAAACTGAGATTATTCTTGCTTCCATCTCCAATTTGCTCGACTGTGACATTATTATTGCCTGTAATATTATTATTATTACTGTCAATAGTGACGTCACCGTCGTTGCTAAATATATTTGTTATCTTAGTTATCACATAATTGACTATATTGGGATCTTCAGTTTCAGAAGTAGGTTGCTCAGTAGGCTGTTCAGTAGGTTGTTCAGCAGGCTGTTCACTATGAGTAGTAACGGAGACATCATCGCTGGAAATAGTAAACTTCTGAATGCGGTAATTACCAAATTCTGAGACATAAACATTTCCAGATAAATCTATTGCGACACCACACGGATTCCCAAGTTGCCCATTGCCAGAGCCCTGTTCTCCCCATTTCACAATAAAGTTGCCGTTATTATCGAATTTTGCAATTCTATTATTATTATAGTCAGTGACATAAACATTGTCGGAAGAATCTACAGTAATACCACTTGGACCCTTAAATTGATTGTCACCGGTACCATAGGAACCCCATTGTGTTATGAAACTACCGTCACTACTAAATTTTTGAACTCTATTATTGTCATCAATCACGTAAATGTTATTACTAGAATCAATGGCTATATGGGATGGATTTTTTAATTGCCCATTTCCGTCACCAGGCTGACCCCACTGATTGATGAAAGTACCATCACTATTAAACTCCTGTATTCTGTTATTACCTGAATCAGCAACAAACACATTTCCTGAAGAGTCTATAGCTGCGTCTAGTGGATATTTAAATTGCCCATTACCGATACCCCAAGAACCCCAGTTTGTAATGTATTTTCCATCACTACTGAACTTTTCTATCCGGTTGTTAATGCTATCTGCAATATAAACGTTGCCTGAGGAATCTATTGCAATACCTGTTGGCGAAGAAAAACTTCCATTACTATTACCTGAAGAACCCCATTTAGTTATGAAGTCTCCATTACTGGCAATATGTTGAATACGATTATTCCACTTTTCAACAATATACAGATTGTCAGAGGAATCTATCACAATATCACACGGACCACTAAATTGTAAATTGTCAGTACCCTGCCCATTACTAATTAACCCATCAGTCTTGTAACTCTCAGCGTGCGTAATAGAGACACTCATAGATCCAAGAAGGAAAATAGTTAAGCAGATTGATGCTGTCCTAAACATTTTAACTTTTTGAGATTTCATCGTCTAATCCCTCCTCTTCTTCTTTTACTTTTTAGCCATTCCTAATTCAATAGAATCTGTTTTTGAAGTAGCTGTTACAAAAGAATCGTTTTTTAAATCACATTTAAAAAGTTAAGAATTTGATTATACAACAGAATAAATATTCATAAATATTAATTAAATATTAATATCTTTTAATAAATAACTGCTATACTTCAGAAGATTATATAAGTATAAGAATTTTTTTATTTGAATAGGACTTTTTATACTAAATAATTAGTTCATTTATTAATAGTTCAATAATAATGATCAAGGTAGTTGGCAGTAAATTTAGAATAGGTCTAAAATGGTCCCATTCAGTCTATGAGATACTATAATACAATATGAATAAAGAAAAAAGCAAATAAAAAATAATTATAGAACATAAAGAAAGAAGTGATTATTTATTACCCAATTAGTTTATGGATAATAAAACAAACGAGTGAAAAAGGGTTTTGAACAATTAAACATTGCATGTTTGCTCATATGAAATTTACGTTTTTACAGCTGATATACACATGCCTCTTGATTAGAACAATATAGTGAATCTTTTAGGCAAAAACGATGACAGAAGCGCCTGAAAATCCCACCCAATAATTTATAAATATTTTTTGTGAGTTTGTGGGCTATAAGTCCTCTTCTCACTATACTTTTCTCCTGTATGAACATAACAGTTCTATTAAGCTTTTTATGTATTTGTCTAAATAAATTATATCAGTTCAGGCGAGTTTTCAGGGCTCTTTTTCCTGTGTGTACCTACGAGAATGATGTTGGGAAGAATCGAGATATAAAGCGAACATTATTTCCCTACGACCTTGTCCTTACCAGGGACGCGTTTGGCAGGGCGTGTGTTCAGTTTCACTGGGGTCGCACTTAGAGCTACCTGCATCTGGCTCACAACGTTACGAGTGAGCTAATTCATGTAAAGCCAGTAGAAATGGCTATAAACCCCAAACATTTCTCGCAAAGTGGATAGAATGAAATCCTTTACTTATTGATGCTTATCTCGAGGTAAGAGACGGACTTTGTTATGAAAACGAAGTTCTCTTTGTAGTTGCTGGGATCATGATACGGTTATTGCGAGATACTTGGAACAAGACTGCCAGATAGCGAAACCGCTATGTTCTGGGAAGATCTCTTCGATGATCTCAAAGAAAGAGAGTTAAGAGGTGTCAAGTTAATTGTTTCTGATTGTTATAAAGGAATACAAAAAGCAGTTAGAGAATCCTCTACTGGATCGAGCTGGCAGATGTGTCACGTCCATCTGATAAGGCAAACTCTAAAAAGGTTTCCAATAAAGAAGCAAAAAAGTTTATTGGACAGCTTGTACAGGTCAGGGTATTCGTGACACTCTGCGCTCCCTAAGTAATAAAACATACTTGATTTAAGTTATTCCAAATATTGCAAGTCACACAATTTAATGCCCAACAAGTATCTTCAAACTCTTGATTAAAAATTAAGATTTAAAAGATAATAACAACTATTCGACAATATTAAATAATATTGACCATTTTAATAAACATCGTTTATATTTAATCAAAAATTTCAAAATTAATTCTGAATTTATCTATCAGTATTAATCTCAGATCAATAACCATATGGAACTTAAAACCTCCTTCCAGTGATTATTGTTGAGATGAAATTATCAAGAATAATTTGTGTGGTGTTTCTGTGTGGAAATCGAGTAATCGTTTCCTTGCAGCTTTATCTGCCTCCTTTATATTAGTAATGAAGGCTGCAGGCACTACAAATAATCCGTGGCAATGCACTGATATTTGAGGTGTTTTGGAGCGAATATGGAAAAGGACTGGAAAGTGAAGTCAAAGGAAAATCTAGAAAAAAATTCGTTTAAAAAATTAAATTACAGGTGTACTTTAAATTTATTCTTTTTATCTTTGGTTACACTGTACATACCGTTTAAACTCATTTAAGGAAGCTTGATGGTGGCGAATAACAATGTATATCACATCTGACATAGATGATCAAAAATGGGATGAATATGTAAAAAACCATCCTTTTGGAAATATATTCCAAACGACATCAATGTACTATGTATACGAAAAGACTAAAAACTATTTCCCAATAAAACTTTGTGCTGTTAATGAAATCACAGGTAAAATTGAGGGTGTGTTAAACGGAGTAACAATATGTGAAATGACAGGTTTATTAGGTAAAACTTTATTAGGTGAATTTTCTACTCGTTCTATCATTGAAGGAGGACCCCTCGTTTCAGGTAACTCGATTGATTGCATATCAAAAATGGTAATTGAATATGATAAAAAAGTACAAAAAAAATCTGTTTATACGGAAACATGGAACTTCAATGATATGAAATCCTTACTTGATAAAGTAGAAAATTATGACTATGAGAACCATCTTAACTTTATTATAAATCTTGAATTATTGGAAGAAGATCTTTGGAGACAGCTTCATAGATCAAGAAGAAGAAATATCAATAAAGCAATTAGAGAAGGCATAGTAATTGAAGAGATAAATCACAGAAAAATGATACCTGTTTTTTATGACTTGGTAAAAGAGACCTATAAGAGAGCACGTATACCACTTGCAGACATTTCACTATTTGAGTCAGCATTTGATCAACTCGTACCAAAGAATATGGTAAAATTTTTTTTAGCAAAGCACGATGATATATATCTTAGTTCTATAGCTGTTTTAACATACAATCACACAATTTTCGCCTGGTATGCTGGAACTTCAAATAATGCATTATCGCTATTTCCTAATGATTACCTGGTGTGGCATGTTCTGAAATGGGGAATAGAAAACAATTATAAATTATTTGATTTTGGTGGAGCTGGTAAACCTGACGTGGAATATGGTCCGAGAGAATTCAAAAGACGATTTGGCGGAAAACTGGTTAATTATGGAAGACACGTTCATATCCATTCTCCTCTAAAGAAAAAAATCACAGATTATGGGTTAAAAGTGTACCAAAAAATCCATTTATGAAAAAAGGCCTGGAGTTAAAAAGGAAAAAAGAAATGCATTTTGACACATTTACTAAGCAAATTATTCGGTTGTGGCAATACTTAGAGTCTCCTCTTTCCACATTTCTCACATACCATAATAAAGGCAAAATTGTTTTATAAAAAGATGCTTTCCAGGCGCATGCAATAATTAAGTAAGCTTCAGTTCCATTTTGTAACACTTCTCCTTCTGTCCACATACATTTTAGGTTTGTTCAACGATTACAAAACCCGTTTTGTTGTATAATTTTATAGCAGGAACATTATTCACACTTACATATAAAAAAATTAACGATATTCTATTCAGTTTCATTTCCTTAATGCTTTCTTTTAATAGTCTCTCAGCAAAGCCTTTGCATCTGAAGTTTCTGTCGGTTGCGATTGAGTATATTACGGCTTGCCTCTTAAAACTCTTAAAAGAAATCTTAGGCTTAAGGTAGTATATGCAATAGCCAATAACTTTATTCTGATTCTTAATGACATAGAATATTTCTCTGGAACACTTTGAATGTCTTACTATATCTTTTTCACTTTTATTCTGAAACTCCTCAGACTGGATTCTAAGAATTTCAGGAATTACATGGTCATCTACGAGTACAATACTTCCTTTATCCAACTGCTTCCATCCCTTTAAAAGTAGAATCCCAAAATTATCTCTTAATATTCTCTTCATGCCCGTTAAATATACAATTGATTTAGTAATTTGGGCTCTTCTGAACTCCATATAAGCCACCTTTAAGTAATCTATCCAGAACAATTTTTGGATAATTTTGGGATCTATTTTCCTGTAATCGAGTACCCTGTGCATGAAGTAATAACCAGAGTTTTTGGACCAAGTTTTTGCGTTTCTCAGGTTTTGCGCATTCTGGGATGGAATCTCTAAAACTCTTATTTCTTGCTTAGATATTCACAGGATAAAACCATAATAAACCGCCAAGAAAACAGAAGCTATAGATGCCCCCTCTCGTTTTTCCCGTAAACATAATAATTTAAGTTATATCTAACAATTTATTGCAACTTCCACGCATAAATAGTAACCGAGTAATGTATTAAATTTTGGAAAGTCTCCCAGTATCAAATCGTTCTTGAGTAAAAGTGGCAAAAGAGAGTGATGTAAGAAGCGAAGGCTTTTGAAGAACAGGATAGTGTATGTAATAATAGCAAGTCTAAGCGCTAAAAGCATATAGAATATCGGTGAGAGCCCAAAAAACTGTAGTCGTTGACCACAAGGACTGCAAAAGGCAGAATGATCAGAAAAATGAGAATCCGGGCTTGGATGATGTCTGCACTAAAGTTGACCCGTCGAAAGTGATCCTCCTGCTTTGCACTCAACCCGAATGTCAGCCACATCTGGATGTCTCCGACCACGTTCGTTTATGATCCCCCACAGATCCTATGCGACAGAGAAACGGCTCGCAGAACTTACGGCATAACTCGTTCACTCCCCCCCTCAAATCTATCTAAAACCTCCAGATTAGTATCAAGCTCAGGGAAGGGACACCCTATCTGAGAGTCTCTTTTATTTCCAAAGGATTGGATGTGACCGATGTGTAAAGCTCATGATCTCCAAAGATATTAACGCCAGAAACTTGAACGTTATCCACGCTTTTCTCCGATACAGAGCAAAAAGCCAAAGAAACTCTCATCAACGTCCTTACCTTATCTGGAATTACAGATTTTATCTTATCTCCTTCTAAATTTACTTTTGGAAAGATTGATTTCACTTACTGGCGATTTTATAAGTGAGCGCTTATAAAAGAATAATGAAAATGAGTACTCTTCTACAAAATAATTATCTATATAATTTAATTACAAAAGTTGCCTTTCTGTTTCTGAATATCTAAGAACCTTCGTCAAAAGAACTACTGGTAAAGAGTAGAATTAACTGTACTGGTTATGTTAAGACTTTTTTAGAAAAGAAGCAAAGATCGGGCTTCCTGTGAAGCACTCAATCACTCATAAGACCCGCCTGAGTGCATATCTCAGGCGGGAGAGGTCTTATCACACAATTGGATGGATAGATAAATATAGTTATCACTATTATTTAAATTGTTGCACTGTTTAGACGTTAGGAAGACCGGTTTTTCCCTTATAGTTTGAGGGATTTACCGCCTGCAAAGCACCTACAAGATCCAGAGGAAAGTAGTATCGAATCCAGCCGGACTTTAGAAGATACGTTGTAATATCCAGAAGCAAACCGTAAGCCTACGGCTGGCTCAGTTATATTTTTCTGTTTCTTCCTGTTCCCGTTCTCTCATCTTTGTTCATGCCTTTTCGCCATACATGTCCCCATTCAAAAGCAGGCTCCACTGAGTATTCCAAACATTAAATCATGAAACAGAAAGATATCCCAATAACGAATATAACAACGAGCATAATGAAATATAAAAACCGGTTTTTCATTAGAGATATTTCCATGTTTCTATCTCCTGACTTTGCCTTCATAAACTCTGTTATTTTTTGAAGTATCCATCGTCATTTGCAGGATGCAGCAGGATTTGGCGGGTTATAGAGCCTGCAAGGATAACTGAAGAAAAGCGAAAATCTTTACTTCCTTACATACTTACTTCCTTGCATACATTACTGCAACCATAAACGTTACAAACACCTGGAAAAGGCCTATGAAAGGAATACTGTTTGATCTCTGAGTAGAGTTGGAATTCTCCTCCTGATCTCCTGCTGTTCCTGTATTTTCTGTCATTCCGGTATAGTTTGTCTTATTTTGACTTTCGTCTTGCTCGCCCACTGTTACTGCATTTTCTGCAATTCCAGCATCTTTTATCTCGTTCACAGTTTGATTTTCTTCTTGCCACATACCTTGCGCCTTCAGTTCCTCGATTACCGTATCTCTATCTGAAATAGGATATTTTACTCCCAGGGGCACTCTAAAAAGCTGTTTATCGAGATTTTCATCCATTAACATCAAGAGTGCGGATTCGTTCTGGGCAAATTCGACTTCATCTTCGATTCCTTTACTAGTCCCAATTTCGCTTCTTACTTTTATTGTCTCTACAGGAATGGGATTATAGAGCCATTCTTTAACTGCAATTGTATAAATCGTGTAGTCGTAAAATGTGCCAATCTTGCTGACTGTACCAATAATTATTCGGTCAGAGTTGTTTACTTGATAAGAGATTTCCATAGATTCTGCTACAATTTCGGCTGCTGCGAGACTTGGGACTAGAAGAAGCAGGATCAAGGTTAAGAGGATAGAAAGCGAGTTCAATTGTCCCATGAATTATTTCCTCTTTTATGTTTCATTTAGAAAATATTTATTATTAATGCCGCTCGCAACTTTTAAACATTTTGAATCTGAGCTGCATAAAACCCTCTTATTTTAGATAATTTGTCTGAAGGTATCTAACCGGTTACAGTGTTACTACAGTCTCCAGAGGACATAAAACATGGAGTCAGACCTCTTGGTGGCTTAGGGACATAACGCGTCCCTGGTAAGGACGAGGTCGTAGGGATGGTAAGCAAAAATGGTATCAAAGGCGCCTGAAAGTCCTATCTGAAGCTTATTTATACTTCTCTTTTCACACTCAGTTTCAAAGCTTACTTTCGCTGAGAGTTACTCGATGAGTGTAATACATAAGTGAACTACCCCTCCCTGCTTTCTGATGAAAGCGAGGAAGTGGCTTCTTGCTTCATCCCTCGAACTACCGTTCGCAAGTCCACAAGCTCATCCCCTACGTTCCATAGGTGTCAGATAACTATAAGATTTTGATCTTGAAGAGAGAACTTTTTGATATTGATTGCAGCATTTATGTCTCTGTCATGCTTTGTTTTGCAATCAGGACACGTCCACTCTCTAATATCAAGAGTTAGATTAGAATTGTGATGCCCACAAACATTGCATAATTTAGAAGATGGCTCAAATCTTCCTATTCGTAAAATGGTTTTTCCCAACCATTCAGCTTTATACTCTAATTTTGTTACAAAACTACTCAACGAAGCATCTGAAATGGACTGAGCCAGACAATGATTTTTTACCATACCTTTAACATTCAGAGTTTCCAGCGCAATAGCTTGGTTCTCGCTAATCAGTCTGAAAGAGAGTTGATGCTGGAAATTATTTCTCTGATTGCTAATAGTTTCATGGATTTTTGAAAGATGCTGTCTAGCCTTATTCCTATTCTTAGAGCCTTTAACTTTTCTCGATACTCTTTTTTGGAGAGCTTTCATTCTTTTTAGAGAATTTTTAAGGTATTTTGGATTTTCAACCTTTTCTCCATTTGATAGAACTGCAAAATCTTTGATGCCTGCATCAATACCTATTGTAGTTGATTCTGAAAAGTTCTGCTTTTCAGGAATATCTTTTTCATTATCTACAAGGATACTGATATAATATTTTCCTGTACTTGATCTTGAAATTGTTGCGGTTTTAAGTTTGCCTTCAAACCTTCTATGAAGTATGGTTTTAACTTCACCTATTTTAGGAAGCTTAATTATCTGCTTCTCAAAATTTACCGCATAATGTTGAGGCATTCGATATGATTGAACCGGATTTTTCTTAGACTTGAACTTAGGAAATCCGGATTTTTCTCTAAAGAATTTAGTAAATGCTGATTCTACATTTACTAAAGAGGCAAGTAGAGCCTGTGAATTAGCTTCTTTTAACCATTCGTTAGAAGGTTTTACTTCATGGACTAAAATGTGCTGGAAATCAAACCTTGATATTGATTTCTTAGTTTGTTCATAAGTTTTTATTTTCTGTTCTAAAGCCCAGTTATAGACAAATCTACATGCGCCAAAATGAACTTGTATCATTTCCTTTTGTTTTTTGTTAGGGTAGATTCGATATTTGTAGGCTTTTAACATGCTATGCATTATGCGTTTTAAAGAGATATATAGATTTTATTAAACTTACTATAATGAAGTTGACGGCTTTCATCCCCCACCTGTCGCTTCGCTCCGAGGAAGGGGACTTCACGCCTTAAAGTTAAATACTTCTCCACGTTTTGAATTTGTAGAAAATTTTGCCTTTCCTGAAAAAGATAAAAAAAGAATAATGTTAGACCCTGTTGATTAGTAGATGCGAATAGATGCATGGATCTCGTATCTGAGTGATTGAAGTGAACTACCCGCTATTGAAATGGCAGGCTTCCTGGTTCATCCCTCTCTCTTTTGAGAGCAAGTCCCCAGGTTCTTCCCTGCGTTCCGCAGGTGTCAATTAATTATGAGATTTTGCTCAAGGAGAGAGAACTTTTTGATATTAATTGCAGCATTAATATCCCTATCATGCGGAGTCTTGCAATCAGGGCAGATCCATTCTCTATCCTTTAGTGTCAATTCTGAATTATGATAACCGCAAACATTACAAAGTTTAGAAGAAGGCTCAAATTGTCCAATCCTTAGTACCGTTTTCCCGAACCATTTAGCCTTATTATTCTAGCTTCGTTACAAAGCTATGCCATGCAGAATCACTTATAACCTGTGCTAAATGGTTATTCTTGACCATACCTTTAACATTCAGAGTTTCCAGTGTAATAGCTTGGTTCTCGCGGATAAGTTTAGAAGAGAGTTTGTGCTGGAAATTGTTTCTCTGATTACTAATTTTTTCATGGATTTTTGAGAGTAGTTTTCTTGTTTTATCTCTGCGTTTAGAACCTACCTGTTTCCTTGACACTCTTTTTTGGAGACATTTAAGTCTTTTAAGAGAATTTTTCAGGTATTTTGGATTTTCAATCTTTTCGCCTGTAGAGAGTACAGCAAAATCCTTAATCCCGACATCTATACCCACTGTAGTAGATTCAGAATACTTCTGTTTTGTAGGAAGTTCTTTCCCATCTTCAACAAGGATACTGACGTAGTATTTTCCAGTACATGATCTTGAAACTGTTGCTGTTCTCAGAGTACCTTCAAACGTTCTATGAAATAGAACTTCAACCTCTCCGATTTTAGGGAGCTTGACTATGCCCTTTTTAAAGTCTACAAAGTAGTGTTGAGGTACAGGAAAAGACTGTACCGGATTTTTCTTTGATTTGAATCTGGGAAAGCCGTTCTTCTCTCTGAAAAATCTAACAAAAGCCGCATCTACATGTTTTGTCATTCCCTGAAATGACTGAGAATTAGTTTCTTTCAGGAAAGGTTTTTCAGTTTTCAGGGCAGGAAGAAGCTTATCCAGCTCCATGTGATTTATACATTTTCCAGTCTGTTCATAAGTCTTAATTTTCTGTTCTAAAGCCCAATTGTAGACAAGCCGACAGCTACCGATGTGCTTATTTATTAGCGTTTCTTGTTTTTTAGCAGGTTTCAATCTGTACTTATAGGCTTTTAACATTAAAAGTTATATTAGTTTTACCCGCATATATAACATGGGTAAATTACGAAAGTAGTTGTGGAAAGTTGACGCCATTCATCCCGCCACTAAAGTGACGGGCATTCTGCCTTTGATTATCGTAAATATGCTATAATTGCCTTTCATATATAATGCATTTAAAAAAGTATAGTTAGCAAACAATGATTCTAGAATAAAATATGCAGAGAATGATAGAATTCATAGAATATTCTGTAAAATAAGGGGAATTGAAAATGACAGACAATAAAAGTATGATTTTAATTTACTACCATGACGACAATGACGGACTCTGTTCAGCCGCTGTCGCTGCGAATTACTATGACCGGAATGAGTTTGCTATAAAGTTTATTCCTATAAACTATGGCAAAGAGTCCTGGAGTAAGGAAGAAATAAAGGTAGCCGAAAAAGTATGGCTTGTTGATTTTGCCAGCGACAAAATGGACGAATTCGTAAAGGTTTGCGGGTCCAAACTGATATGGATAGATCATCATAAGACTGCTATGGAGAAATTTCCTGACCTGTGGACTTCGAGCGATATTCCGGGGATCAGATCCATTGAAAAGGCTGCCTGTGTACTTACATGGGAATTCATTCATTCTGAATATGTTCCACCTCCTGCAGCAGTTGCTTATATCGGTGACAAAGATATGTGGAGGTTTGAGTATGTTGAGACCAGAGCTTTCAGTGCAGGCTTCAGTCTCATGGTCAAAACTCCTGATGATGCCGTATGGGACGTGCTTCTCAGTTCCAGTTCCGAATACGGGGATACAGTAAGTAAAATGATATCAATCGGCGAATTACTCCTGGAATCTCAGAGTTACAAAATTCAAAAGGCATTCGAACGTGGAGTAGATTGCATTTTCCATAACTGGAAAGCTAGGCTTGTAAACACTACCGGGAGTATCTCCGAGCTTGGAGAATTCATCTACAAGAAGCCTGAGTATGATATTGCTATCATGTGGCAGGCTGTGGAGGATATGGTAGTATTCAGCCTGAGGTCTGATTCAGGAAACCCTGACTCACCTGATTGCTCTGAAATTGCCCGGCAATACGATGGCGGAGGACATAAGAATGCTGCAGGGTTCCAGAAAAAGAATATGGATTTCCCAGGTCTGCTTTTGTGTTAGATTTAAAAATGGAGAGTAAGCTCACTAGTGGAGAATAAGCTCATTATATCTAAATTTAAATCATTTGTTGTTTCTATTTTCGATAACTGACCCTACGGCCAATCGGCCAATTTTCCTCTATATGGACAAAGAGAAAGTATGATTAAACCTGAGGCTGAAAGAGTAAAGTCCAAAATGATTTAATTAGTTTTTTAAAAAAATTGTAAAATGAAAAAGGATAAAATTTGAAGCAAAAATAAAAAAATAAGTTTTAAAAACCGTTTTTGGTTTTATTATGGCCCTTTTAGATCAATTTAGTAAATTGGATATTACCAGTATTTCCAGAATACTATCTAAATAATGTTAGTTTAATGAGATAATTATTTATAGTAAGTATACGTGATTGATATCAACGTACAATCAAAAAAGAACGTAATAGTGGGGAAAAAACATGAGAATAAGAGTGGTTAGTTCAAGAGAAGAAATCTTTACATTAAATCCAAACGAAAGAATAGTTCACCTGGCTTTCAGGCCTTCAAACAAGGATATTTTTGGATTGGTAGAGACCTGTCCGAAGATTGAGGTAATCCAGTTACCCAAATCTTATATGGCTACAGTTTCAAAATCTATAGAAATGTTCCTTCAGATACAAAGGGTTCAGCTTATCGAAGGAGATGTATGGGGTCACAGGAAGGACATTAACGAATACTACGCAATTCCGTCCTCAGTGATTGAAAAGATTAAGGAAATGAAGATCGAAGGCAAATCCACTGAGGAAATCGAGAAGAAGGTTGCAAGGGAAGGCAAGCTGAACCCTGGAATGGTCGCTTATATCCTGACAAAAGAAACTCCTGCCTGAATTCAAACATGATAAACATGCTGTGGGGTATGACTGGAGATTAGATAGGATAGAGATGGGTCGGGTCATCCGCTATCTAATCTCCAACTTGAATCTTCTTCAACTTAAGCCTTGAGATTTTTACTCTTTTATGGCTCTTTTGATTAACTAATGCCAGAATTTATTCAAACTATTTAAGATACAAGAATTTGTGAGAACTTTTTCTATTTCTCCCGTCTTTTTCATCCCTTCCCTGAACCTGGAAGTATGATTTTTTGAACTCGCCTCTTTGCAGGCAATTTTTAGATAACTGGTTTATGTCTGTAAGTAACTTAGAAACTAATAGACTCAAAACATAAATCAATATAATTCCAAAAACCAAATCCCAAAGAGGCAAAAACTATCTCTCTGGCATAGTAACGTTTATTTTAATTCAAAACCGATTAATCGTATATGGTGGATATTACGGGGCGAAAAGACCTGCGAGAAGCTGATCTTAAGGGTGCTGACTTTCGAGGAGTTGACTTTCAGGGAGCTAACCTTGAGAAGGCTAATCTTATAGAAGCGAACCTCAGCGGAGCTAACCTTAAAAGCGCTAATCTTAAAGGGGCTGACCTTTTTGAAGCCAACTTTGAGAGAACCCACCTTGAAGAGGCTCACCTTACGTGGGCTGACCTTAGATGGGCTAACTTTAAAGCAGCTTATCTTGAAAGAGCTCATCTCGAAGGAGCCAGACTTGAAGGGGCTAATCTCGAAAGATCTGATCTTAAAGAGGCTAACCTGGAAGGGGCTAGTCTTATAGAGGCTAATCTCAAAGGGGCTGACCTTGAAAAAGCTAACCTGAAAGGAGCAAATCTTGAAGGAGCTGACCTGGAAGGGGCAAACCTTAAAGAGGCTTTCCTTGGAGAGGTTTACGGTTTATCATTAGATCGGCTTTCTAAAGTAAAAACACTTTATGATGCAAAATTGGATGAAAAGCTCCTTATAACGCTAAGAGAGAATTATCCTGCCCTATTTGAAAAAGCTGATTAAGGTGGAAGATTAAAAACTACTTAGTTATACTAAACTTAGAGGATTCTATTCAGTTTTTTACTACTCTTTTATTCGTACCTTTTGTTATACTCTTAGTTTTTCGATCTTTGAACTATTTATGGAATTAGAGCTTGAGTTTACTGAAATTTAAAATTATCAGATGATGTAATTAATTGCATTACACCATACATCTCAATAAGAATAGATTTATATGTATAACAAGTAATTAAATATTAAATAAAAAATATAGGGATGTTAAGAAAACTCCCAGCTCCTACTTACATCGTATATCCTGATTTATATAGCATATACTGTAGCAGTTCATGATGATCCACTTAAACATAAGATCTCAGTGTAGAACATTTGGAGTTTCTGCACAAAACCAGGATCGGAGATCTCTCATGAAAGAAAAACGACTTCATCCAGATCAGTATAAAGAGAGGTCATTCTCCTTCGGAGACGACGTCTCTTTGATCAATGATTCTTATAATGATCACTCTCATAACAATAAGCCATGTAAACATAATTCTCATAAAGATTCTCCTCATAACGATTATTCTCGTAATCTCGAAAAGATAGTTACGAATAGCCGGACAAAAGATATCCTATCGGCGGCAGATGAGGGCATGTACAGGTCCTTTTTTAAGGAAAATAATGAAGTAACCCTTCTTGTCAACCCTGAGAGTTTCGATATTATTGATGCAAATGAAGCTGCATGTAAGTATTATGGCTGGACACTCGAAGAGATAATAGGCAAACAAATTAACCATATAAACGCTTTGTCAAACGAAGAGATTCAGGCTGAAATAAAAAGAGCTGCATGCGAAAACAGGAGTTACTTTTTCTTTAAGCATCGTCTTGCAAATGGTCGAACCCGTGATGTCGAAGTTTACAGCGGCTCAATGGAACTTAATTCCCAAAATTTGCTCTATTTCATAGTTCACGATATTACCGAGCGCAAGTTAGCAGAAGAGGAGTTACGAAGGAAAGAAATGCAGCTTCGCACTGCACAAAAAATCGGGCATGTTGGAAGCTGGGAGATTGACTTAAACTCCGGAAACGTGGATGCTTCAGAAGAAGCAAAACGAATATACGGACTTGAAGACGAACAGATTACCCTTAAAAGAATACAAAATATGCCTCTGCCTGAGTACCGTCCGGTTCTGGACAAAGCCATGAATGAGCTTTTGGAAAGAAATTTACCTTATGACGTGGAGTTCAGGATAAGAAGACAAAACGATGGCATTATCCGTATTATACATTCCGTGGCTGAATATTATGCTGAAAGAAATGCAGTTATCGGAATGATCCAGGATATTACCGAATACAAACAGTCCGAAAAATCACTGGTAGAAGAAGCTAGCTGGCGGCGTATCCTCATGGAACAGTCAAGGGACGGGATAGTCATTATCGACCAGAATGGTAAGGTTTTCGAGTCAAACCCGCGATATGCTGAAATGCTTGGCTATTCTCCCGAGGAAATGCAGATGCTGCACATGTGGGATTGGGATATTCACTACACACGTGAGCAATTGCTGGAAATGCTTCGGCTCGCTGACAATAAAGGAATCCTTCATGAAACACGTCAGCGCCGCAAAGACGGCACTCTTATTGATGTGGAAATCAACGCAAATGCGGCCATGTTCGGAGAGAGAAAACTGAGTTTTTGCGTGTGCAGGGATATTACTGGGCGTAAACAGACTGAAGAGGAACTGCTGAACTCCAAACTGGCTGCCGAGGCTGCCAGCAAGAGTAAAGATCAGTTCCTGGCTACCATGAGTCACGAGCTAAGAACCCCGCTGAACTCGATCATAGGTTTTTCGGATATATTGCTCGAGGAAATGTTTGGCAACCTAAACGAAAAACAGAAAGCCTATATAAACAACATTTCAAAAGGGGGCAAACATTTACTAAATCTTATTAATGACATCCTTGATCTCTCGAAAGTTGAAGCCGGTGAGATGAAACTCGATTACGAGAAGTTCCATGTTTCTCGTGCAGTTGATGAAGTTAAAGCATCAATAGTCCCTCTTGCGGTAAAGAAGGAGATCCATCTGGATGTCAAAGTAGATCCACAGCTTGGAATAATCCGTGCAGATAAAACCAAATTCAAACAAATCCTATACAACCTTACAAGTAATGCTATAAAGTTTACCCGAGAAAAGGGTGAAGTGACAATAGAAGCACGGCGTTTTGGCAAATTAGTTCAGATCAGTGTAAAAGATACAGGTATAGGCATATCAAAGAGTGATATGGACAAACTCTTCCAACCGTTTAAACAATTGAACCCTTACCTCACTCGCGAGCATGAAGGAACAGGACTGGGACTTGCCCTTGTTAAGAAATTTATTGAGATGCACAAAGGCAGAATTCGAGTTGAAAGTAAAATTGGGGAAGGCAGTATCTTTACATTCGTAATCCCATTTGATTCGAAAGACCATGAACAATCCCGAACAAAGAATTGACAGAATATCTGTCTTCAATGATATTATTTATGACGAGCAAGACTAGAACATAATGACTGTAAAGATACAGGCTATCTGAGTGAAAGATATCGATCTCATTGAAGGCAATAAATAGAGGATTTATCTTTGCTTTGAAATCTTTAATATAATGATATATTTTTTTACGGAACGATTTTTGGCATAATTAATTTAAAATAATTTATCTCATTATTATATGCTGGAGTTGGAAAGTAAGATGGGATAGAGAGTTGGGGAAAATCTATCACATAAAAAATCACCCGGGGGTCGCTATTCTTTTCTTCGGATCAACATGCTTGGGGGAGCATGATTGATAATATTCAAAGAGGCTGTATTGGGGGATGCAGTAGAACAGCGTCTCTGGGTTTCTTCTTATTATTCTTACATTAATCTTTTCAACTTTTTCGTAAATCCGATTTCTTCAAGATTTTATCCAAAAAATCTTTTCTACTATTCCAGACATACTATCCACACTTCGATGGGTTTTTAAATGAACCTGTAGTTATTAAGAATGGTTACACAGAATGTTTTTAAAAAATAATCCCCTATACTTAAAAGGGGGAAATAAATGCCATATAAAAGTAATTCTGAACTGCCGGATACAGTTAAGGAGAACCTGCCTGAGCACGGCCAAGATATCTACAGAGAGGCCTTCAACAACGCCTGGGAAGAATATAAGGATCCTTCAGAGAGAAAAGGAGACGCTTCAAGGGAAGAAACTGCCCACAAAGTTGCCTGGAGCGCAGTCAAAAAGAAGTACGAGAAGGATTCTAAAGGGAATTGGGTGGAAAAGGACTGAAATTTTACTCTTCAGAACCTGCTGATTATTTTTTGGAACTTTCTTTATGTTAATTCCCTTTCAGGTTAACTCTTTTTTAGATTTGTTCCTTTTAGATCAATTCCTTTAAAATTAGTTTCATTTATAATACTAGTTTCCTTTTAAAACGAAAAAATTAAAAAAAGGAGCTCTTATCGTACAATTTCATTCGTCTGCATGTACGGTATTTCAGGATTAAGAGCTGCGGTCGTACTCGACTTTATCTACCTCGGAAACACTGTTAATTGCAGGAATGTTTTGTACCGCAAGTGTGCCAGTAATTACCACATCTGGACCTTCCTGGATATCTCTAATCTTAAGCCCTTTTCCTTCCAGTTCAAGTATTACTTTTTCAAGAACGGCATCTTTTTCCAGAATAACTTTAATGTCGATAGACTCTTCAGATCCCATTTCAAGTTTGTCTTTGACCATTGATGTCAGTTCAGCAGAAAGTTTCGATGATGTCATTCTATCCCCCGTATTCATCTTAATCGCTTTCCCATAAATATCTGGCTATCCCGTAATCCTGCTGTAAAGATTGTGATCCGCCTGTAAGTAAAAAATCAGGTTTAATTATAAGGGCATGGATGAAGAGATGAAGGTTACGGGATTCTTGTTTTGCATTTAAAATACAGACATATTTTCGAAAAAAAAGACAATATCGTTCAAACAAATATATACTCTATAAAAAATGGATATCTTCAAAATAATCTGACGCAGCTTTATATTAAGCAAGATATTTATTTAGAAACAGAAAGAAGTAAGCTTTGGAAAGAACAGGAATTCAAAAAAGGTAGGTTCATACCAGATGGTGTTAAGGGGAAAAACGAGAGTAAAGTCCTATGAAGTAATACTCTGGGTAGCGTTAGCCTGTCTGCTCTACATAACCAGCCGGAGTAACTACCTCCTCTTCCATACTCTGGCAGAGTTATTCAGCATATATGTAGCATATGTCGTTTTTCTCATAGTATCAAAATCAAAAGACCGGCTGGAGAACAGATATCTTATACTTATAGGAATTGCATATTTTTTTGTTGCGAGCCTGGACCTTCTCCATACGTTTGCATACAAAGGAATGGGGATTTTTCCTCAATTTGATGCAAACCTTCCTACTCAGCTCTGGATTGCAGCCAGGTATATGGAAAGTATGTCCCTGTTTATAGCTCCACTGCTGTTAAAAGAGTATAGTGCAGGAAATGAAAACGGAGATACTGGAGCCAGAGAAAAAAACAAGTTCTTCTGGAAAATTTTTTTCATATACGCAGTTATCACAACTGGCTGTATTCTCTCAATCTTTACTATTAGAAACTTTCCAGATTCTTACATAGAAGGTTCAGGGCTTACTCCTTTTAAGATTATAAGCGAATATATCATATCATTAATTCTTCTATGTTCGCTTATTTTTTTATACACAAAACGAGATAAGTTCGACGTACGTGTTTTCAGGCTTGTAGAGGCGTCAATAGTAGTTACAATCCTCGGAGAACTTGCCTTTACTCTTTACGTGGATGTATATGGGTTTTTCAATTTTCTGGGTCATTATTTTAAAATTCTTTCATTTTATCTGATTTATACTGCGATAATTGAGACAGGGTTTGAAGCTCCTTACAGCCTCCTTTTTAGGGAGCTTAAAAAGAGCGAGGAGGCATTCAAGCAAAAAACCGTTTTCCTCGAGGATGATCAGGGCCGAATATATAGATTGCTTGGTCTAAGGATAGCGGGCTCCGAAAGTATAACGGAGCCGAAAAGGGGGCAGATAAAACAGAAGAACCACTATTCACTCGTGAATAATATAAAAGGGCTTATAGAGTTCAGGCTTGACAGGAATCTAGCGCCCTTATTCATTGGCGGAGAGGTTGAAGAAATTACAGGTTACAGTAAAGAAGATTTCCTTTTCGGCACGGTTAAATGGACAGAAATAGTTGTGCCTGAAGATTTGCCCTATGTTCTCGAAAACATACAAAAGTTAACCTCTAACCCTGACCGTTCTACTGAAACTGAGTACAGAATACGCAGAAAAGATGGGGAAGTCAAATGGGTGATGGAAGTACTGCAAAAACTTCCGGCAGGTTCGGGAGTGCACGGAGATATACAGAGTCTGATCCGCGATATTACCGAACGTAGAGCAGCTGAAGATACACTGAAGAAAATCGATGAAGCGCGTATAAAAGAAATCCATCATAGAATTAAAAATAACCTGCAAGTAATATCGTCTCTGCTCAGCCTTGAAGCCGAAAAATTCAGCGACAAAAAAATGCTTGAAGCCTTCAGAGAGAGCCAGAACCGGGTTACCTCCATGGCTATTATCCATGAAGAATTGTATAAAGGAAATCAAATTGATACCCTTGATTTTGCAGCTTATCTCAGAAAACTGACTGCTGACCTGCTCAGTTCATATGCCGTACAAAAGGAGAATATTGAGCTAAAGCTGGATCTTGAAAGGGTTTATCTTGATATGGACACTGCAGTACCCCTGGGCATTATTGTTAATGAACTGGTGTCCAATTCCCTAAAACACGCTTTTCCCAAAGGAACTGAAGGTAAGATCCTCATAAGCCTTTGCAAAACAGATGGTTTTACTTTAAATGCCGAAAATTCCGGAATAGGAAAAGAATGCACAAATGCAGGAGACCTGCCGTTTAGACTGACTGTGGAGGATAACGGAAAAGGAATTCCTGAGGGAGTAGACATTAAAAACACAAAGTCTCTGGGGCTCCAGCTGGTAAATATTCTTGTTGATCAGATTGACGGGTGTATAAAGCTCAAAAGAGATAAAGGGACGGAGTTCACAATCCTGTTCGGGAACTCAGGAGGGTGAACACCTAACTGAAAAACGGGAAAAGGTAAAGCTGGACAGAAAAAAGCCTTTAGATCTTTTCTACAGGCATCACTAAAACCAGCGAGAGCACTGTATGAGTTTAAGACAAAAAATGCCTGGAGAATAATTTCGCTCAAGTAGAACCAGGAAACCAGGAAAATACATGTTTAGAACATAACAGACTAGTGCTCTAAATACTCAAATATGTTTTTAAAAGAATTTACAGGATTTAGAGAATATCTCAGTGTATTAGTTCAATGAAATTTACAGTATCAGCTCCGAAAAATTTCTACACTCGAATAGGAAGGAAATTTTAAGATAAAAGTGCGATTCCGATGGCGTTTTAGAAATAGCTTTAGTGAGAAAAAGAGTTGAAAAAAGTGTGATATTATAAAATCACAAAACAATAAAAATAAAAAAGTAATTAAAAATAAAAAGTGATAAAAATAAAAAAGTAACAAAACTTTAAAAGTAATAAAAATTAACGATGGTAAGGTTAAAAGGTAACACGAATAGAAAAAAAATAAAAATTACAAAGCAATAAAAATTAAAAGAAAAAAATAAAATGGGAGCCTGAAAAAGCATTTAAGAGGCTCAAGCAATAACATCCTTTCTGAGGATGTACGCGACCATTTCAGGGTTCAGTTTACTCTCCCTTGAGACTTTTTCTTCAATAGCCTCAGTGGATTTGCCTTCGATCTTCAGCTCCTTTATCTCCTCAATTATAGAGGAAGGAATGCGGTAGTATTCGTTTATGTCCTTTCTGTGGCCCCAGACATCTCCTTCTATGAGCTGGATCCGCTGCATTTCAAGGAACATCTCTATGGACTTTGAGACCGTGCGCCTGTATGATTTAGGAAGCTGTATTACCTCAATCTTCGGGCAGTTCTCGACCAAAGAGAAAATATCCTTGTTTGAAGGCCTGAAAGCCAGGTGAACTATTCTTTCGTTTGGATTTAATGTAAAGATTTCTTCTCTAGAACTCACAACCCTTATTTTCAAAGTTTGTCCTCCCGATCTATTGATTTTTTTTCATTTGATAGTAAAAAATTCTTCATTAAATATTTTTCTATAATTACATGATTTATTTATAGAGAACTAGTATTTACATTCTTTCTTTTACTTTAGAATATTTTACATACATAACAAAACAATCACTATCTAGTGACACACTTTCTCATACACATTAAATAAATTAATACCATTACATTCTAAAAAGAATATGCAATAGAATCGACAAAAAATCAGAATATTGTTGGAATAATATTTGTTTTGTCGCAGGTCAGGGCATAGTTAATATTTTGTTATGTATCTCTGTGAAGGTCACATGAACTATTGGATATTATAAAAGCTCTCTTTGATCTATGTTTTGCTAAAGTTCTTATATGGATTTGATTCTCCAAATTCAGTTATCTTTTTAAATTTTAATGTTTACCTGGATTAGCATAATCAAATATTCCTCCTATTATCCGGATTCAGCTCTAAGTACGTTAATTTCCAGCTAAGACTCAATTCCCAGTTAAAACTTCAACGATTTCCATGGCTTTTGAACATGTTTGCAAAACCATATTTCTGTATTTAACTGGAACTTCTTTTTTGCAACCGAAAAGGAAGGTATCTGGGGAAAACTAAAAAGTCTGAATAGACACTGAACTTGTTGGAAAATAATTGACCTGTTATTAACAAAATGATCTTTAATAAAGGTATCCATTTTGTACGACAGTCAGAGGATCTACAATCAGGAAGAGATGCGGAGCATGTAGAGTAGGGAAAAGTTATCAAATAACAAAGCTGCATGGAAAAGAGACACAAACAGGGAACAGATGAGAAAAAGGCAATAAAACCGGAGCCAGAACTCAAGACAATCAATAAACGACTTGAATGTAAAAAAATCAATTTAAAATAATATGGTACTGCTTCGGAAAAGCTTAAAACGCCTTACCGAAGAAAACCAGAAAGTTTTTCAGTCCCAGAAAGTTTTTCAGTCAAATTTAAAAACTTCAAGACAGCATGGGCACAACAAACTTTGCGACTCCATACAGAAGTAACAGAAGCAAAAGCTGAATAAAGATCACGTCAAGATAATAACTTTTGGACTTCAGTCCTTTTGATTTATTGTCCCCATTATCCGGATCTTGTTTTCTTTTTTTCGCGTTATTGTCGCCTATCTGAGATTTCATTCCTTCCGTCACTTGAGACCACCTTTAATCATATTTACAATCATTTTTTGAATAAGATATACCCTTTAAGGTCAAATTTCCTCTGTAATTAACCGGGAACTATTACTGGCACGATAAAAACATAGACTATATACAGGATTGCAATAAACAAAATATGCATAAAAACCAGGTCTATCATCCAAGTTTTTACTCTGATATTAACCAAATTTGTCTTCCCTCCGATTGAATTATCCTGTAAGCGTCTAAGAACTTCCTCTCGCAAGCAAAGGCTGAGTGAATTAAAGGTATTTCAGCCACTCGGCGACACTATCAATAGCACAGAGGCAGCAAAAGGCTGTCAAAGCATGACTTGAGTGAAATTACATTCAGGTAAATAAGCGTTTGTATTAATAAATTAAAATAATCTCCCCTAATACCTGATTAAAGCTGAGATTTTTATTCAGTTTTAAACTCAGGCAATTATATTAAGTTAGCATTATTTAATTTAGCAGGTATCATCTATGAAGCATCATTATATTAACTTAGTTATTACGTTTCCAGTCCTATGTTATGAATATCCGAAGCACAAATTTATCCAGCTCTGTTATCCACGAAGGATTTATTATTATAAATTGTTGAACAAAAAAATCCTGTATAGATGGATGTAGCTAGATTAGTTATTCTGTGTGAAGCAACTATATAACAGCTTCGATTATGTCGAAGAAGCAAAAACGTATATAAGAATAACTGTCAGGAGAATTGCTAAGACAGTACGGGATTTAAGAAAGATAATAAGGATAAAATAGCAGATAAAGGCGAATATACGGAAAAAATACAAAGATATAAAAGATAAATTCTGAAAGAGTTCAGAATCCACTGGCTCATTGGTCTGAAATTTACTGATTTCAGTAGGAATTTGCCAGATTTAAGACTTCGGAATTTGCTACTATCATTTATGACTCAAAATTTACTGGCTTTTGTGATATTATATCCCGTGAACTCCATCTTTCCGGAATCAGGGTCACTATAAACCATATTTGAAATGCTGGAATAATAGGTGAAAAGTTCCCTTCCCCATTTCAGCGCGCTCTCCTCGTAACTTATAAGCGTGGTCCTGTCAAATCTCCCGTTCTTGTCATAGAGCCAGAGAGCCATAAAGATATCTTTTCCTTCTTCTAACAGAAAGCAATTAAGTTTACAGAATCAACGCCTTTGATTTTTCAGTATGGCGTTGATTCCAGACCCGGGATTGAATTCCAACGTGATTATAAATGGACAATTAGGATTTAATACTATAAACAATTTCCATAATAATTACGACGTATATATAGTTATTGAAGAGAATTCAGATGTTCGAGTCTCTACTTACTGATTTAAGCCCCCATTCTCGATTTGAAAATCATCAATTACCTGCTAAGATTCAGCAGTAAAAGTCTCTCTCCAGATCAGGAGTTCTTTCTTAAGGAGCTCCCATGTAGAGGAAATCATGCCTGCGTATCCTGAAAGATCACTTACTTTTACCGCATTAACTTATGGAAAAACATAACTTTTATTAAATGTTATACTTATTATATTGCAGAAACTAAGACTGTTACGAGGCCCATGCATGGAAGACCCTGTTGTTGCGAAAATCAAAAATCAGTTCGATAAAAAAGGAAATCCAGCAAAGATTCCACTTATGAGCGGGAAGCAGTTTTTCGAAGCCCGAGCCGAAAAAGACGGAATTTATGTTGATAACCTGAAAAAACATCAATTTCTTTCCTGGGAGATATTTTCCGAAACCGTTGATTTTTTGCAGAAAAACGGGGGAAAAGCAAAAAAAGGAAATGCAACAGGCTCCAGGCTAGGAGACCCGAACCTGGACCTGAATACCGTGGAAGGCTACATTGCGAGCAAGGTATACAATTGCAAGACAGGAGATACCGTATTTAAGAGGATAACACCAATAGCTTCAATTCTCGCCTGGGCTGAAATCTGTGAAAATACAAAAGGGCAGATCTGCCTTCTTACAGAAAAAAATGAGTTCTATGCCGCCGAACCAGAAAAAAACCTTTCTGAAATAGATTTTTCTAAAAAAGATATTTCTTTTACTCCAGAAACAGAGGAAATAAAAGAAAAAGAAGAGGAAGAAAAAGAAGTGATAAATTCTCTTAATCTTCAGCTCGCAAAGAAGAACTCTGAGTTAAGAGGCCTGGAAACAAAATTTTTAGAAAGCTTGCAGAGAATTAAAGAATTTGAAGAACAGTTTGCAGGCAGAGATAGAGAGAGCAGCACTCTAAAGGAAGAACTTGAAGCAAAAACCGGAAAAATAGATACTCTTGAAAAATCTATATCGGATTCGGAAGGGATCATAAGAAGCCTTGAAGAAAAGCTCACAGGCAAAGTAGTCGAATTCAAAGACCTTGATAAACTCGTCTTCGAAAAGTCGGAGAAAATCGGGAAACTTGAGCAGGAAATCGTTGAGAAGAACGAAAAAATAAAAAACTTTGAGGACTACCTTGCTAAAAGAGATGAAGCTGTAAAAGGACTGGAAGATCAGCTTATTCAAAGAGATGAAGCAATAAAAGGACTCGAAGGCAGGATTACTCAATACAGCAGCATCCTTGAAGAACTTGAAACCGGACTGAAAGAAAAAGAAGAAGCTATAATCGTTTTTGAAACAGAGATTCAGAAAAAGGACTTAAAACTTAAGGAATTCCTTGAGAATTTTACTGATAAGGATAAGGAGATAGAAAAACTCGAGTCCATGCTGAGCGGAAAAGAAGAGGAAATAAGTAATCTTGGTAGAGCACTCAAAACAAAAGTTGGGGAAACGAGGGCTCTTCAGGAGAAGATTCTGGTAAAACAAAGGGATATGGAAAAACTTGAAGAAAGCATTTTAGTAAAGGACAGGGACCTTAAGATCCTTGCTGAAGAGGTTATTGCAAAGAGTGCAGAGATAAAGAGAATTGAAGAGAAGCTTAACGGAAAAGAGAGAAGAGTAAACACAGCTGAAGCCATGCTTGCCGCAAGCGAAGAAAAAGTCAGAAAGCTTGAAAAACAGATCTCTGGATATGCTGGAGAAGAGAAACTTGCAGGACAGCTCAGAGAAAAAGAGGATCTAATAAAACAACTCAAAAGAACGCTCGTAAGCAAAGAAGAAGAAGTTTCCAGGCTCAACGAAGAAAACAGAAAATACAGAATGCAGCAGAAACTTTCAGCAGAAGGATTAAGGCAGATAGAAGAGCAGAAAACCTCACGGAAATGGTGGAGGCGCCTGTAAGCCGGAAGTGAACTGTTTCCATGCTGTTAAATACTTTAGGATTATTGACTTAGTTTGTCTGTTAAATTTTGTTCATATCTGGCCTTTCGGGGACTGCTGAAAGGAACGAACTGTGAAGAAGGTGGAGAACCATATCAGGGCTGATTTTCCTGAGATTTGTTACCTCGCCAATTATCTCTTCCTCAGTCCTCCCCTGGACTTCCAGTTCCTTTATCTTTTCGAGTACATAGGAAGGGATTACGAAATAGTTATTAAGGTCGTGCCAGTGCCCGCTGACATCCCCCTTTACAAGATGAATACCCGAAGAGGCAAGAAACATCTTGATAAATTTTGAGAGCCCGTCATAGGAAGATGCAGGAAGCTGAAGTATTTCAATCCCCGGACAGGTCTTGACAAGACTGAAGAGGTCCCTATCAGAGGGTCGAAAAGCGAGATGAACTGCTTTTTCCTCGCGTTCAAGGCTAAGGATTTCATCCCTGCTTGTAACTACTCTAATTCGTATACTGCCTAACCCCATTTATGCTCCCACTCTTATTAAGCACGGATCATTTATTTAATTTTGTATTTCAGTTTTTCGGATCAAATTTCAGTATGTTGAATGAGTAAGTTCCGGATAAGAATCATCAGAAGCGGCGAAAGTTAATTTTCTTGTTCCTGAATTCAAGCGCTTCCGAGTTCATCGGGTTCTTTCCGAATCTATTCCAAGTCCGGCCACAAGGCTCTGCCCGAACGAAATGCACCCATCACCGCATTGGACATGTCGGTGCATAAGCAATTCAAAGCCTGCTTCTTTTAAGTATCTTGCAATTCCTGAGGAGATATGGTCATTGTAAGCAACCCCTCCACTGAGCCCTATCCTGTCAAAATCGTTTTTTCTGGCGAGGGAGATTGCAATTTCGGAAATTCCTTTCGTAAGACCCTCTTCAACTGCAAATGCAAGATCAGCCGAGGAATATTTCCCACCGGAAAGTTCATAAACCCCAAGAAGAAGCTCGGTCGTATCAAGGACAGGAACTGCGGGGTCTCCCCGCTTTCTGAAAACCAGAGGAAGATCTACCCATTGAGTGCTTTTCTTTGCTGCGGACTCGAGCTTCATTGCAGGTTCCCCTTCATATGTCCTCATTTTGCATATATCCAGAAGCGCTGCAGCCGCGTCCAGTATTCTCCCTGTGCTGCTGGTCATACTGATATTTATATTTTTTTGAAGTTGTTGCATGACTGTAGAGAATTCTTGCTTTCCCCTGGGGAAATAAAGAGGCAGCTCTTCAAGTTCTGCTTCTCCAAGTCTTCCTGAAAGCATACCCAGAACCATGCGGGAAGGATTCTTTACTGCAAGGTCTCCCCCTGGCATAGGCTGGGGCAGCAGGTGTCCCAGGCGTTCGTATCCGAAATAAGATGAACCCAAAAATTCCCCTCCCCAGACTGTCCCATCGCCACCGTACCCAACTCCGTCAAGGGCAATTCCAAGTATTCGGGAATCTACTGGTAGAGAATTATCAGCCATGAGGGCAAGGATATGGGCGTAATGGTGCTGCACCTGAAGGGTTTTTTCTCCTCCCCTGTTCATCGCAAATCCGGTTGTATTAAAGGATGGGTGCAGGTCACAACCCCAGTTAAGAGGCTCTATGCCCGTAAGCCGGACCAGATGCTCAAAAACCTCATTATGATATCTGAAGGTCTCTACATGGCTGGTATTTCCTATATACTGGGAGATGTAGGCCAGTTTTCCTTTCACCAGGGTTATTGTCGAGTTCATCTCGGCTCCGACTCCTGCCGCCGCTTCAACTTCGAAAGGCAGCTCCACAGGCTCGGGAACAAAACCCCTGGAACGCCGGATAAAAGCTCTCTGTCCGTTTACAACCCTGATAACCGTATCATCATTTCGGTTTGCAATAACCCTGTTATGTAACAGGTGAAAATCTACAATTCCTCTGAGTTTTTCAAGAGCTTCTTCATTTTCAACAACCATGGGCCTTCCTGGAAGGTTTGCGGAAGTCATAACATACACGGAATCCGGCGCGAGGTCAAAAAGTAGATTTTGTGTGCCTGTATATGGAAGCATAACCCCGATATTGTGCAGCCCCGGAGAAACCGATTCTGCCAGGCTGAAGTTCTTTGATTTGGGAAGTACGGTTATGGGGCGGCGGACAGACATGAGGCATTTTCTGCCTGCATCTCCGGGTTCTGCAAAGGATTCCACAACTTCCATATTCTTTGCCATTACCGCAAAAGGCTGTTCCGGACGAGCCAGCCGCCTTCGGAGTTCCTTTACAGAACCGTCCTTTCTGGCATTACAGGCAATATGAAAACCTCCGAAACCTTTTACTGAAAGGATTGATCCCTGTTCAAGAAGCTCAGAGGCTTTTACAATTGCCCCATAATTCTTTGCGATCAATTTTCCCTTAGAATCCGAAAGCCAGATTTCCGGCCCGCATTTAGAACAGCATACAGGCTGGGCATGATATCTGCGGTTGAGAGGGTCGGTGTATTCTACCTCACATTGTTCGCATAGAGGAAAGTCTGCCATGGTAGTATTTTCGCGGTCATATGGGAGTGTTCGGACTGTCGTGTAGCGGGGACCACAGTTCGTACAGACGGTAAAAGGATAATGATAGTATCTGGAAGAAGGATCGAATATCTCAAGCCGGCATTCCTCACAGATAGCCGTATCAGGAGGAATTATAGAATTTTCAAAAATTCCGGGTTCGCTATGTACGATAATAAATTCCTGAAAACCGGAAAAAGTGATAGTTTTTACTTTAATTTCCTTAATTCTGGCAAGTGGGGGCTTTTTTTCAGGAAGGTCAATAAGAAAATTTTGAATATCAGCCCTTTCTCCTTCAATAAGGACTTCTACATGGTTTCCAAGGTTTTTCACGTATCCTGAAAGCCCATGGGCTTTTGCAAGCCTATATATGAAAGGACGAAAACCGACACCCTGCACCGTGCCGGTCACATGAAGAAGTCTTGCTTCGTTTTGCATAAGGAAATTAGGATTGATACTTGTCGTTAAAATAACTTTCTGATAACAGGCAGATAACAGGAAAGTGAGTAAGAGAAGTAACAATCAGAAAAAAGCAACATCATAAACAATATAATGGGTTATAAAAAACAGTATTCCATGACGAACTCAGGAAAGATACTGGAAAAAAGGATTATCCTGGAGTTCAGGTCAAGGTAAAATTTGGAAAGATCGTTTTTAAGATAATAATGAACCCTAAGATCATCATTAAAAGGGAGATCCGCCAGGCTGCCTGTAGCAGGCGGGCCTGGTTTTCGGGTTCACCTAACTTAAGTATGGTTCTTTCAACCAGATTCGGTCGATCCTTACACGCTGCCATGTTCAAATCAATCTTAGTCTCTCATTCTTGCCTTGACTCTCTTTAGCCTGAAGGTGTTTTCCCTTTCCATTTCTTCAAGCATGAAACGGATGTACTTCATGGTCGAAATGAGATCGGGAATGACCTTGAATTCGAGAGCGTTAACACGCCTCTTTGTCTTCTCGATTTCATTAAGGAGCCTTTTCATTGTTGTTTCCAGCTCTGCAGCAGTGATGATCTTTTCTACAAGATCCTCGTAAGCATCGGCAGTCTCGTCAATATATGCGTTTGTCCCGATAATGCCGTAGCCCCTCTCGTAGAGGGGTTTGCGGACTCCAGTAGAACTGATCTTGGGCACTACTACGCCCATGATATTGTGCCCTGAAAGTTGAATCTCAGGGTATTCCTTCGCTGTAAAGGCAGTTGATTTGACTGCAACCATTCCATTCACAGCAGAGGCTAGATTGATTTTTTCCGTACTTTTTGCAAAGGCAGCATCCAGCTCGGTTCTGACGTTCCTTGCTTCATTAAGGATCTTGAAAAACTCAAGGATAAGACCGTCTCTTTTCATCTTCAGGAGCTTGTGCCCACTTTCTGACAGTTTGATCTTTTTCTTGAGATTAATTAACTCCGACCGAGTTGGTTTTACGTCCTGCTGAGCCATGGCGATCACTTAGCCTTTCTGTGAGCCGGGTGATATTTCTGGATATATTTGTTGTCAATTCTACCCAACTGGTTCTCAGGAAGGTGAGTGAGAATCTGCCATCCGATCTCCAGAGTATCCTCGATTGTCCTGTTTTCGTTTCTGCCCTGGCGGACAAACTTGTTCTCAAAAAGGTCGGCAAACTCGAGGAACTTGGTGTCTCTTTCGGACAGAGCTTCCTTACCGACGATTGCCACGAGACCTCTCAGGTCACGCCCTTCTGCATAACCTGCATACATCTGGTCAGAAACGGCTTTGTGGTCTTCCCTTGTTTTGCCGGGTCCGATACCGGAGTTCATCAGCCTTGACAGGGACGGCAACACATTAATTGGCGGGTAAATACCCTTTCTGTGCAGTTCTCTGGCAACCACGATCTGGCCTTCGGTAATATACCCTGAAAGGTCAGGAATCGGGTGGGTTATGTCGTCACCGGGCATTGAGAGGATAGGAATCTGAGTAACGGATCCCTTGGCACCCTTGACAATACCTGCACGCTCGTAGAGGGTTGCAAGGTCAGTGTACATGTAACCAGGATATCCACGGCGGCCAGGCACTTCGTTACGGGCGGCACCCATCTGACGGAGAGCTTCTGCATAGTTTGTAATGTCAGTCAGGATGACAAGAACGTGCATGCCGTGCTCGTATGCCAGATACTCGGCTGCTGTGAGAGCCATACGCGGTGTGACTATACGTTCGACAGCAGGGTCGTCTGCAAGGTTCAGGAACACAACTGCCCTTTCCAGAGCGCCTGTCTTTTCAAAGTCGCTCATGAAATACTGGGCTTCTTCGTTGGTGATACCCATTGCTGCGAAAACTACTGCGAAAGCAGATTCGGAGCCTGGCACAGAAGCCTGCCTTGCGATCTGCAGAGCAATTTCATTGTGTGGCAGACCTGAAGCTGAGAAAATAGGCAGTTTCTGCCCACGGACAAGGGTGTTCGTTCCGTCGATTGTGGAGATACCTGTCTGGATAAAGTCCTTTGGAGGCAGCCTGGCGTACGGGTTCATTGCAGCCCCATTGATGTCCAGCAACTGGTCTGGAACAATCCTTGGGCCACCGTCCCTCGGGTCTCCTGAGCCTGATAGGATCCTGCCGAGAAGGTCGATGGATGCGGGGAGCTTCAGGGTTTCCCCGGTAAAGATTACACCGCAGTCTTTGTCAAGCCCACCAGTACCTTCGAAAACCTGGACAACCACAATATCAGCAGAAGAGTCCAGAACCTGGCCTCTGCGGATAGTCCCATCAGTCATTTTAATGTTAACGATTTCGTTATAACCCACAGGCTCTGTTTTCTCGACAAAGATAAGAGGCCCTGCAATCTGAGTGATTGTCTTATACTCTTTTACCATTGTTACCTACCTCCCAGGGCTGCAAACTCCTTATCCATTTTTGCAAGGACAGCATTCAAAGAGCCATCGAAATCCTCTTCAAACTTGACCTTGGGAAGGTCGTTCTTGGACTCCATCTTGATAATTTCCGAAGCAGGTACACCTGATTTCAGGGCATCCATTGCAGCGTCTCCGTACTTCATGATGGCCTGCATGATCCTGTACTGTTTTGCGAACGGGCTGTAGGTGTCTATCGGGTGGAATGCATTCTGTTGCAGGAAGATTTCCCTTATCATACGGGTAATTTCAAGCAGAAGCTGCTGTTCTTCCGGCAGAGCATCGGAACCTACAAGCTGCACGATTTCCTGCAGTTCGGATTCTGTCTGCAGCATATCCATTGCCTTTTCCCTCATAGCAACGTAGTCAGGAGCCACGTTCTCGGTGAACCAGTCGTTAAGATCTTCCTTGTACAGACTGTAGCTGTTCAGCCAGTTAATTGCAGGGAAGTGACGCCTCTGGGATAACTTTGCATCCAGAGCCCAGAATACCTTCACGATACGCAGAGTGTTCTGAGTAACAGGCTCGGAGAAGTCACCGCCTGGAGGGGATACTGCACCGATAGCAGTAATTGAACCTTTCTCACCACAGAGAGTCTCGGCAACTCCGGCACGCTCATAGAATTCTGCCAGCCTTGCAGACAGGTATGCCGGGTAACCTTCTTCACCAGGCATTTCTTCAAGACGGGAGGAGATTTCTCTCATGGCTTCTGCCCACCTGGAGGTGGAGTCTGCCATCAGGGAGACGTCATATCCCATGTCACGGTAGTATTCCGCAAGTGTCATTCCTGTATATACAGATGCTTCTCTTGCAGCCACAGGCATATTTGAAGTGTTAGCGACAAGGATAGTACGCTCCATGAGTGGCCTTCCGGTCTGCGGGTCTTCAAGTTCAGGGAAGTCCCACAGAACATCTGCCATCTCGTTTCCGCGCTCTCCGCAACCTACATAAACCACAATCTCGGTGTCACTCCATTTTGAAAGCTGCTGCTGAGTAACAGTTTTGCCCGACCCGAAAGGTCCTGGAATTGCAGCAGTTCCGCCTTTTGCTACAGGGAAAAGTCCGTCAAGAATTCTCTGCCCTGTGACCAGAGGCTTTTCAGGAGTAAGTTTTCTCTTTACCGGTCTTGGTCTTCTGACTGGCCATCTGTGCATCATTTGCAACTCTGTCCCGTCAGTTAAGGTACAGATGGTATCTAGAACAGTGAAGTTTCCGCTCTTTATGTCGGCGATTGTGCCCGACTTGTCCGGCGGCATCATGATCTTGTGTTCAATATTTACTGTTTCCTGAACAACACCGATCACTTCTCCGCCTTTTACGAAATCTCCCTTTCTGGCAACAGGCTTAAACTCCCATATTTTTTTGTGGTCAAGCCCATCTGCAGTGACACCTCTCTTGATGAACCCGCCCGTCCTTTCAAGCAGGACATGCAGTGGCCTCTGAACTCCATCATAAATACTGGAAAGAAGGCCCGGACCGAGCTCTACTGCCAGAGACATACCTGTAGTTACACAGGGCTCCCCTGGTCTGACGCCTCCTGTCTCTTCGTAAACCTGGATGATGGTCTTGCCACCTACTATCTGGATGACTTCACCCATCAGCCCTTCGTTACCGACTTTGCAAAGGTCATACATCTTTGCATCCAAGCCGATAGCGGTGACGACAGGCCCAGCCACACGATAAATTTCACCTTTTACTTCCACAGATCAACACCTACCGCTTGTTTTATTTTATCTCTTAAACTCATTGAGCCTGTTCCGCTGCCTCCGAGGGCTACTACTGTAGGCTGGACAGACTCATTCAAGTTTCTCCTTAAAATTTCCGGCAGATTACCAATGTCATCATTATGCATTACAAGAATCCCGATACTCTTATCTTCAAGCACCGATTTTACCGCGGACTCGGTGGTTGGGGTATCAGTGACTTCATATACTTTTCTGATACCAGCCAGCCTGAACCCCGTGACAAACTCGCTCTTTCCGATCACTGCCAATTCCATTAGATAACCACCAACTGGTCTTTAATTAGTGTATCATCGAGGCCAGCCTCCTTACCTCTGAAAATAATCCGGAGGTTGTTGACCTCATTATTTTTATGGATAATATAGTCCATAATAGGTACAATTGAGATCGGAGATACATGCGAATAAGTGGTTGCAGATTCAAGATAGAACCTTGTGAGCCTGCTTTCAACAGTAGTCAGAGAAGCCGTTTCCAGACCCGCGACACTTGAAATTGCATCCCAGTAGTCAGTTTTACGAAGTTCATCGATAAACTGTTCATAAGGAAGCGTTGCCAATTTCTCGGGCTTCAGCTCAAGGCCGCCTTCAATCATAAGGGGCATGATCTCATCAGACTTTTCAACTCCTGCTTTTTTCAGTCTGAAGAGGGTACCCAGGTTCTTAACATCGACTTCGAGTTTGATGAACCTGGCGTAGAGCTTCCGGTCCTTGGATCTTGGTTTTCCGATTACGGCAAACAGGCTTGAATAGTACATCTTGTCAAGCTCGTTTTCTATGTATGCCAGGTTATTTCCGTCAAACTCCTGCAGCAGAGGATAATAATCGGTTTCTTTCAGGGCATCAATGACTTCCTGATATGTGGGCTTGGCTGCAAGTTCTGACAAGAAGGTATAGGTAAATTCCCCGGCAGAGATCAGAGACTCGAGGATGTCCTCAACGGATGCATTGTAAAGTTTACCGCGGAGAAGTGTTTTTACATTCCAGATATCATATCTCATAAGATATGCAGTGATCAGGTAGTTCAATTCTCCTGAGGTGATCCTGAGCAACTTGTCATAGGTGAGCGCAAGATTCCTGTTTAATGCATGTTCTGCCAGATCGCCACCGCTGTATTTCATTGCCAGTTCGTCAACGTCGTTTTTGTATTCAGACTCTTGGATAAAGCGGGTAATTTCATCAATCCCCATATTGAGAAGCCGCGGATACGTTTCTTTTGGGAGCAGCTTACTCTTCATCGCACGAACACGGGTTACGGCATAAGCATAGTTAGAAGTGCCTTTTTTCTTTTTATCGGATTTTCGTGAGGGTTTTTTCCCCCAGAGTCTCTCCAAAAGCCGCATCGAACATCACCCGTATAATATATCAGATATCTGCTTCAATGAACGCTCATACACGTTTTTCAGGATTGAATCATATGTGAAATCTAACCTGACTGTCCCGTCTTCGTTTTCCAGAACAACGCCGCCGATACAGTCAATATTACCAGCATAAGTTAATGAAGATAATTTCCTGACGGTCCCTTCTGACTCCTTATTAGAATAAATTCTAGCACCGCTGGCCTCATTCTTATTGATAATATGCTTCAATAGCTCTTCTTGTTTGGACGCCGGCATTGACTTGATGCTTTCAACTGTCTGGCTATAAACCTTATCTAGAAGTTCCTTGCGCTTGTTAAGCGTAATTCTTTTTACTTCCAGGTTTGCACTTGATATAACCTGCTGGTGCAGCTTTTGGAGGTCCTCTTCCACCTTGGCAAGGCTGTCCCCGAGCATCTTCTTCTGTACTTCTTTAGCCTCATTTGTGATCTCGGAGGCCTTCGCATCGCCTTCGGTTTTTATACGGGAAACCTCAGCTCTTGCACCCTCCTGGATGTCTTTTATAACGATCTCTAGTCCCATGCTTACACCTCCAAATAAATTTAGAGCAAAAAAGTGCTCTAAAGCTTAGAGCAGAAACTCTAAGCTGCTTAGAGTGCAACGATACCTAAGGGGAAACTTAGAGCACATAACCACTCCAGCTCCGCCTGGCAAGGAAAAAACACCCAGAGAAGCTCGGAGTGATGCTCTAAGAAATTTAAGAGCGGGATATGCTCTTAAATTTAAGCAGAATTGATAAGCAATGCAACGACAAGACCGAAGATAACGATGGTTTCAGGAATGACAGTAAGGATAAGACCCTTACCGAATAACCCTTCGTTTTCTGCCATAGCGCCGATTGCTGCGGTACCAATTTCTTTTTCAGCCCATGCAGATGCAAGCCCAGTTACTGTGATTGCGAGTGCTGCACCGAGTGCTTTCATTCCGTCTGCGTCCAGGAAAGGTCCACCAACTAGTTCTTCTCCTACCATGTTTTTATTCCTCCGTGTATTTTCTTATGTATCCGAATGGGTTGTATTTTCTGCCCCCGCCTTCGTAGAATTTTCCGAAGAATTCTACATACTGCAACCTGAGTGCGTGCAGCCCGGGAGCGATGATACTCAAGACAGTATTAAGTGCATGTCCGAGTATAAACACAAGTATTGCAGCTATTGCTACGAAACCAATCTTGGAGTGATCAGCCCAGATCATTTCAAAAGCAATATCATTGACCGTTGAAGCGATGTAAATCGAAGACAGACCAACTGCGATAATACGGGCATACGATAAAGCATTACCCATAAGAGATGGCAATTCAATCGGACCTTTAATACCTTCACCCATGGTGAGCATCACAATTCCGAGAACAAGAATTACAGCACCGACATAAGCCAGTCCTGTGCCGTTAAGGTAGCCGATGGCTGCAAGAAGTACACCGAGTTCAATAACAAGCCAACTGCCTTTTTCAAGAACCGCATGTTTCATTCCGTGGTGCCTGGAGATGTTTGCAAATCCGAGCAGGAACCCGAGATTCAGTTGAAGCAGTCCTATAAGGACAGTTACTGCAATCATAGTCATTACCATGTGAGTTCTGTGAATCGGGAATGTAAATTCCTCGCCGCCGAGCCCTTCAAACAGAACAATAGTTTCCCAGCCCGGAATCAGGCCTGGAACCGATCCATGCTCCGTATGCAAACTCGCAAGAGAGAATCCTAAGAACTCGCCATAAATAATTCCGAATATAAATGTTGATATCTGACAATAGATCAGAATATTCATGAGAGCGCCCACCGCGTCTGACTTCATTGCTTTTTTGACAGCCAGCGCAATTGCTCCCAGTATCAGTGCATATCCGATGTCTCCGAGAATCAGCCCATACATCAGTGGGAAAGTAATTAAGATCACTGAGGATGGATCAAGTTCGGTATACTTGGGCCTGGAGTAAAGGTCCATGATCTGCTGCATCGGCGCTGCGATTTTTGAGTTGTTGTACTCAACAGGGACGTGTTCCTCTTCCTCTTCTTCAACTTCAAGACTTGTGACGTATGCCTTGCCGTTGGTGGCACTGTTGACAGCACTGACAACTTTGTCATAATCCTCGGTTGGAGTCCAGCCTTCGATTATGAATGCATTTGCAGATGTAGCTATTCTTAAAGGCAGTTCTGCCTTCTGACTCTCGATGGTCAAGATCTCGTCACTGGCAAGGATGAAGTCGGCATACTTGGTTTTCAAGGATTCGATTTCATTTCTTAAGGACTCGATCTTTCTGGTGACTTCGGCTTCTTTCTGTTCGATAAATCTTAACAGCTCGCTTGGGACACCACCTCTTTCCGGAACTCTGAGTTCTCTGAATCCAAGACCCTGAAGTAATTCGTAGACTTTGTCGGCATCGCTTTTAGCTACAAACAGTACAGTTGTTTTTGATTGAGGGTCAAAGTACAACTCGTAAGCTTTGGTGATGCTTGAAATCTGACTCCCATCCAGGTTCCCTTTTACCATACCTGCGAAAACCTTAAGGCTTTCGTAGCCGCGGTAGTCATCGAAGTCGAGATTGATGGACAGGTAAGGCAGGAGTTCCCTTTTCTGGGAATCCAGGTCTTTCAGCTCGTTCTCGAGCTGGGCAATCGATTCTGTTTTAGTTGCAATTGCCCTATCCAGTTCATTCAGCTTCGAATCAAGGTCGCGCAGAACAGAGTCAGTTTTCTGAACTACCGGTTCTTTTTTTACAATCCCCAAATAATTGGCGATAGAACGGATCTTCACAAGCTTTTTCGAGACTTCTTCTGCGTTTTTCAATGGCTTGCTGATCTTAAAACCAGACTCGTCTTCGACAAAATCTTCAACATGAAAGAGATTTGTATCATGCAATGAATCGATGGTTTCTTTTAGAATGCTTTTATGCCCGACAATAACGGCCCTTGTCATCTCTTTAGGTCTACTCATTAAGGACCGCCCTCTCAAACTCCTGTACAAGGTAATTGACGGATTTGTCGATATTAGCTTGAGCTTTTTGGGACATGGCTAATGCGTTTTTTTCACCATCGTTGACGATCTTATCTCTTTCCTCCAGGATCTTTTCTTCACCTACTTTAAAAGAGTCTTGTGCAGCTTTATGTGCATCAATTTCGGCCTGTCTCAGGATTTCCCTGGATTCGGCCCGAGCATCGGAGATGCGCTTGTTTTTGGAATCAACGGCTTCATCAACCATTGATTTAGCACTCTCTTCCGCTTTTTTTATTTCGGATAAGATTTCATTTTTAGCCATGTGAATCTCCGTCTCTCAAAATTTAATATATAAATTAATAATTAAAAATCCCTACTCCAATGGAGGTAGTTAACAAATCCTTCGCGAAAGAACTATATAACAGCTTCGGTTTTGTCGAAGAAGAGGAGGATAACTATAATGATAAATCATTATATATCGAATTTGAAGGAAATTTTTAAGAATTTTAAAAATATAAATAACAAAATATATGGTTAAAATCCAAAAGATTAAATATAACAGTAAAAAATAATTAAATAGAAACAGTAGAATATAATTAATTGACAAAAAATACCGGAATTACCTGCACAAAAGAAGAGCGGAATCGTGAAAAACAGCTTTTTTGAATTAAGGTTTTAATAGATGATCCAAGGTTAATCCTAAAATAAATATGAGATTTACGTGTTTAAGGTAAAACTTTGTAAAATATATTATACAACCATGCTCAGCCTTAAAACACAAACAGCACTAATCCACCGGAGACAAGAATTTAAAGCCAAGTTAAAAAAGAGAAAAATAAATTTATGAAAAGTAAAGAATATTACAATAATATTAAATGTATGATGTTTAACCAAAGAATGTAGACATATTTTCCGGAAAATGTATATATTATCTTAGAAAGATTTACATCTTTTTTTAAATAGGTTTTTCAATTCAGATTATGCTGGATAATTTCCTAAATAAAAAGTATTCCTGAAAATTCGATAAATTAAAAGAACTTTTTCGGGAAAAAAGCTCAAATAAAGGATTTAATATCAGATACAAATTTAGAAAGAAAATGAAAAAATATTAACTTAAAAATCCCATCCAATTCTTCAAAAATAGGGGAAAATACTTAGGAAGAAAAAGGCAGGGAAAAATGCAAAGGTAAAAAATCAGGATAAAAAGGACATGTAAAAAAAGGATATGTAAAAAGAAAAGGAAAAAAGAAAAGCTGAGTAAGAAAAAATTAGTAAGAAAAAATTAGTAAGAAAAAATTAGTAAGAAAAAGTTCCTTTTAAAAACACTTAAGGGTATTATTTAATTCTGTAAGGAATTCTTGCTCCTTTAGGGATTGTATGTATGTACTTTCTCCGGAACTCAGGATTTCGCATCATACAATAGGCTGCATCATCTTTTTTGTAAGCGTTATGTTTTCCCATGCGTTTCCATATAACTTCCAGAGGCTCTTCACATATATTGCCAAAAGAGAGTGGAGTGTATGCGCAGGGCATAACCTCTCCGTCAGAAGCAACATGCATCCAGCGCCTGCCAGCAAAGCAGCCGAAAAGCTCAGGACCCATGAAATAGGGAAAAGCTGTAACCCTCGGACCTTCAGGTTTGCTGTTCATGGCTTTCTGGAAGGTCTGAAGCCTGGATACATCCTTCTCGCTTATTACCTCATCCTCGTGGTCAAGCCAGCGCCCTACTGCAATGATCTCATAGATTGACATCTCCTTCATTTCAAGATCGACTGCAAGGGAATAGAACTCTTCAAGATCATCAATATTATGCGGAGAAACGACCACAAACATGTCAGTAAGAATTCCGGCAGCGCCTGCGTTTTTAATTCCTTCAACCGCATCTCTGTATGCGCCGCTCCGACCCCTGATACGGTCATGTTCAGCTTCAAAGGGACTATCCAGACTGATCCTTGCAGCGTACAGGCCTGCAGCTTTTAGGGCTCCTGCTCGTTCTTCTGAGAGCTTGAAGCCAGAGGTAAAGCATGTGGCAATTGCTTTTGTTTTGTCTACCCTTGAGACCATCTCAACGAGATCGTTTCTGAGCATTGTTTCTCCACCGTCAAAGGAAACAAGATAGGTGCCAAGATCAAGGCTCTGATCCACAGCATTGCAAATCTCATCAAGGGTCAGCTCCTTTTCAGGTTTTATGTCGGCTGCTCCGCAGTGAATACACCTGTTTGGACAGCGGGCGGTAATCCCTATTGAAAATTGATCAGGAACATGTTTTTTCCTTATGGCTGCAATTTCAGCACTAATGACCCGGCTGAAAACAGGACCAGGGATAGGGGGGATCCAGGTAGAAAATATAATCTCGTTTTCGCTTATTGAAATGGGTTTTTCTTCAGCAAAGATGTTGTTTATACGTTTTAGAAAGGGCTTTGCAAGATGGGAAAGAGGGCCTTCTGCATCGAGCACCATCTTTTCATTTTCCGTGCTGGCGTTTACCTTAATCACCGGACTATCATATACTCGCATGGATACACCTGATAAAGTTAGTGGCAAAAGCTGAGATTGCCAGGGTTTTGGTAAGATTGAACAGTATCATTTTGACATTATATACACGGGAATTAAACAGAATCAATTCATTTTTCAGGAAAGGTGAAGATCTTCAAAGATTCTCAAGCATGTCAACGGTTATATAATCGGTAATCTGGAAAAGCTTGTCTCTTGCCGGGCATGCCCTGAAAGTCCCGAGGGTTTCTTTTGCGGCACTAACGTGCAGCTTTACACAATCCATGGACTTCTTTAAGGCTTCTTCCTTTGACATGCTTTTCATGTAGATGTGCGGCAGGGTTTCAGATGTGAATTTAGACTCTTTACCCTCAACTACCTCAAGAAACTCAAGAATATCGTCAACAATCTGGTATGCGGTTCCAAGGGCATTCCCGAAAAAGCTAAAACGCTCGGCAAGTGCTTCATCAGCCCCGCCCGTATAAGCCCCAATGGATGCACTGATTGCGAATAGAGAAGCTGTTTTTTTATAGATGCATTTAAAGTATTCGTTTTCTCCGAAGCTATCGTCATCAAGCTTCAGGTCAAGGACTTCCCCTTCCGCCATATCCATTCCTGCTTTTCCGAAATCCCGGATCACCTTCTCCCCATAAGGAGAAATGAATGCAATTGATTTTGCAATAAGATAGTCTCCACAGAGCAGAGCTCTGGAAGGCCCGAACTTTTCGGGAGCAGAAGGCAGGTTCCTCCGGACAAGTCCCTGATCTAGCAGATCATCATGAATTAAGGAAGCCGAATGCATCATTTCAACAGCAAGAGCTGCATTAAGGCTACGGGAATATGAACCTGAACAGATCTCACTGACCAGAAGGAGGATAATTGGTCGAATTCTTTTTCCTCCGGAATGACAGACATGCTCAACCATTTTTTTTAAGCCGGAGTCTTCGATCAGGGCAACCGAGTCCTTAATTCCGGCTTCTACATATCTGTATTCTTCCCATTCTTCAATATTCATCAACATTACTCCGTGTACTTTGACGGGCATCCTGTAACTATCTTATTTGCCTCAAGCGTGGATTCGGAAACCATTGTTCCGCTGACGGTCACCTGTTTTCCTTCGGCATGGTTGAAAGGAAGGTCTCCTACATAATTCACATGTATCTTAAGGTTTTCATCATTTTCGTCTTTCAGTTCAAATGATGTTATTCCGGGAGCCTTTTCAAGACTTCCAGCTTCTAAGATTCCCACGGCATTTATATTCTCGCCAGCATAGTCCTGAGGATCAGAGAGAAGCTCGGATACCGTAATGTACCCATTAGAAGAGTCGACTCCGTATAATCCTACAAGGAACACGCCAGCAATAAAAGCAACTGCAAGCAATGATTTCTTTTTTTTATTCATTCTAAGCCCCGTATAACTCGATCATTACATTAACCTTTTGTTGAACTCTGCATATGTCTTGAGTAGTGAAAGGAGGTACGCAAATATAAGTATCCAGCTTATTGCAAACGCCAGAATGAAGGGGTCCATTTATATCACGTCTTTGTACTGTCGGTTTCTTCAACTCGGTTTTGGAGCCAGGGCGGCGTAAGAGAAGAAAGCAGGTTTTGAGAACTTATGCCTAGCCCTATATAAGAGTATATATTCCTTATCAGAGAAATAAGATTTCAGGGATAAAAACAGGGGAAATCAGATATTTATCTTTAACATTTAAAATAATAATGTTGATTTTTCTCTGAAGAGAAGAATTTTGTTTTTACAGTAAAAATAGTATACTTGCATATTTATAAATTAGGATTTTTGCAAAGTAGACACATCAAATTTAAGCTTTTTTCTTTCAAATTGTAGCAAAAAAAGGAGGGTTTAACCAAAAAACTTACTTTAACAGAGATAAAATATATTATATAGTTAAAGATATATTTATTTGAATTTACTCTATAGTACTCATATTAATAGTCTTATCTTTGCGGCAGATCTGGTTGACAATAAAATAAAACTGCATGTATAAAATTCAAATATACAATAACAATGGTATTCTGCAAGTTTTTTCTCATGATTCAGTTTATCAACCAGATATTATTAACCGGAACCATGAATGCTAAGAAAAACAATATTTCAAAACCTAAACGTGAAGAGATCATAAAAGCCGGAGAAACTGTAGTAAAGAAAAAGGATAGATCCGCAATAACACAGAAATATATAAGAAAAGATGTGATGTCAAGCGAAAACATTATATCTAACAAATACCTCTAGATGTGTTGCAGTTTGCGTTGATGGTCTAGCGGCTATGACTTGGGCCTTCCAAGCCCAAAACCCGGGTTCGAATCCCGGTCGGCGCATTTAACTTTTTCAAATAGTCTTAAATTTTCTTTTCTCTCATTTTATTATCAAATAAAGACAACATCATCAAACAAAGGCAACATTCGTGCGAGGGTTGCCCAGCCAGGTCAAAGGCGATGGGCTTAGGACCCATTTTCGTAGGAATTCGTGCGTTCGAATCGCACCCCTCGCATTTCTTTTTGCAGGATGCTTATCTCAAACTTTCTTACCTGCTTTTTTGCAAATATTTGTTTGAAAATAATCTCGATTAGAAGAGAATTTTCAAGATCGGAAGGAGCACCTATAAATTATATAATTAAGTATTTATTTATACGATTAATATAATTGTTTAAATGGGGGTAAATCCATCAAAACATGGGGAAGGTGAAAAGGTATGAGAGCAAGTTCGAGTTCTATGCAGGAAATATTCAGGGGCATGCAGTTTCCAATGAGAAAAGAACAGATTGTGGAGCATGCTAGAAAGCAGAATGCTTCCAGTGATGTGATTGAAGATTTGCAGATGATTCCTGACCGGGAATATGAATCGGCTGATTCTGTTATGAGGGCAATGGAAACAGCCAGTCAAACAGCTGGCGGTCAGGGTGTGGGAGGAAAAAGCCAGGGTTTCGGTGGAACCGGTACTGGCGGATCAGGAGGAGGTGGCGCATCGACTGGAGGAAGCAGCCAGTCTTTCGGAGGAAGAGGGGGAAAATAAGTCCTTAATCCTCTTATGAGCCGCCGGCCCAAGAACTGTCAGTATATCAAGTGCCAGCCTGTTAAGTTTCAATTCGTTAAACCTGAATGCGTCAGTTTCTTAGAGAGTTAAACCTGAACATAATGAATGTTCAGCATGAGAAGTATCAACGTTTTAATTAATGACGCTTAAACTCAAGAACAAAAAATGATCGGATTTACCCCTAATCAACTTAAAACAAAAGCCTATAAATCTTGCAGCTTTTTTAATTTCGTATTTATGAGTTTTAACTTAATGAGTTTTTAACTTAAATTCTGCTAGATTTTAATTTACATATTTCTAATTTCTACCTAACCCGATTAATTTGGAATTAATCCGGAAAGTCTTGTTAAACTTTTAATGGATTTGATTTCCATTTACTCCGGATCCTGTCAGACATTTATCCAGATCATTATTCAGGTCATCGGATCAGGGCTGTTGGAGGGGTTGATCAAAAACCTCGTCTTTGCTTTCCTCTTTGGATTCTAAAGTATCTCCTAAAAATCCGAATTTTACCAATATTTTTTCTATATACAGCCAGAAAAATCCAATTATGCAGCCCAGAAATGCGCCTGCAATCACATCCGAAGGGAAATGGACTCCTATAAATATTCGGCTCAAGCTTACCGTTACAGCAAAAATCCAGACTAAAATTTTAAATTTTCCTGCCCTTGGATACAAAAACACGGCCAAAGCAAAGGACATAAGAGAATGTCCGCTTGGCATCGAGTATCCTGTTGTACAGGTCACAAACCGAACAGCTTCAGGCCTGGGGACTGCAAAAACAGGTTTAAGAGACATTGCTACAGCCCAGGAAAACACAAGTAACACAAGAAAAAGTATTGTCTCCTGCCTGCCTCTGAAATAATAGAGAGCAGCAAGGATAAGGAAAAGAAAATAATCGAATTGGAGACTTACAAACAGCATAAAAGGGTCCAGAAAGGAAAAAGAGTTCAGTAGCGTCAAAACATAATAATCGAACTGAGAAACCATTGACAAGTAAATCACTTCTTGGCTTTACCTGATATCTTTACCTTATACCCTTGGCTCTACCTGATACCGGCTAAAGCCAATTATCTCACAAATTATCTTTAATCAATTATATTGTCTTTATCTTTAATTAATTAGATTGTCTTCAGATTAAATTATTTTATTGACTTTATAATGTTTTTAACCCGAGTGTCTTAGCTTCTCTTATGGGACCTGTATTTCCTTTTACAGAGATTTTCTTGCAAGATATCTCTCTGAGCTGGAACACTCAACAAGTTTTCCATTTTCCATTACCGATACCGAACCATGCCCGCAACAGACAAGGCATTTCCTCCCTTTTTCTACAAGTTCGGAGTCGAGTTCCATTATAAGAGAAAGGAGAGCGTTCCGCTCTTCTTTTGCAAGGCTGCTATCCACATTAACCGAGGTCATGAGGTAATCAGCCAGGATATTGTACTCAGTCCTCTCAGGGCTCAAACTCCTGAAGTTAATAACGGCGTCCTGAGGGAAAAACAGACCTTCTTCAGGACAGAGGTAGAAGACCTCCCCATGCATATGCCCTCCCAGGCCCTGAAGAGTCTCAAATTCAAGCTCTCCTATCCTGAAACGGGAAATAACCGGAAAAGCTCCTCTTTTCTCAATCTTATTATCCTGGGAAGAAATATCCGGAAAAAGGATTACGTTTGAAGGAGGAGTGAACCTTGAGAAGAGGTTAATCATTTTTGTATAAACTTCTTCCAGAATGCATCCCTGATTGCTGGACCCGTAAGCTCTGCTGGTTTCCCGTGTAATTTTCAGGGTTTCCCTGCTGAGATAAGAAGGAGCGGAAAAATAGCCTGCAGCCCCACAGTGATCGGCATCTGCGTGAGTAATATAAATTCTTTTGAGTAAATTCAGATTCCCAAGGCCATAATGCTGGAGCATATCGACAACATCTGGCTGGTATATCCCATAGCCAGTGTCGATCATGACCCTTTCTTCAGGAGTATCGAAAAGATAAATATTTCCTCCGCAGGGAAGCTGAAAACAGAAAAGTTCAATGTTATCTTTTACCCTGAACCTCTGTATATCGACATAAAATCCTGCTCCTGAAGTTCGGTTAAGTGTATCTCCAACCTTCAGTATGTTCTCAAAGACCTCGACAGGATCTTTTCGCAGGTTTGAGAGCTCCTGAGCAATATGGTTGATATCGTGCAGAAATTTCATTAAAAAATCATCTTCTGCATTTCCGAGATAATATCTCAATTTCTGAGCAAGACGCAGGTAAAAAACCGTATCATCGAGCTTTTCCCCTGTGGTGTCATACTCGACAATCTCAAGCCTGTACTTTGATTTGAGCCGGTTCAGAAGAGTATCTATAAGGTTAGCGTTTTCAACGTTCAGGCTTACAACAAGCCTTTCAGGGTGCTGCCCCCTGTCGTCAAAGTCAAGGAAAGTGATATTTGCCCCTGAAGATGTGGTATGGTTCAGAAAATCGAACAGAGCCCCAGGGCAGTTAGGGAGATAGACATTGAATTTAAGAAAAGCTACAGGCTGCAGGGAGGTCTGGAGATAGCCTATTCTTTCCAGTTCCTCAAGGATTTTCTTATAAGCCTGCGGAGCCGCCGTCACCTCAAAAAAGACGGTATTCCTGTCTATCCTCCGGTAGTACTGGATCCGGTTGATGTTTCCTTCATACCGCGTAATAATCTCGGCTGCCCTGTGGAGGGCTCCGGGTTTGTCAGGCATACAGGCGATAAAAGAGAATTGTTCCATGAAACATCCTCTGATCAGATAAAAGCAGTTTTTCTGATTTTTCTGCTAATTGAAATAAAATCCTGCCTTACTTTAAACTTTCCTGTTTCTGTAAAAAAGAAGGATTAAAGAAAACAACAATCGTCACTTAGTAATCCGTCACTTAATACGTCATTCTACAATAATTTAGCACTCAAGCACAACAGCCCGGAGCCCAAACGCCTCAAAAACTCCTTTGATCTCCGAAAGAGGGTTCTCTTTTCTGTAAAAGAGATGTGATCTACAGGTACAGTCCGTGCACCCGAAGCCCGAAACCGAATCTCCTCCGAGCCTGCGGGCAAGTTCGCACTCAAGCCGGGCAGAAGTGCCCGCACAAACCGCACACGCGAGTCTGAACGAAGAGTTCAGGTGGAGGTAATCGACATGCCATTTAGGATTCTTGTCTCCCTTCAAAGAAAGGTCGATATGTCTTTTTACCCTCTTCATGCCTCCTGGTCCGAGAGCCGAGCCTGTGTAGATATGAAAGCCTTCAGAAAACGAAAAAGGGCCTTTTTTGCCGACTTCAATTACACAATCCCGGTTTTCGAATATCAGGCAGTAAACTCCTTTTTCGGAAAAATCCATTCTCAAAAAATTCATTTTCAAAGACCTCGATTTCTTAAGACCTTATTGATTTCTTAAGACCTTACTTCATCCCTGAAACCTGAAAATACTTCTCAAGCAGAGGTTTAACCATTTCTTCCAGTTTCTCTTTCTCCTTCAGGGATTCTATCCAAGAAGCAGGCACTGCTTCAATTCCAAGCCTTGCTCCGAGAATTCCACCTGCAACACTGGCAACGGAATCCGAGTCTCCTGTTATGTTTACTGCGGTTTGAATTGCTTTTTTATAATTATCAGGAGATCTCAAAATGCAGAAATAAGCAAGAGCAAAAGTCTCATCCGCATACCAGCCCTGCCCGATTTTCGGGATAGCCTCCTCATCACTCAAGTTACTGTAAGCAAGCTCATAAGAGCCTTTGAGAGCTTCCGTAAACTCTTCAGAGATTCCTTCCGTTACCTGGAGAAGAGGTAAAAACATATCTTTGGGGGCTACCCCGTCAAGAGCCAGTTTCACTGCATATGCCCCTGCGATCGATGCGGCATCTGCGGTCGGGTGAGTATGAGTAATCCTGCCGGAAAGTGAAGCTGCTTTAATCAGTTTTTCAGGATCATTACTGAAGATGAAGCCGAGGATTCCAACTCGCATAAGGCTCCCGCACGTTTTTGAGTCCAGTCCGGAATTGCTCCAGTGTATTCCGTCCTTAAGACTCAGTGCTGCACCTTTTGTTGTTGCTCCTGCCCCGAGGTCAGGCTCGTCAAGCCAGAGCACAAGCTCCTCTGCGATGTTATCCATAAGCTCGGGCAGTTCGAGTTCTGCTCCTCGAAGCAGACCTCTGGCAAGTACAAGCATTAACTGGGTATCATCGGTCCAGAAAGCATCAGATGGAACTTCAAGAATCCCCTGTTCTCCGTATTTTTCCTTTATCTGCTCAAGGGTCAGGAGTTCTACGGGACGTCCGAGAGCATCGGCACAGGCTGTGCCGAAGAGGTAGCCGCGAAGCTTTTTTTCGATATAGATAGTTCCGGAGTCCATATTTACCAATTGTTTTGTTTTTCTGTAATTAATTGCTTTTAGATTAACACTTTCATCCCGGAAATATAAACAGGATATACATTGGAACGAAAATAGGAAGCGGCGAAAGAGGAATACAGGTTGATTGCTAAAAGGGACACTTATCCCGTAAAAGAATTGCTTAAAAAGCTGGGATGATCTTAGACAGACAGCATAGAGTGGTATAGTTATAAAAATCCAGATATGAGGATAGAAGGCATTTATATTATAAGAAAAAAGACATAAGATGTTTTTAACGGAAGAACATTAGAAAAAATGAGTATAAAATTGATGTCAAAAAAGAGTATAAAAAAGGAAAAGTGCTCCGATGGGGATTTGAACCCCAGTCGCAGGAGTGAGAGTCCTGAATGATTGGCCGAGCTACACTATCGGAGCACGCTGCTAATTATGCACTGCCTCTAAGACAGCATACCTTCAAGTGATTTATAAAATATAAACCTTTCGACTGATATCTAAAAAATATTAAAATTGCCGGGCAGACCTGTGCCTTACCCAGCGCGGACAGGAGGAACATATTCCTTCAGCCCGAAAGAACTCTTTTTGTTTCGGTTTATATCCGGTTTTGATTCTGTTTGAGCTTTAGTAAGGTTATACGAACATAGCCTGCGGAATTGTGGGCTCCTGTACGTTTACAACCTTGTCGTAGGCTTTCATGAAGTCTGCCATGGTAATCTCTTTTCCGCGCCTGCGCAGGACAAAGATACCGGCTTCTTTGACAATTACGTTTATGTCGGCTCCGCTCCTGCCTGCAAGGACCTTTGCAAGTTTCTCAAAGTCCACATCATCGGCAAGTTTCATCTTGCGGGTGTGAATCTTCAGAATCTCAATCCTGCCCTTATCATCAGGGAGTGGAACTTCAATCGACCTGTCAAACCTGCCTGGCCTGAGGAGGGCGGGGTCAAGAAGGTCGATCCTGTTGGTTGCCGCAACCACTTTTACGTTGCCTTTGGGGTCAAAACCATCCATCTCAGCAAGGAGCTGGAGCATTGTCCTGTTTACTTCTGCGGAGCCGCTTGTCCCGTCATAGGTCCTCATGCTGCCTACTGCATCGATTTCGTCTATGAAAAGAATACTTGGAGACTTATCCCTTGCAAGCTGGAAGATATCCTTGACAAGCCTTGAGCCTTCTCCAACAAACTTCTGGACGAGGTCGGAGCCTGACATCCTGATAAAGGTGGCTTTTGCCTGAGAGGCTATGGCTTTTGCAATAAGGGTCTTTCCGGTACCCGGAGCGCCATGAAGCAGAACACCGGATGGAGGTTCGATTCCAAGGTCTTCGAAAAGCTCGGGCTCGGTAAGAGGGAGTTCCACACTCTCACGGACTTCCTGAAGCACCTCATCCAGCCCGCCGATCATGCTGTAGTCCACGCCTGGAGAATTGATAAGTTCCATGACCTGAGCTCTCACATCTGCAGCCCTGCTTACTATGGAGATTATTGAGTAAGCCCCGTTTACAGCAACTCTCATTCCGGGCTCTATTTTCCCGAGGTATTCTTCCGGAATCTGCGTGAGGACTTCCTGGTTGTTTCCGTGCTGCCTGATAAGGGCAATCTCCCCATTTACCTCAAGAATGGTCGCAATGAAAAGCGGAGGTTCTGTAAGCTGTTCCAGATGGGCTTTTAATTTGTTAATCTCCTGAAGGTGCCTGCCTGTGGCTACGCTGGCTTCAAGGAGCCGTGCCTTCATATTTTCGTTCTGGACCTTGAGTATTTCTATTTCGGTTAAGAGAGATTTCACATCCTCAGGACTGATCTCCCCGCACTCAAGCTGAAACTCTACCCTGGACTTGATATCTTCCAGGGAGGATCTTACGGCACTGTCTTCTGACATTTGAAAACACCTGTTTTATCGAATAAAATTGATTTGAACTCTATCGGTTTCAAGCCAGTTGGTCTCTAAACCTGTGTGATATTAGTTTATTTCAATTAATTTGATTGAATTGCAGCATGCTGTTAAGAGATAGTGACTTTACAGTTCGCTGGTCTGTAGCAGGTTGGGTTAGAGGTCCCTGCGGATTAAAGGTTAAAATGCAATTGAAGAGGTTCTTATCGTGTTCACAGTATATATTAAGATACCGGATATGAAGGTACGGGAAATAAATATGCATACATAAATATAAAAACGATATATATAAGTTCCTCTAACATCTACAATATGTACTGACCTGTATGTGCTGACCCGGAAAAATTACTTTATCCATTACCACCTAATCTATCTTTTTATGTTTCTTTCAAACCCTATATTTTTCCTTCTATTAATTTATACATTATTGTCAGTTTTTAGTGCCCCCACATTTCTCATGAGAGAGCCAGAACTCTGAAAGCAGAAATAAAATTGAGGCATTATTATACATGTTCGCCCTGAGAACAGAACGATATACATACATATTGTCAGAAAAATACGGGAGGTGAGACATAAGAGAAGATGGCTTTGTTTAAAATATTAAATCAAGCTCATAAATTTACCCTTGATTGAATAAATTATTTCTTTTAAGTCCATAATTAGCCATATTAGATTAGAAAAAAAATGATGTCCTCACTGAAATAAAAAATTCAAAGGATAGATTTAATAATAAAAGCATAATATCATTCCACATGCGTGCATCAGAAGATTTTCTAAGAGTAGGCGCAACAGTCACATTTGTTGGCTTTATTATAATATTATTAGGTATTGTTCTTACAATGTTACAGCATCCCGCAAATACCCAGATGGGCGGACTGATAATGCTCGGACCCATTCCGATAGTATTCGGTTCTACACCTGAAATTACAACAAACATGCTCGGGCTTGGACTATTGATAACAATTCTCTATCTATTCCTGTGGAAGACGAAACGTTGATTGGAAACTTACTTGTTTTGACTGGAATTTTCATAACACTCTTCGGGTTTTTAATGCTTATAATCGGAGCAGCCATAGGCTTGCGAGAAAATTCCGAACCTGTAAAAGAAGAATCAAAAAGAAGGGACTGGTTCGGAAAAGAAGCTGATTCGGAAGACTCTTTCAGGTATGAAGGACCTGAAAAGAAAGAGAGCTACTCAGGAAAAGCCAAATCAAAAATCAGGGGAGGAGGAGTAATCATGCTCGGCCCTATCCCGATTATCTTTGGAAGCGATAAAGAAAGCGCAAACACAGCAATTATTCTTGCGATAATCCTGATGATCCTCAGTTTGCTTATTTTCAGAGGCGTACTATTCTAACTTTGCATTCACCGAGAATTGCCTGTATATTGACTTCATTTTACATTCAAAGATCTAGTGTTCCTGTTTTTAAAAGCAAAGAAAAAATACAGTTTATGAAACCATTTGCTCTTTTAACCACATGCAAACCTAAAAGGAACTTATAAGGGAATTGATAAGAAATTCAGGGTTGAAAATACGTTGAATCCGGGATAAACAAACCGAACAAAACCTTATTAAGGTTAAGCCCGATTCAAGGCTTATGTTTACGATAATCACAGGCGCGCAGTTCGGTGACGAAGGAAAGGGTAAGATTGTCGATCTTCTTGCAAAAGACTATGACGTTGTTGCCCGCTTCCAGGGAGGGAACAACGCAGGCCATACAGTCAGGGTAGGAGATGAGGTCTACAAACTGCACCTGATCCCTTCAGGTATCCTGCTTGATGCCAGGGTCCTTATCGGGCCTGGGGTTGTCCTTAACCCTGAGGTTTTAGCCGAAGAAATCGAAATGTTTGAAAAGCACGGGATAAAGGTAGATGCAGGTAAGCTCGGAGTAGATGCAAAGACCAGCATCATTATGCCCTATCACATAGAGCTTGACGGGCTCAGAGAAGCCGCAAGGGAAACGAAAATAGGGACCACAAGACGCGGAATCGGCTATGCGTATATTGATAAGGTAGCAAGAGATGAGATCCGAATGGCTGAGCTTGTGGACAGAGAACGCTTCCTTAAAAGGCTTGAAGAACTTGCCCCTCAGAAAGAAAAAGAAATCGAGGCAATGGGTGGAGACCCGAAGATTGTCCGGAATCCTGATCTCATAAAAAAGTACCTGGAACTGGGAAAACAGTTTGCTGCTTACGTTACGGATGCTTCCAAAGAAATCAATCAGGCTCTTGACGAAGGAAAAAATGTAATGGCTGAAGCTGCGCAGGGCACCCATCTTGATGTCATACATGGGACCCAGAAATTCGTAACTTCTTCTTCTACAATCGCAGGCTCTGCATGTGCCAACCTAGGAGTTGGACCAACAAGGGTGGACAACGTTATTGCCATAGTAAAAGCCTATATAACCAGAGTTGGAGAAGGGCCGCTTCCGACAGAGCTTACCGGAGAACTGGGAGAGAGAATACAGAGGGCCGGAGGAGAATTCGGAACAACTACAGGTAGAGGCAGAAGATGCGGCTGGTTCGATCTTCCACTACTTAAAAAGGCTATTGCCCTCAACGGATATACGGAAATTTCCCTTACCAAACTGGACGTACTTACAGGGCTTGACCCCCTCAGGATCTGCGTAGGATACAAATATAAAGGAGAGAGTCTGGACTATCCCCCGGAACTTACCGAAGACCTATGGGAATGCAGTCCTGTGTATGAAGACCTGCCTGGCTGGAAAGCCGACCTGACAGAAGTAAAATCCTATGGCGAGCTTCCGGAAAATGCCAGAAACTATGTCAGAAGATTAGAAGAGCTTATGAAAGTCCCTGTCAATTATATATCCGTAGGACCGGGAAGGGCACAAACATTTAAAAAAGAAGAATAACATTTAGTAAGCCTGTCCGGTAGATTACCGAAAAATGTATATATTAACCAATAAATTTATCAACCCCATTTTCCAGTTTAGACTACTTTCATATTAACCGGCATTATCGGGCCTTCCGGCCCAAATTTTAAGAGTCCGTAGCCAGCTAAACCAGCAATGGACACCTCGAAAGAGCATAAGAGTTACCTCTTTTCGAGAACAAGAGTTACGTTCCTGACAGATTCGGGGGAAGAATCGGCGCTATCGCCCGAACCTGCAAAACTAAGTAATTCATATAAGGAGGATACATGACAACAGTATTTGATGTCCCTGCAGCAGAGATGATCGACAAGCTTGCAGGCATTCTTAAAGAAAATGAAAAGATCGTTCCACCAGAATGGGCAGGAAACGTAAAAACAGGGGTTCACAAAGAACTTCCCCCGAACAACGATGACTGGTGGTATGTCAGGTGTGGAGCAGTCCTTAGAAAGATCTATACCGACGGACCAATCGGAATCGAGAGACTTAGATCCGTATACGGAGGAAAGAAGGACAACGGTTCCAAGCCTTTCCACAAAGCAAAAGGCAGCGGTTCTATTGCAAGAAAGACAGTTCAGCAGCTTGAAGCTGCAGGTTTCCTGCAGAAGGTAAAGGACGGAAGAACAGTATCTGCAAAAGGACGTTCCATGATGGATAACGCAGCACACGAACTTAAACAGGAGCTGCTCGAGAAAATCCCGGAACTTGCAAAATACTGAGACAGAATCCTTCAGAAAGGGACCTGAAATCCGGCACCCTTTCTAAACTATAACCATATTCCAGAAAACCGGTTTTTTCGGTGATTGCCATGTCTAATATGGATGACGAACTCGAAGAAATCCGAAAGAGACGACTTGCAGAAATCCAGAGGCAGCAGGCGCAGCAGCCATCCGATGTGCAGGCAGCATATCAGCAGGAGCAGGCAAGAGCTGAAATGGAAGCTCAGAAACAGGCTATACTGAGGCAGATCCTGACTCCCGAAGCAAGAGAACGCCTGACAACTCTTAAAATGTCAAGGCCAGCTCTTGGGGAACAGCTTGAGATGCAACTGATTTCGCTTGCCCAGAGTGGGAGGCTCCAGTCTCAAATCGACGACGAGCAGCTGAAAACACTCCTGATGCGGATGCAGCCAAAGAAACGCAAGACGTCCATAACCCGGGTTTAAGCACAATGAAAGTCTCGGTCCTCTTCAGTGGAGGTAAGGACAGTTCACTTTCTGCCCTTTTACTGGAACCGTTTTTTGAGGTAGAACTTGTAACCTGTAACTTCGGACTGCTTCCTACAGGAGAAATCGCAGCAAAAACTGCTGCAGAGTTACATTTTCCTCACAGGACCCTTTCCCTTGATCGAGAAATCCTGGAAAAGGCATACGAGCTGTTACAGAGAGACGGATTCCCGAAAAGTGCTATCAATTATATCCATGAGAGAGCTGTCGAAACTCTTGCCCTGGATCCGGCAGTCAAACTTATTGCCGACGGAACCAGGCGAGATGATAGAGTTCCAGTGCTTTCAATTTCACAGATAAGAAGCATTGAAGACCGATTTGGAGTTCAATATTTCTGCCCCCTTAAAGGCTACGGCAAAAAGGTTGTGGATTCTCTTGTAGGATATTACCTGAGTATTGAACAGGGTCCGAGTGAGAGTACACAGAAAGCAGATTACGAAACAGAACTCAGGGAGTTAGTCAGGCAGAGACAGGGAGAGGAGAAAATCAGGCAGCTATTTCCTGTCCATTTCCAGTCCCATGTACTTTCAAGGAAGAAATTTTCCCTGAAAAAAGAAGAAAATGTATTTAAAAACTGGAAGCCTTCCTGAGATGAAAAATTCTGGAATAAAGATTTATAGAATCGAGTTATATTCAACCCCTATACTGCTGCAGATTAACCACATACTATTATAGAATTTACAGGATATGGTTGCAGATCAGCCTTTCATTCAGGCGTGGTAGAGTCGCAATTACAGGGTTGAAATCATAATCAGCTAATTACCGGATATAACTGTAAATTAACAGAATTAGATTACTTACAGGTCAACAGGTGTGATCCACTTGAGTCATAACATGAAAGGACAGAAGAAGCGTCTGGCAAAGGCGCACAAGCAGAATTCGAGAGTCCCTGTGTGGGCTATTGTTAAAACTAACCGGAAGGTAGTAAGTCATCCCAGGCGCAGGCACTGGAGAAGAAGAAGCCTGGATGTGAAGTAAGCGAGGACGGTGGGAAAAATGGCAGACGACATGGTAAAGGAACAGATATACACAATTCCCCTCAGAGAGGTAAGGAAAGTCCCTTCATGGAAAAGAGCCGGCAGGGCAGTTAGGGAAGTAAGGGATTTTCTCGTAAGGCATATGAAGACCGAATCTGAGCAGGTAAAGCTGGACAAAACCATCAATGAACACCTCTGGGAAAAGGGATGTGAAAAACCGCCTCTCTCAATCCGGGTACGGGCTGTTAAATTCGCAGATGGTGAAGTACAGGCAGAACTTGCCCAGTAAATATACCAGATAAAGCGAAAAACCAAAGAATATGATTCGAACAGTGGATATTTACGATACCTCAATCATAGGGGTATTTGCAACCTGTACAGAAGATCTTGCTCTCGTTCCTCCTCTTACAAAGCCGGAGGTCTGCACCATACTCGAAGAGGTACTGGATGTGAGGGTCGTTGAGACTCTCATAAACGGAAGTACCGTTGTAGGAGCCCTTTCCAGAGGCAACTCAAATGGATTTTTGCTTCCATATGGTTCCAGTATCGAAGAGATGCAGAAAATCATAGGAGTCCCTGCAGGCATCCTTCCGGACAGGCTGAACGCGGTAGGAAACATCGTGCTTGCAAACGATTCCGCAGCCCTTGTGCATCCCGAACTTTCAGACAGAGCTCTGGAAGTCATTGCCAGAACCCTTAAGGTGGAGGTCTACAGGGGAACAATTGCCGGGATTAAGAATGTAGGGATGGCAGGAGTCGTTACAAATAAAGGGCTTCTTGTGCACCCTAAAGTGACAGCTTCGGAAAGAGAAACTCTGGAAGAGATCTTCGAACTTCCGGTAAACATAGGGACTACTAACTTCGGGACCCAGATGCTTGGTTCAGGCTTGCTCGCGAATTCAAAGAATTTTGTAGCAGGCTCCGAGACAACAGGACCGGAACTCGGGAGAATAGAAGAAGCTCTTGGGTTCCTGGAGTGAATATCATCCATCTGTTCCAGAATAAAGCTACAGCAAAAGAGTGGTAATGATGAAGAGTTTTACTGTTAAAGGCAAATTTAAAGCAGGAAATTCCTGGGAAAACTTCACAAAGAAGATCGAAAGCCAGAATGAAAAGAATGCGACCGATAAGACATACTCGATCTTCGGAAGCAAACACGGCGTTAAAAGAAGCCAGGTCCAGATCGAAAGCGTAGCTGAGGAGTGAAGGATATGGCAGAAGTCAGTGAAGAGATCAGGACTCTGGCAGCCAGGCATCAGGAACTCCAGAGGCAGGCTGAAGCGCTCAGGCAGGAAATGAGCATGGTACAGGCTTCCATTGCCAGCTGCGATCAGACCATTGTGACAATAAATGAGCTGAAAGCAGCTTCAGAAGCAGGTAAGACTGCAGAAACGATGGTTCCGGTAGGTTTTGGTTCCTACGTTTACGCTGAAGTTAAGAATCCGGAGAAAGTTATTGTCAATCTCGGAGCAGGCTTCAGTGCAGAGGAAACTGCTGAGGAAGCTATCGAAACTCTTAACCGCCGCAAAGAGCAGCTTACAAAAATCCTTGAGCAGATGAATGCTTCACTGACTAAACTTGCACAGGGAATGCAGGCCCTTGAAACAGAAGCTGCAAAATATCAACCTGGCCAGGCATGAGAAAAACCTGGCTCAGGCACAGGTAACGGATTCGAAGAATCCGAAAACCGATTTGATAATCGGATAATATCATTAACATTAATTATTTAGTTAGCTCTAACTATAACTCTAGCATATTAGATTACTAATTTCAATTACTCATCAAATTTTACCTATTTTTTACTGATCTTTTCGGGATGGATCCTGTGTTCAATAAATTTAAAGAGAAACTTGGGAGTTTTAAGAAGGCATTTAGCAAAACGATTGATGAAAAGGCAGTGGAAGTCGAACCAGTAATCGTTGAACAGGTGCCTGAGAGTGAAGAAAGCCTCGAAGAGGAAATCGAACCCATAATTGAGGAAAAAACCATTGAGGCTGCCCTGAAAGAAGAAAGTCCCGAAATCGAAAAGGAAACTGCTTCTCAGGAAGTCGCCCGTATTTCGATAGAGGATCTGAAAAAAGCCGAATACAGGAAAAAGGTTGAAGACAGAAAGAAGGCTGCAGAGAAGATAGAAGAAGAAGAAGAAGAGGAAGAAAAGCCTTCTGAAGAGAAAAAATCTTTTTTCAAAAAGCTCACTCCTAAAGTCGGGTTTGCTCAGAAAGCCAAAGCTCTCGTGTTTAACAGGGAAGTATATCTTGATGCCAAAGATCTGGAAGAGCCTCTGTGGGAACTCGAAATGGGTCTCCTGGAAAGTGACCTTGCTCTCTCAGTCTCAGAAGCAATTGTTGAGTCCGTGAAGAACCAGCTCACAGGCACGACAAAAAGGATAGGGAGCAATACCGGAGAAATAGTTGAGGTAGCTCTGAAGAAAGCAATTCTTGATGTTGTATCTGCCAATACCTTTGATTTTGATGATTATGTCAAGAACCGGGAAAAACCTGTTCACATCGTTTTTGTTGGGATTAACGGAACCGGAAAAACGACTTCCATTTCAAAGATGACACACAGACTGCTTAAATCGGGTTACTCCGTAGTTCTTGCCGCAGGAGACACATTCAGGGCAGGCGCTATTGACCAGCTAGGGATTCATGCAAGCAGACTGGGGGTAAAGATGATAAAGCATCAGGCAGGAGCCGACCCTGCAGCCGTTATTTATGATGCTGTCCAGTATGCCAAAGCTCACAAGATCGATTTTGTGCTCTCCGACACGGCAGGCCGCATGCATACAAACATGAACCTTATGGCCCAGATGGAAAAGATCTGCAGGGTAAGCTCTCCGGACCTTATAATCTTCGTGGACGAAGCCGTAGCCGGAAACGATGCGGTAGAAAGGGCATCTCAATTCAATGATGCTGTCCCGATTGACGGATCTATCCTGACAAAAATCGATGCTGATGCAAAAGGAGGAGCTGCCATATCCATTGCTTACATCACAGGCAAGCCAATTCTCTTTTTCGGGGTAGGTCAGGGCTACGAAGACCTTCAAAAATTCGATCCCAAATGGTTTGTGGACCAGCTTTTCGGCCAGTAAAAATCTTCAAGCTCGGGAATTACAGTTCAGGCAATAAGCCATCAGTACTGAAAATAGTTAGTAAACTGAAAGTTACCTAAAATGTATCAGTAAACTGAAAAATTCCCGAGGATTCTTTTCCGGGAATTCAATTATGAAAAAGAGTATTGCAGTATGTTTGCTGATTTACTGCAAGTTTATACAAAAAGGAAGAAGCACTTCAGGAGTCTGAAGCTTCCAATTTTTTAAGGTTCTTCGGGAATTATAATCCAGGCTATAATGTAACCGATTATTCCAATCCCCTGCAGAGAAAGGAGGACCCATAAAAGCCTTACAAGCGTAGGATCCACATCAAGGTATTCGCCTATACCCCCACATACGCCGGCAATAATTTTGTTCCTCTTTGACCTGTATAGTTTCTTCATATCATTGCCTCCACCCCAGAAAAACATCCTGAGTTGTCTGAAGAATATCAGACCATTTGATTAGTCCGGGTTTTACTTAATTTTCCCTAATATAATGGATTGCATATATGCAATTTATAGATAACTCTCTATTTTTTTGAGTTTGTCTAAATTTATTGAAGTTTCGGATTTTAAGTTTAACCTGCAAACCAAGGAAACTTTTCTATCAGATACTTACCCATTCACTCGTAATTTCTTCAGAGAAAAGATTTTCCCCGACAGTTCGCACATATACCCTGAAAGTCTTGCCTCCCGGAACTCTTAGCCCCTTTGCAGTAAAATGATAAGCCACTTCCGGCTCGACTCTTACAGGATCACTTTCTACCTGATCCCATGCGGTACTCTCATCCTCCGCCTGAAGGGCAACGTAAACGGTGGCATTTTCAGCGATCTCGGAGCCCACGTTTCTCAGAGTGACGTTAACATCTACCACCCCTTCTTTGTGCGAGTACTCGCATTGAGCACTGAAATCAAGATTAACAAAGGGTCTTCTGTACACAGGAATGACATCAACTTGCTCGTTCTCATACTCTTCAGGCATTTCCCCTATCTGCCAGTTGCTTCCCGTAGTCTCCAGATAGTAATAGCAGTTATTGTTATATTCAAAACTCCGACCTTCCGTTTCAGGATCGCATTTTATTCCGAGGGCCATATGTTCCGGAAGTTCCAGGAGGACGACATCGTATCCCATTTCCTGCAGGATTGCTACCGAAAGAATAGAGGTATCCTCACAGTCTCCCCCATTATCATAGAGAGTCTCGTAAGGGAAACGAGGATATTGATCATATCCGGAACTTGCAAGGTCTGAGGTATAGTTCAGGGACTGAATAAAAGAAACACAAAGACCCGGTATCTTCTTTTCCTCAAGCCCATACTCCTTTGAGAGGGAAAGGAGAGTATCTGCAATATTTTTAATTAACCAGTCATCATACGGGTCAGAAGCAAAAAGGTCATAGTCTCTTTTGCGCGTCCTTGACTTGTATGCATCATAGAGCTTATCGTCAAGCAGTAAAGTAAGGTGCCATCGGTAACCCTCATAGTTCCAGGAATAGGATCTGGAAGGCCCTCCTGATACTGTGGATTCTTCTGTGACAAGATTATCAGAAATATAAAAATTCTCGCTCTCTGTTCCCAGTAAGTTTTCTTGTGTTCCTTCGTTGCCAGAACCCCCGGATACCTCAGAAAAAGGCCAGAAGAAGATAACCCCTGCCAGGTAAGTGAGTAAGAAAAGAAATGTCAGTTTGGTTCTAGCTTTCACGATTAACACCTATCCAGAAACACCTTAATAAAACCTTATTTCCAGAGATCTTCTCTCAAGTGAGATTCTATGGGATCTATTTCCATCAAATCTTCGGGATACGGTTCAAAAAAGGTCTGATGCATGAGGTAGTTGCTCTCAAACCTTACAATCCATAACCTGAGTGTGTTTAGTGCAGGACAGAGCGAAGCTTTTCCTTCTCTGTACTTCTGGACCCAGTCAAAGAACAGGGTCTTCTCACGACTCGAAAGCTGATCCGAAAAATGTCCGAAAGCATGCATTAACACATTGATGGTTGCAGTATATCTGGGAGCTCTGGAGAGAGCACTTTGAAGGTGCTTTTCATAATCGGAAATCAGCACTTTGATGGGCTTATCCTCTCTATTTGCGACAATTTCCCCTAGTTTACGGAGTTCAGTCTGATTGTAAGCCATAAGAAGAAATTTGTTCTGCATATGGAAGTTAATCAGATCCTTCATACTGCCTTCGGACTTTACTTTCCGAAAGGCTGCAAATGTAAAAATTTTCGTGAGAAAATGCTCTTTTATCCGGGCATTCCTGAGCCTGCCTTCATCCTCAATAGCAAGGTGAGGGTACTTCTCAAGAACTGCTCCCCCAAAGTATCCTGAAGCTTTTTCAACTGCACCCCGCTCTCCGGCAGATGGGTAAATCTTCACATCTTTGAACCCGCAGGACGGAGACCTGAACTTCAGGATAAAACCATCGATATCTTCTATAGAATCAAGGAAATTGGTGCAGAAAGCTTTCATGTTCTCAGTGACATCCTTCCCGCTCGAAGGTTGAATAAGCCTGTGATCCCCTCCATCAAGGATAATTCTCACAGGGTCTCTTGGGACTCCAAGCCCTATTTCCACTTCCGGACAGACAGGCAGAAAATCAGCGTGTTTCTTAAGTTTTACCACCACAGGACTGCTAATCATATCTCCGTTATATCGACAGTGATCGAACTCAAGACATCTGCTAACAACAACCTTCGGTCGAGAAAACTCTCTCATTTAACCCCCATACAAAAAGGAGTTGCTTACATAAATTGTTTTTCAGGCAAAAAGGAGCATGAGACTTATTGAAGAAATAAGCCAGGATATTATAAAAAAGATTATAAAAGCGGAATTTCCAAAAAGAAGGGTTTTTCTTCCGTTCATCAGTAAGGGATATATAACAACGGAAAATAATAGTAAGGTAGTTTTTGGGGACGATTAAGGGAACAGGTAGTGGTTTTCAGGATTCGGTGCCGATAACCTGAAATCGTACTTCAGATAACGGAGAAAGATGGCAGTAAAATATGAGGTGAGAACATTATGGAAGCAGTATCCGAGCAAATACATATGCCTCTCATTGGAGAAGACGCCCCTTCATTTACCGCAGTGACAACACAGGGAACAATCAATTTCCCGGATGACTATAAAGGAAAATGGGTTATCCTTTTCAGCCATCCTGCAGACTTTACGCCTGTATGCACTACGGAATTCATGACCTTCGCCAGTATGCAGGAAGATTTCAGAAAAATGAATACAGAACTCATAGGACTCTCCATAGACAGTATCTTTTCCCATATTGCCTGGCTTAAACGGATCGAGGAAAAAATACAATATAATGGAATGAAAAATGTAGAAGTCAAATTCCCGGTAATAGCTGACCTGAAGATGGACGTTGCAAAAAAGTATGGCATGGTTCAGCCAAAAGCCTCAACTACACAGGCTGTAAGAGCTGTATTTATCATAGACCCTGAGGCAAAAATCAGAGCAATACTCTATTACCCGCTGTCAACCGGAAGGAATATGCAGGAGATCAAGAGGCTTGTGATCGCCCTGCAGAAGAATGAAACCGAGAAAGTTGCAACTCCGGCTAACTGGCAGCCAGGAGATGATGTGATCATCCCGCCTCCTAATACAATGGAAGGAGTAAAAGAAAGGCTTGGAAAAGAAGAAGAAGGCAAATGCTGCCTCGACTGGTTTATATGCCTGAAAAAGGATACCCAGAAATAACTTTAGAACATTAAAAATCATTACTTTACTTTTTTAAGGATATAAAAAACGTTATTCTACTTTTTTAGATAAAAACCTGCAACGAATAATAAGTAGGAAGTAAACTGAATAAAAAGGATTTGAAGAGGAACCTCTTAACTCATAAGAGATTCCTCCATGGCGAACGGAGAAGGTCCAGAACCCCGTTTCACCGCAGTTCATCACGATTTTGGATTTATTTTCTTTTTTGATTAAGCGATGTTTCAGTTCATTCGACTGCCTCAATCAAATATGGAAAACTTCGCCTTGAGAACGTACTCCCATTCACGGAAATGTAGATTTCCATATTAAAAGCAGGTAAAAAAATGCAGTATGACCCCGTTAATCCCAGTTATGCATGCTCAGCTTTTATCAGGTAATTAATATTGAAGGCACTAATATATAAAATTTACCTAATTTTATAATAATTGACCGTTAACTACTGGAAAAAAGTTAAAGATGAATAACATCAGGGATGTCAGAAAGTAGAAAAAAGGAAAAATTTGTCTCGAAACCTGCTTTTTTCTTAATAAATTTACGCTTTTAAAACTTATAAAAAAAATAGATTGAGATAAAATCAAAGAGAAAGGAAGAAACTAATTTCACTTCTTCCCAAGTTCTTTTGAGCGCTCACTTGCCCTTATGACTGCATTCATAAAGGCTGCCCTGATTCCGGCTTCTTCGAGGGCATGAATTCCCTGAATAGTGGTTCCGGCAGGAGACGTAACCATATCTTTGAGTTCTCCCGGATGCATGCCTGTCTCAAGTGCCATTTTTGCGGCTCCGAGTACGGTCTGAGCTGCAAGAGTAAGGGCACTTTTCCTGTCCATACCTTCAAGAACAGCTCCGTCAGCCATAGCCTCTATGACCGGGAAAATGAAAGCAGGCCCGCTGCCAGAAAGCCCGGTAACGGCATCCATCAGGGATTCAGGCACCTGAACTGCCGTGCCGACAGCAGAAAAGATCTCAAGGGCAGCTTTCACATCCTCAGGGGTTGCGTTCTTTCCTGGAGAAATTCCTGAAGCAGCCTCCGAAACCGTAGCTGCTATATTTGGCATAACACGCACAACCCTGGTGCCTTCAAGTAGAGCACCCTCATAGGTGGAGAGAGGCACTCCTGCAGCAATTGAGATCACGAGTTTTTCAGAAGTAATTTCGTTTCTCAAATCTGCAAGCACAGAACCCAGAGTCTGGGGCTTTACTGCAAGAATGAGAATATCCGACTCTCTGACAATAACAGCATTATCTGTTGATACACGGATTCCCAGCTTTGCCTGCAGCTCTTTTAAAAAAGGCTCGTATACATCGCTTGCACCGATATTTTCAGGCGGTACGATTTCGGCTTTAATGATGCCCTGCATAAGAGCAGAACCCATTTTCCCTGCCCCGATGAATCCTATTTTTCGGTTTGTCATGTATAAAATCTCCTTATTTCCAGAAAATAACTGTAAATTAACTGTAAATTAACTGTAAACTGACTACAAATTGACCGTAAATTAGCTGTGTTTAAGAGGGACTGATCTCAAAGCTTAAGGCAAGAGATTAGTTCAAAGCTTGCCGCATTTGTTACCCGTCGACTCTTCAGAGAATTAAGTAGGGAGTAGTCCGGTCTCCCAGGATTGAGATATGGTTCAAGGACCAGAGGGTTCCAGAGTCTTCATGAGCCCTGCGGGATTAGTTCAATTCTTCCAGTATACCGATATTTTCCTTTTTAATAACATTGTTGTAATTACTATAGCCCAGAACGCTTTCAATCCGGTCAGTATGAGTTCCTTTTATTTTAACGAGCTCTTCAGAAGTATAGTCAGTAATCCCTTTTGCAAAGACTTTACCTTCACACTCGAGTTTTACGACATCTCCTCGATCAAATGTTCCTTCCACGTCCATAATGCCTGCCGGGAGAAGACTGTTTTTCCCCAGGACCGCAGCTTTTGCCCCGGCATCCACACGGATTGTACCGGAAGCCCTGGCAAGGATGATCCAGCGAGCGCGGTTTTTCTGAACATGCCTCTCAGCAAGGAAAAGAGTCCCTATTTCTTCTCCTGAAACGATCTTCAGGACTGCATCCTCTAATTCACTATTTGCAATCACGACATAGCAGCCTGCCATGCTACAGATTTTCGCAGCTTTTATCTTGGTCCGCATCCCTCCCACGCCTTTGAAGCTCGTAGGGTCGCCCCCGTAGCTTTCAATCTCAGGTGTGATCTTTTTTATAAGGGTCAGCAGTTTTGCGTCACTATGCGTTTTTGGGTTCCTGTCATAGAGCCCGTCAATGTCCGAAAGAATGACCAGGAGGTCAGCATCAATTTTGCTTGCAACCATTGCAGAGAGCTTGTCATTGTCCCCGAAGATCGCTTCAATCTCATTTGTACAGGTACAGTCATTTTCGTTTATTATCGGGACGACACCGTATTCCAGAAGGGTTGAGATGCTGTTTCTCAGGTTAAGATAGGTTACTCTATCGGAATAAAATTCGTAGGTAAGAAGGATCTGAGCAACTTTCATCCCATATTTAGAAAAAGCCCTGCTCCAGTCCTGCATCAGTATGCTTTGCCCGACAGCTGCAGCCGCCTGTCTGATAGGGATTTCACGAGGTTTGGGAGCTATGCCCAGCTCGTTAAGCCCTACACCTATTGCTCCCGAACTTACAAGAATTATCTCTTTTCCCTGTTTTCTGAGCTCTGAAACCTGGAAAGCTATGCTTTCCATGAATACCGGATCAATGTTGCAGTTTTCTTTAGTATTGTCACAGCCCTTTCTGGTGATTGAAGAAGTTCCGATTTTAATAACGATTTTATTAACATCATGGAAAAATTGTTTTCTATCTGTCAATGGAAGTGCCTCTTGAGGTTATTTGGAAGGCGACTGCAGTTGATCTCAGCTGCAGCCGGGATTCCCGGTTTCTGCACTTAACCTGCGCTGGTATTTCAATTCAAATATATAAACATATCATAAATATTCAAGGACGTATTTATTCAAGGATGTGTTAATTCACATCCTCAAACTTAAGGTCAAGCTTCCTGTGAGTATAGGGTTTTGCGTTTTCTCCTGCATAGTCGGCAACAACCTGACCTTTACCCATAAGGATATACTTGTAAATCAGCAACCCTTCCATACCAACAGGTCCCCGGGAGTGGATCTTGTTCGTACTGATCCCGACCTCGGCACCCTTTCCATACCTGTAACCGTCCGCAAAACGGGTTGAAGCGTTCACCATGACGCTTGAAGAGTCGACTAATCCTATGAACTCTTTCCTCCGTGAAGCATTTTCGGTGATTATTCCATCGGTGTGGTGAGAACCGAAGGTGTTTATATGATCAATTGCCTCCTTTATTGTATCCACGAGTTTTATTGAAAGGATAAGGTCATTATATTCAAGGCTCCAGTCCTCTTCAGTTGCTCTTGAGAAAGAAGAAAGACCTTTTTTTGTAAGCAGAGAATAGCTGTCCTTATCGCAGCGCAGTTCAACTCCTGCCTTGATGTACATTTCCGCCATCTTCGGCAGAAAAGTTTCTGCAATGCTGCGGTTTACAAGCAGGGTTTCTATGGCGTTGCAGACTGCGGGATACTGGACCTTTGCATCAAAACAAACCTTCCAGGCCGTATCAAGATCTGCAAACTCATCCACGTAAATGTGACAGATACCACTTGTGTGCCCGAGTACAGGGATCTTTGTGTTATCCTGGATGAATTTGACAAATTCATTGGAACCTCTCGGAATAAGGAGGTCGACATATGCATCAAGGCTTAAAAGGCTCATGATCTCTTCTCTGGTTTCCATGAGCTGGAAAGCTCCTTTCGGCATGCCCTCAGTGGATTCTATAGCTCTTACAAGGATATCAAAAATAGTACGGTTTGACTCCCTTGCCTCACTTCCACCTTTGAAAATTGTTGCGTTCCCACTTTTCAGACAGAGGGACATTACCTGGGGTACGACGTCCGGTCTGGACTCAAAGATAACTCCTATAAGGCCTATAGGGCAGCTAACCTGATAGAGGATCAGGTCTCTGTCGAGTTCGAGTGTGGAAAGCGTTTCTCCCACAGGGTCTTTTAGCTTTATGACATCCCTGATTCCTGCTATCATCCCGTCAATCTTTGAGTCCGTAACCTTAAGCCTGTCTACAAGGGCCTGGGTGAGCTTCCCGGCATCCTTCAGTCCGGCTGCATGTTCAAGATCCTTTGAATTTGCCTCAAGGATAATTTTTCTCTCCTTATCCAGGGCTTCTGCCATAGCTTTAAGAACCCTGTTTTTTACCTCTTCACTTATACTGGAAAGCTCAATTGAAGCTTTTTTCGCCTTAATCACTTTAGTTTCAATATCTTCAGCCATATACTCACCGTCTTTATGCAATAACTATGAAGACTTCACCTGATAGACTGTAAACGGTTCTTAAACAGAACCCGGTTATTGAACCAGACTTCAGGGTCAAAGAGCTAAGTAAGATGTAATTAATTGAAATTATAAGAGAAGGACCCAGTCCATGGAGTGTTTGAATTTTTTCATACATGGAGATGAAAAAAAGAACACAGAGAGTCCTATGATAAATATTTTTGTATACTGTTTCGGTATATGATATGGTAAGGTTCTAAATAAAAGATACCATCTGGTGAAGTAAATTCTGGCTTTTATGACAGAACTTCATCTGTGAAGTTAGATATAATGTTTATTTTATATAATTGAGAAATGATATTAAGTAAATATATAAAAACAATCACGGCTTGAACACTCGTTTAATTAAGAGACAGCTCAGAAAAAAATATTATTCAGATTGATCTGGAGAGTTAAAAAATAGAGTGTACGCAATCAAAAAGTAATTACATAATATCAAAAGAAAAAAAATATTTTTTTAAAAAAAGCGCAAGTAAAACAGGACTTTGAGTAAAGTTTTCTTGTGAAGGAAATATTATTTCAAAACGAATATATATACGATGCCTATAACTATAGGATAACGGTTTCATTCCGTGGAGAAGCATACGAAATCTTGAAAAAAGATATTGTGGATCACCCCTGTAATTTTTTAGCATATTCTGCATAAGAAGAAAGGCGGACAAAATACTACGGCTCCGGAAATGACCATTTTTAGTACAATTAATATGCTAAGGATGCCGCATTCGCCTGGAATAGTAATGGTCGTCTACTAAGCCGTTTCATACACAAAGTTTATTATAGGGGTAAATCCATATCGAAATGGGGATAACTTCAGTAGATTGGTGGTGTGTAAAAAATGAAATCATTCGCGTTAGTCCGGGCAGACGACTCGGATAAAGTAAAAATAGCATTACATGACCTAGAACGATACGGACATATTCAATTTTCAGCGACTCCCAAATGTATAGAACCAAACTATGCTGATGAGCTTCTTGTAAGTGTAATGGGCGTATCACTCAAGTCAAAATGCAACTCTGCAGCCCTTGTAGAGTTAAATAATCACGCTGGAGCAGCGATTAGCAGGTTGAAGAAGATTCATCCCCCTGCACACATAATTATTATCAGTCCCAGACATAAGATGTTTGAAGAACTGGCTGGCAAGTTTCAAAAATATCCGGAGTTTGACAGAACCTTCAATCATCAAAAAAACCAGCAAAGCATGGATATGATTCAGGAGAAAGGAGAATCATCCAATCCTATGCATAAACAATAAGGATTTCGCTTTTCCATCTAAAATACACGTATCTGAAGTAAATATAATTTAAATATAATTTTTAACTTTCTCTTTTTCTTCAATAGAAAAAGGGAATCTCTTTTTAGAGATTCATTTTAGCAAAAACTTTACATGGAGACTATTTTTAGCAGAATTTTTGCTAAAATATTACTTCAATTACAATATCATATAAGGTTAATTAATTCTCGAGTTCTGTACCAGTTCCGTACTCATAATTAAAAGACAAACCTGTTTTTGACCTGAGTTTGGACACATAAGTGTACAGACTTTCTATGTCTTTGATTTCTTTTTGTGTTATTAACTTCAGTTTATTTCGGATTTGAAGCTCGGGTTTTATTCCGAAATTTCCAAAGTATTCGGAAAGTTTGGCAGCAAGCAGGTCGCCTCTCCTATCCCAATCCGTGAGTATGATAACCTCACACCCCAGACTCGCTATCCTTTCAGAGAAATTAAAAAGAGAATGCCGGGTTGCAAGCTCGAAGCTGCCTTTAATACCGAGCCGTTTCATGGAAAGAATATCTCTTTTTCCTTCAACAATGATCACTGCTCCCCTTTCAGAGTATTCTGAAAGTTCCAGGAGCAATTCCTCAATTCTTTCCAGCCTTTTTCTATAGACCTCAACATCAGTCACGTTATTCTGCAACCTTTTTTATTAAACAGGAAATATAGTCGGAAAACCGGGTTTTGCAGTTCCGGTTCATGCATTATAGGATTCAGCTTTTTAAGCGGGCACCAAAAACCGAAACCGCCTGCTGGTAGGAGACACCTTTTATCAGTAAGGACTTTTTGCTGCTTGTAGCTCCGCTACTTATCAGGATATCCGAGCTGCTTATCCCGAAGAGTTGGGCAAGGCTCTCAATAAGCTGTTCATTTGCCTTTCCTTTCTGGGCGTTTTTAGTCAGCTTTACTTCAATTCTCCTGCGCCATTCATTATAGCCGCTGGGAACAGAAAGCGACCTGGAACCCGGAGTGACTTCGATGTCGATAACAATACCAGAATCCAGACCTTTTATTGCCTCTTCAAAGGACATATGTGTCACTTTTCGAAGATATTATATAAATCACTAACGAAGTAACCGATTAGCAATAAGAGCCAATTAGCAATAAAAGATATCGAGTCAATGAAAAACAACTGAAAACTGGGGAGCCATAACCAAATATGGGACAACATTACATGGTCAGCCAATCAAGCACGCATTTCGAAATTAAATATAAAAGCACCCGTTATAAAAGCTAAAAAGCTATTTAGGCACACGAAAGTTATTATGATTAAGTTTTACAAAAATAAACCTTAATAAAATAGTGCTGTGGCCCGGGCGCACTAACTCCGAAAGATCACACTCTGGTTTTCCGCAGTCCCTTTCAGTTACCCTCGTGCCGGGCAGTATCACACTATCGATGTATCGCATTGGGGTTGTCTATACACTCACAGTCAGGATTTTCCATTATCTCGTGCAAGGACCTATACAATGCGACTGAAGCCCATATATATATTTAATAACTAATAAATATATCGGTAAAAATAATTTTGTTATGCAGGTATAATTGAGAGTTTTGCTAAACATGAAAAAATTCTGCATAGCCGGAACAGGGAAAAAAGCTCGAAGAATATGAAAAGGGCTTAAGGAAAGGTTATATATGATGTATATGTTTGGTGTTCCATAAACTGAGCACAGGCGATTGATGAATCGCAGAGGTGCGTATTAGTGTACGGCACTGAACAGGTAATCTCAGGAACAATTATTGCAGGTCCCGAACTGATACCCATAGAGGGATATATCTGTGTAAGAAACGGGATTATTACTGAAGTTGGAGAGGAGTGCACACGTTCTAAAAACATAATAGCTCCTTGTTTTGTCAATGCGCATACTCATCTTGGAGACTCGGTTTGTAAAGATCCTTTACTGGGAAAAACTTCAGGTTTTCGAATTCAGAGAGACCTTGACTCCCTTGTAAAACCTCCTGATGGATTAAAACATAGAATTCTCAGGGAAACTTCTTATAAAATACTTGTAGAGCACATTAGAAGGTCTTTACTGGATATGATAGAGACAGGAACCTGTGCTTTTGCGGATTTTAGAGAAGGAGGACTTGTAGGAGTTGCAGCCCTTAATAAAGCCCTTGAGGGACTTGAACTGCATTCCCTGATATTTGGAAGACCCACTGAACCCCAGCTTCCTCTGGAAGTAGTGCTTGCTGAAGTAAGAAGGATTTTACTTCATTCCGACGGACTTGGAATAAGCGGAGCAAACGATCTCGAAATGGAACTCCTGCAGGGGATTACAGCGTGTACTCGGGATAGAAAAAAACTTTTTGCAATCCACGCTGGGGAAAAGGACAGAAGTGACATTGAAAACGCCCTGTCTCTGGAGCCAGACCTATTGATCCATTTAACACAGGCCACAGAAAAAGACCTTAATGAAGTGGCTCAGGCAGAAATTCCGGTTGTTGTCTGTCCGAGGTCAAACTTCGTAACAGGAGTGGGAATGGCACCGATAGCTGAAATGCTTGAAACTGGAATTAGAGTAGCAGCCGGGACGGATAATGTAATGTTAAATTCTGTAAATATGTTTGCCGAAATGGAATTTATGTCTAAAGTATTTTCGATAGATGATAGACAAGTATTTAAAATTTGCACACTTAATGGTTCTTTTGTAATGGGGCCAGATTCCGCGAGTTCTATCGAAAAGGGAAATAAAGCCAATTTAATGATCCTGAACGGGAGTTCGAATAATCTTGCAGGGATACAGGATCCTGTAGGTGGAATCACAAAACGGGCAAGGCCTGATGATATATTAGCTGTACTTCATTCGTAAAACAAATGGAGAACGAGACATGACGAGCGAGTTTTACCGGAACATAGTAATTGCAACAGACGGATCCGAGAATACCCAGAGGGCAATTTCTTACGGAATTGAAATTGCAAAACTCAGCGGGGCTACAGTTCACGCACTTTATGTGGTGGACACATCTGCTTTTTCGTCAATACCAATGAGCTCGGATGGCGGCTGGGAAGCAATGTACGAAATCCTGAGAAAAGAGGGTGAAAGAGCGGTTTCTGCCGTAAAGTATCAGGGAGAAGCTGCAGGGGTAGAGGTGAGAGAGATTGTCTGGGAAGGAAATCCAAGTAATGTAATCATCGAGTTCACAGAGAATAACAACGCTGACCTTGTAGTTATGGGGACACTTGGAAAAACCGGACTTGACAGGTTCCTTCTGGGCAGCGTTGCAGAAAAAGTAGTAAGAAGCTCGAAGGTTCCGGTAATGGTCGTCCGCAGTGGAGAAAAGAGCTGATTTTGCTTTATTGAAGCCTTTTGAAGAAGTAGCGATAGAACAAAAATCCAGGATTCAGAGGACAATACAGGTGTAAATTATATGCCAAAAAACATCTTCATAGAAGATATCATGGTAAGGGACGTCGCATGCGCGACCCTGCCTGGTTCCAGGGACGAGGTTCTTAAAATTCTTAAGAACAAACATATCTCGGGAGTCCCGGTACTCAAAGATTCCAGAGTAGTAGGAATCGTAACCAGGACAAACCTCTTACAAAACCCTGAGGAGGAACAGCTGGCCCTTCTAATGACACGAGACCCGATAACCATATCCCCTGGATCGGACCTGCAGACTGCCGCACGCCTGCTCCTGCAGCACGGTATCAGAAGGCTCCCAGTGGTTGATGATGGAAAGCTTGTGGGACTCGTTACGGTTGCAGATGTCGTGGGCGCAATTGCGGATATGAATATAGATATTCCGATCAAAGACTATGTGGAAAAGGAAGTAGTTGCAATCTACAATGAAACACCTTTGCCTGTCGTAGCCAGGATCATGGAGCTTGCCGGTGTTAAGGCTGTGCCTGTGCTTGATGCTGCTCTTGAACTCATAGGGATTATCTCGGACCGGGACATTATCTCTGCCAGTGTTATTGAGGACAGCGTGGAGATGTCGGATATGTCCGCAGGGCAGGATGACGATGCCTGGACCTGGGAGTCCATGAGAGATACCATGAGTATTTACTACAGCGTGTCAAGGATCAAAGTCCCCAACCTTATCGGAAGCGACATCATGATCCGGGAACCTATCACAGCTACCTATATTGCATCTATCAGCGACTGCGCAAGAAAAATGAAACGCAACAGGATCGACCAGATACCGATCATTAATTCGAACCGCAAACTTCAGGGTCTCTTAAGGGACCACGACCTCCTGAAACCCCTGATAGAGTCCTGAATAAGCCAGACTAAAATATCTGAGGAGAACAGTTTTGAGCCGGGGCAGAGTAGTTTAAACCCTTGCTCAAACATATTTCAGCAAAAAAATAAAAAATATGTTCCTCAGTTAAATGTGTTCTTCAATTTAATACTTTTTTCAGGAGCCGTAAAATGGACAGGCCCTTTATTTTTATAAATTCTGCTATGTCAGCTGACGGCAAGCTCTCAACAAAGGAGAGAAAACAGGTAAAGATTTCCGGAAAACTTGACTTTGAGAGAGTGGATGAACTCAGAGCTCAGGCAGATGCGATCATGGTAGGGATAGGAACCGTACTTGCCGATGACCCGAGCCTGACTGTAAAATCTCCTGAAAGGAAAAACGCAAGAAAAGCTGCCGGAAAAAGTGAAAATCCGGTAAGGATTATTGTTGACAGTGCCGCAAGAACCCCTCTGGATGCCGATATATTCAAAAAAGGGGAAGGGCTCAGGATAATTGCGGTTTCAAATTCAGCCCCTGCAGAAAAAATCAAAAGCCTGGAAGAAAAAGCTCTGATCATAAAAACAGGAGACCTTAAAGTTGACCTTAAGGAGCTTGCGGCAAAACTGAAGCAAATAGATATAGACACCCTCATGGTCGAAGGAGGGGCAACCCTGAACTGGGGCATGCTCTCCGCAGGCCTTGTTGATGAAGTCTATACTTTCGTTGGAAACCTTATCATAGGAGGGAAAACAGCTCCGACCTTTACGGACGGAGAAGGATTCACAGAAGCCGAACTCCTTGAACTTGAACTACTTTCGGCTGAGAAAATAGAAGAAGGAATGCTCCTTAAGTGGAAGGTAAAAGGGAAAAAGAATGAAATTATTTCTTAAATTTCCTTTTGCCGTTATAGTTATTCTAATGTAGCCATTCTAATTTATAACAGAACTTATTACCGGAAGTATTGTCTTTAGTGCCATATCTTCAGTACTATCAGGGGAGTGGGAAGTCAATAATAGAGGAAAAATCAACTGTTACCGCTGAAACTGATAACAAGTTCGCAGACATCGTCACCGCGACTTCTCCTTTTAGTATATTCATGTTTCGAAAGTGGTAATATGCCTTCAATCAACCCTGCTTCATAATTATCTATGGATAAACAAGTTCTGACATTCCATTTTGTTAAATGTCCTCCCCAGCGACACTTCCTCGCATGAATTACTATTTTGTGGTTATCTTTATGTACTATTTTGCTTTTGATCCCAAAAACCCTATGCATTGCTAACAATACATAGGCACAACCTTCCAGATCTCTTTCTAAATCCAGCATTTCCAGGATTTCAGTTGATTGTCCAATGCCGATATTATACATAACTTCGTTTAAATTATTTACACCGTCTTTTCCATATTTTTCCTGCATAATTTCCAGAGTGTTTACATATATCATCCCAATACCACTTACAGATTTTTCCCATCTCAAATGGTACGGGATTCTATCCCATGCAATCAACCTCTTCAATATGAAACATTTAAAGGACATATAGCTCCTCCAATTTTGGAACCTAAAACCCTAACAATAGAAGTGGAGCTACTTATAAAAAGATATTAGTAACTGGTATTGAAAAGAAAAATATCAAATCTTATTGACAACACATCTCAAGTGATCTGTAACTCAAATTAATATTATTTAATATTTCATTGAAACTGGGAATATAGATGGAATAAATCAACGAGATATCTATCTCAAAGACTCTCGATATCGGGCTCAAGATTGTGCTTTTCAAACCTGCCTTTACAATACACGAAAACTTCCAGTTCGCATTCACTTTTAAGAAATTCTCTCATTTTGCGGTCATAGGTTCTCTGGACGTGTTTTAAGCCTTTTTTCCCGAAGTGAGTCCTCACAGCTTCGAAAAAGTCAATCATCTGTTTGAGATAAGCTTCTTCATAAGCCCTGGTCTCCAGTGCGACTGCTTCACAGGTTGAATCGTCGAGTTCTGAATGATAGCTCCCATGCTCGTTTAAGCCGCTTATCTGCCGCCAGTCTATTTTTCCGGTTTCATCGGCTTCCCTGTGCAGCATGTGGGGATACACCCTGCAGATCGAAGGGCGGCTCTCATAAATCTTACATCTCCTGTTCTCAAGGAAAATGCAGGAACCGTCAGGTTTTGTTTTCAGGGCATAACCGGAAACATAGAACCTGCTCTTCTGGTCGCAAAACTCATAATACGGAGCAGGAGTGATGGCACCAGGATCTATATTCCGTATTCTTTCCAGATCTGAGTCAAGCAAAAACACATGGTCATTAAACTCTTTAGTGCAGCAGCGAGCACAGAATTCACACCTGAACCCAAGTTCTTTGATTATGCCGACAAACTCGGAGTCCGGAAAATTTTTTAAACCTAGAAGTTCCTCCCTCACTTCGGCAAGCCTGGTCTCAATGGAATCATTTTTTACGGGAATCACCTTTTCAGAAAAGAATAATGAAACGTTACAGTTTCAGGAGATTTATATGCATCATCCAGAGGTAGAACTATTTATACCTTACGTATATCTGTCACATTTTTATCTCTGAATTTCGCCAATATCCGTAACATTTAACTAGTAGCATTTCTCTTTATGATAAACTCAAGGCTTGATTGAACCACAGTCTCTTACTTCAGGCTTTCAAGGAATATCAAATATTCCGATCAAGATCATTGAAAAATTATCGATTTCACAATCATCGATCAGATTACCTCTGTTGCTGAACACTGCTGAAGGAAAAGAAATCCGCGGCAAACAGCAGTGATAGGCGATAAGGCAAATATGGTATGTGAATAAATCACTTAGAAGTAAAGCAGATACACTAAATTAAGATCAAAATCAGTGAGGAATGATAATGGGCAAAACCGGCAGCATTGATTGGGTAAAGGTAAAAGGCAGAAAAGGCAGAGTAATCAAGGTCCAGAAGTCAAAATCTCAGAAAGCACACCCAGGACCTGCACAGCGCTTCACCTCTTCAGGTCATAAGAGGCGCTTCATAAGAAGATCTGCAAAAGCCCTTGTAAAATAACTTAAGGGCTTTTCTATTTTACCATTTTTAATTATCAATTTTTCAGCTAATCAATTCTTACGCTATTTAAAATCTTTTTTATTAATAAAAGGGTTAGTTTCCAATAGCTCTATCTCTCAAAAAGATTTTTTGAAAATGCTTTAAACTGCTGCTTTTAACAGCTGATGCTTTAAAATTTTTCAAAATCAAAGTCTGAGAGCAAGATATGCGATGCTTACTCCCAGAAGGCAGAGCATGACATTTAGAAAGATATTCATAAAAAATGAAACATTCTGCCCTTCTTCTAAGAGCTTGAAGGTTTCGTAAGCAAAAGTCGAGAAGGTTGTAAAGGAACCGAGAATTCCGATATTTACCAGATAGACCACGGATTTGGGCTCAGAGGAAAAGGTAAGGAGAGCAAGCACTATGCTCCCCAGAAAGTTTACAGTAAGGGTTCCTGCCGGAATATTCAGGACCTTTGGCACGCGGCTTGAAATCGTATAGCGAAGGGATGCCCCTATAAAACCGCCCGTACCTATCAAAACGAGCTCTCCGAGACCTGAAACAGGAAGCATATTTCAAACCTCCCTGTTTGAGAGAGACTTTATAACGCTCCTGCCAAAGAATACGCCTGTAAGGGTCAGAAAGAGGTTGGCACTGATGTTTCCAAGGGCAGGAAGAAAGGGCATGCTGAAAGACTGGACTGCAAATGTGGAAAAGGTCGTAAATGCCCCCATAAATCCTGTCCCGAATGCGATCCTTCCTTTAGGACCTATGAAGCCCAGGTATTCAGTATCATACATGATCATGCCAAGCATGAAACTTCCAAGCACATTTACAGAAAGGATGCCCAGCTGTCCTTCCACAAGCTCGCAGAGCAAAAATCGGCAAACAGCTCCCAAAAAGCCACCGACTCCTATTAAAAAAATCTTATCCATTTCTTTATCTGATGAGGACATTTTTTTCACTTTAATATTACTAAAAATTGGAATGACGGACGGTTATGTCCTTCCTATTACCTCCTGTAAGTATAAAATTTTATTCATTTATATAGAGTGAAGAAACAAAAAAAGTTATTCGTGTCCGTTTATGTGTCCATTTCCGGATGTCGGTTTTATTCAATTAGAAAGACGTCCACTTCCTGTCCTTCCTCGTACCCTTCCACGTTTTCAGGTACCAGCACGTAACCGTCAGCTTTTGCAACCGAACTCAGGACTCCTGCCCCGGCTCCCATAAGCGGGCGTACCCTTTCTCCTTCAAAAACAACACGAATGAAATTAACATAACCTATTTTCGAACTTATTTTTGCAGCCAGGCGCTTTCTAAGGACAGGCTCAGGGAGGGCAGGAATCGATCCCAGTTTCCTTATCCCGGAGCGGACAAAGAAGTATAGAGCAACAAGTCCGGCAACCGGATAGCCTGGAAGGCAAACCACAGGAGTTTTACCTATCACACCAAGGGCTGCAGGTTTTCCGGGACTGACCCCGATTCCATGCACAAGCAGTTTTCCCAGAGATTCGACAACTCCGGGGGCATGGTCTCTTTTCCCGACTGAAGTCCCACCTGAGAGGAGGATCATATCGGCATCAAGGTTTGTCTCTATTGCTTCTTTTATACTCTCAGGGTGATCAGGTATGATTCCCGTACACCTGGGAATTCCTCCCCATTTTTTCACATAAAGGGTAGCCATAAGCCCATTGGTCTCAATTATCATTCCCGGAGGGGGGAGTTCTCCGGATTTCTCACGGCTTATCAGCTCGTCTCCTGTGGGGATAACTGCAACTACCGGTTTTCTGAAAACCTTCATCCTGTCCATTCCAAGGGAGGCAAGGACTGCAGCATCACAGGGGCGAAGGAAGTGTCCTGCCTCAAAAATCAGGTCTCCTTTTTTTATATCTTCTCCAACCTGCCCCACATTCCTTCCAGGATAAACCTGAGCCCTGATTTCAACCATATTTCCGGCTGTAACGGTATCCTCAACCATTACAACCGCATCGGCTCCTTCAGGCAGAAAAGCCCCTGTATGGACCCAGATAGTGGTTCCTTCCTCTACCCAATCAGAAAGCTGTAAAATTACGGGATTTGCAGGAGAAGCACCCGGAGTATCAGATGCCCTGACAGCATATCCATCCATTGCAGCACGCCTGTAATGAGGGACATCCCTCCCGGAAATTACAGATTCTGCAAGTACCCTGCCCGCAGAGACTTCAAGCGGCACTTCTTCGGCACTCCTGAGAGAAGAGAAGCTATCAAGAAAAAGCTGTAGAGCTTCGTCAACGGAAGTACGTTCTTTGAATATCCTGCCCATACTGCTGACCCCTGAAAAGTTATCCTCCGGAAACAGGAGGCAGAATTCCGATTTCATCCGAATCTTTAAGATCAGTATCAAGCCCTTCGAGATGCCGGACATTGTTTCCATTTACCAAGACGTTAATTGAGCCACAAAGAACCGGACCTCCATCACTTTCATCAGGCTTTTCAAAAATGATATTATTTAACCCGGGATATTTTTCGGTAAGGGACAAAAGGACATCAATAACCTTTTCTCCGGAAAGCAGGAGTTCCGGTGTACCTGCTGCCTCGCGCAGATTTGCAAATAACTTAACTCTTACTTCAGCCATGAGGAAGACTATTTCATCCTATTCCTTAAATATACCTATGCCTCATAAGAAGCAGTCATCACCGAAGGTTTGGAAACAATGCAGCAAAGTCCAGATAACGAAAACGCGGATTCGCAGGGGCTCCCGGATAAAAACTACTGGCTTTACGGACTTCTAATTGTTCTTTTTGCCCTGATCCTTAGACTGTTCGAGCTTGGAGAAAGAGTTTTTCATCATGATGAAAGCGTACACTCCAGTTTTACCCTCAAATTACTTGAAAACGGAGAATACAGCTATGATCCTGCCTATCACGGCCCCTTTCTCTTTCATACTACAGCAGCCGTCTTTCATTTCCTGGGAATAAACGATGCAACAGCTCGCCTGATTCCGGTCTTTTTCGGAGTTACAACTATTCTTGTGCTTTTTCTGCTGAAGAAAGAACTTGGAAAAAGAGGGGTTCTCTGGTCGATGTTTCTGCTTGCATTTTCTCCAAGTATGGTGTACTTTTCAAGGTTCTTCAGAAACGATATGATAATTATATTCTGCACCCTGGCTGCTGTTGCAGGTGCATTCCGCTATCTCGACAATATTCACAGCCCCAAGAGGTATCCTTACCTCATCCTGACAGCCTCATCTCTTGCCATTGCCGTGTCCTCTAAAGAAAACGCTTACCTTATCCTTCTCATCTTCGGAGCTTATGCCGGACTAGGCCTACTATACCGGGTTTATTCAGACTGGAAAAAAGAGAACCTGGGATTGCAGAAGACCCTTCTCCGTAAGACTTCGGCTGTTTTGCCCTACCTTCCTGAAATCATTCTTTCAGTGGCACTTTCTATTTTTATCATATTGTTTTTTTATTCCAGCGTTTTCAGAAACGATATATCCCTTATCTCAATCGTGGAAAGGGCTTTTAATCACTGGATGGCAATGCACAGGATAGAAAGGATAGGAGGCCCCTTTTACTATTATATCCCCATCCTTTTTAGATACGAGATCCCGATTATACTCTTTGGAACTGCTGGCTTTTTCCATTTTCTGAGGAACAAAGGGCGAAATAACGGACAGAATTATTCATTTTTCCTTTTCCTCTGTTACTGGGCCCTTACAAGTCTGCTGCTTTATTCATATCTTCAGGAGAAGGTCCCCTGGCTTGTCGTGCACATTGTCCTGCCTTTCGGAGTCCTTGCAGGAGCTCTCCTTGGAGAGACATTTTCCCGAAATACTGAAAACGGCCAACCAAAAGAGGCAAATTACTCAAATAAAAACCGCATTTTACTGGCAGGAATTCTGGTACTCACTCTGCTGGTCTCTATGGGTCAGTGTATCTCGGTGAACTATTACAGGAGTATGGAGCCGTCAGAACTGATGACATACACGCAGGCGTCTCCTGATATCAGGGAGCTTATGGAAAAGATAGAGGCATTCGACGGAAGTCCTGAAACCCTGAGGATTTACGTGATTGACCCGAGTAAACTCTACTGGCCCCTGCCCTGGTACCTGCGGGACTACGAAAAAGCAGCGTACTCCTCAAAACCACCAGCAAGCAGTAAATACGATGCCATAATCGTTCCCATATCCTATGATATGTACAGAGAACTTCCTGAAGAAGAATACTCTTCTTATAATTTTACTCTACGCCCTGGAAGAGATTTCACGCTCTATTATAAGAACAATCTTGAAAAATAAGAACAATCTTGAAAAAACAGGATAACCCTTTTCCCGGCAGCGAAACAGAGATTCCGGGTTTTATATATAAACCCGGAAGCAAATAGTAAGTGGGGTGAACAGAAAGAATCAGAATATAAAGATAGCTGTGGGTGGGGTGTTCATTCTGGCAAAGAGTTTTACGCAGGGAAAAACTTCTGGAAAAAAAGGCAACGATAATGAAGAACCTGAAAAAAATTTCCGAAAAGGGAACGAGTTTTCAGAAGCCGTTCAGGGATCTTCTCAGGGTTCGGAAGCATTTTTCGAATCAATTGTCAGGGGGTCCGAAGGCTGTCTTTGGATGACGATTGAAGAGCTTATGACCAGAGATCCGGTAACAGTAAACGAAGACACGCCTACTGAAGAAGTGTTTTCAGTTTTTGCAAAGAATCCTTACCATACCCTGCCGGTAGTTAATAAAAAAGGGGAACTTGCAGGTGTTATTGATCTTGACATTATTCTTGAGGTTCTGCTTCTATGCCTGATGCCCAGAGAGAGGCATACGCCCCTTACAGCCAGAAGGTCACTAGGAGAAAACGCAAAAGAGATTATGATTACCCATCCGGTGACAATCTCCTTAAAATCCACACTGAAGGATGCTTCTGACCTTATGATGAAACACAGGTTTGACCAGATATGTGTAAGTGAAGCTGGAAAGCTGGTAGGAATCTTATCAAAGAGAGATCTTGTAGAGGAGATTTGCAGAAGAAGAAAAAAAGAAGGAAAAAAAGAGGACGCAGGCTTATAAAAGAGAATTAAAGAGGAGGCTCAAAAGGGAATTAAAGAAAACAAAGGTTAAAAGAGAAAATGAAATAGAATGAAAGAAGCCTCCATAGAATATTAAGTAGCAGACAATTTTAGACGGAGTTAACGTAAAAAAGAAGGGGGATTACAGCCATAAGTGCTCTGTTCCAGATACTGTTTCTAATTCTCAGCGTAAAAGTTCTGGGTGAAGCAGCAGAAAGAATTGGCATCCCCTCAGTAACAGGAGAAATTCTGGCTGGTATTCTGTTTGGAGCGCTTTTTCTGGATGTAGAAACCGGAATAGTCACTTTTTTTGCTCAACTCGGATCCATTTTCTTGCTTTTTACTATAGGATATAAAGAAGTTAGTTTAAGGGACATGAAGCCTGCGGCATTAGTTGCTTTTGTCCCCACACTTTCTCAGATAGCCTTTGCCTTTGCTTTCGGTTTTGCACTTGGAGAGATCTTTGACTTCAGTTTTGTTCAAAGCCTCTTTATAGCAATTGCTTTTAGCCCAACAAGCATAGCAACGGTGCTCAGTACCCTTATAGACCTTAATTACTTTTCCAGCAAACCCGGGAAAGTAATGCTTTCCTCGGCAATCCTGGACGATATTATAGGGATATCCCTGCTCTCTATTGTGGTCACTTTTGCCCGTTTTAACCGTGCACCCTCAATTCTGGCTATTCTTACGATCGCAGGAAAAATCCTGTTATTTCTGCTAATTATGTACATTCTCGGAAAATATTTTTTTCCCAGGCTATTTATATATTCTCAGAAAATGCATGCAAAGGAAGCAGTATTTTCCCTTGTGATTATGATAGCACTATTTTCTGCCTATCTTGCGGAGTTTTTTGAGCTTCATGCAACCATAGGAGCGTTCATAGGAGGAATGTTAATTTCGGAAATTTCCCTTGCCAGGACGCCGGATGTGCAGAGCAAAGTAGAAGGACTGGCTTACGGGATTTTAATCCCTCTTTTTTTCGCATTCATAGGCTTTTCAATTGACTTATACGACCTGATAAATGCAGGTTTTTTTGTCCCCATGGTTACTCTCCTGGCTCTCTCAGGAAAGCTAATCGGAGGGTTTATAGGATCAAAAGCTATAGGCTTCAATTTTTGTGAAAGCCTTGCTTTCGGGATAGTGGTCATGCCCAGAGCAGGAATAGAACTTGTGATGCTGACAATAGGCACAGGAGCTGGAATTATCGATCAGGAAACATTCTCAGCAATGGTGTTTATGGTTATTGTGTCCATTCTGGTTTCACCTTCGCTTTTGAAGTTTGCTATAAAAACTGAAAGAAAAAACAGAACCTGCAATGAAATGAATATTGGATAATGGCATAAATATCTGGAGTTTTAAAAGAAACGGGAATATGCTTTTCGATAAGGAAAGATAAGAAGATACCACCCTTTTCTGCATCTTCCTTTATGTCAGCGTTCCTTCCCTGCACTTATGTGTTTTACAATCTCCATAGATATCAGGGTAGTGGAAGCTAAAGCCAGTATGATCCCCCACTCATAAAGAGAAAGGGGAACTGTCCTGAAAGCAAATTGAAGGAATGGGACATAAATTACCATCAATTGCAGGATTATAGTGGTCAGGACCGCATAGACCAGAGCTTTGTTCGTAAAAAGCCCAAGAGAAAAGACCGAATACCTGTCAGAACGCCAGTTGAAGGCATTGAACATCTCTGAAAAGACTATGAGTGTAAAGATCAGAGTCTGCAGTTTTGAAGTTGAAAAACCGCTGTCCAGAGCCCAGGCCAGAACTGTCAGTGCCTGAGCGGCAATAAGCCCTCCAAGCCCAAATCCTGCAGCAATTTCACGTCGGGTGATAAGTCCCTGTTCAACGTTCCTGGGCTTCTGCCTCATAAGCCCCCTGTCAGGAGGTTCAACAGAAAGAGCCATCGGAGGCAGACCGTCTGTAATCAGGTTGATCCACAGGATCTGTACTGCAAGTAGCGGCAGTATCTGCCAGCCCAGGATTGCTATGAGGACAATGAGAACCTCCCCTATATGGGCTGACAGCCCGTAGGTGATAAAATTTTTGATATTTTTGAAAATATTTCGCCCTTCTTCAACTGCCGAGACAATGGATGCAAAATTGTCATCAGTCAGGATCATGCTTGAGGCTTCTTTACTGACGTCCGTACCTGTAATTCCCATGGCTATGCCCATATCCGCAGCTTTCAGGGCAGGAGCATCATTAACCCCATCACCGGTCATTGCTACAACATAGCCTTTCTTTTTAAGTGCTTCTACCACCCTCAGTTTGTGAGCAGGATAGACCCGCGCGTAAACCGAGACCTTTTCAACTCTATCTTCAAACTCCTTATCTTCAAGGCTGTCGAGTTCAGAACCCGTAAGAGTTAGGTCATTTTCTTTCAAAATCCCGAGTTCTCGCGCAATTGCAGCTGCCGTAATCTTATGATCTCCGGTTATCATTACGGTCTTGATGCCGGCATCCTCGCAGGTTTTGATTGCAGCTTTTACTTCTTCTCTCGGAGGGTCTCTCATACCAACCAGTCCTGAAAAGACCATATCTTCTTCGACCTTTTCTGCAGGAATTTCCCCGGAAGAAACTTTATCGGGAGAAAAACCTTCTTCAAGAGGACGGAAAGAAAAAGCCATAACTCGAAGGGCCTGGTCAGCAAGCTCTTTAACTATTTCGGAGATCTCCTGTTTCTGTTCAGGAGTCAAAGCCTTTACTTCACCATTGAGAAAAATCTTCGTACACGAACCAAGGATAACCTCCGGAGCTCCTTTTGAAAAAGCCACAAGTTCGGAATCAAGAAAACTGTCCAGGCCGTCTTCCAGTTTATTGAAGGTGGTCATTCTCTTGCTTTCGGAAGAAAAGGGTATTTCTGCAAGCCTGGGATATTTCCGGTCAAGTTCGGATTTTTCAAATCCAGCTTTTGTCGCGGCGACTACAAGAGCTGCTTCCGTCGGGTCTCCTGTAATTTTCCATACGTCTTCTTCTTTATAGAGGTTTGAGTCGTTACATAGAGCAGCCCCTAGCAGGAGAACACGAAGATGCTCGTCGTCCGCGGAAACTTCCGAACCACTTTTTTCTAAATCGCCTTTTAGAAATTTTCCTTCTGGATTATATCCCTGTCCCGTGACCCTGAGGATCTTTCCGTTAACATACATTCCTTCAACTGTCATTTTGTTCTGAGTCAGCGTGCCCGTTTTATCCGAACATATGACATTCGTAGCACCCAGAGTTTCTACGGAAGGCAGTTTTCTTACAAGTGCATGCCTTTTGACCATGCGCCTTACTCCGAGCCCCAGCCCTACTGTCACAACCGCAGGAAGGGCTTCAGGGATAGCAGCAACTGCGAGCGCAACACCCCAGAGAAACATATCAAGAGGAGGAAAGCCTAAAAAAATACCGAGCACTGCAACAAAAGCTACGATTACGAGAGTTGCCGCGCCAATCCATCTGCCGAATTTATCAAGACTTTCCTGTAGAGGGGTTCTCGATCTTTCTATTGTTCCGAGAAGCCCTGCGAGTTCTCCAAAAGAAGTTTTCATGCCTGTTGCCGTAATAACAGCCTTCCCTCTCCCATAGGCAACCGCAGTCCCTGCATAAACCATATTCTTCCTGTCAGCCTCGGCAGTATCTGCAGGCAGGGCGTCGGTAGTTTTCTGAACAGGAACGGATTCTCCGGTAAGAGAGGATTCGTCAACTTTAAGGTTAAACTCTTTAATTATCCTGGCATCTGCAGGAATACGGTCTCCTGTCTGAAGTAGAATTACGTCACCGGGAACCAGTTCTGTAGATGGGATCTCTTTTTCAGATCCACCCCTTATTACGACTGCTTCTGGAGAGGTAAGGGATTTAAGGAGCTCAATTGCCTTTTCGGCTCTGTACTCCTGCACAAAACCGAGGACGCCGGCAAGAAATACGGTAAATAAAATCACCACCGCATCGATAGCTTCACCAAGTGCAGCCGAAACGACAGAGGCAATTATAAGGATAAAAATCAAAATACTTTTAAACTGTGAAAGAAAGAGTCTAAAAACAGAGACCTTTTCTTTTTCTTTAAGTTCGTTTTTCCCGTATTCTTCCAGTCTCTTTTCAGCATCTTCAGGGCTTAACCCTTTCTCTGATGTCCTCAGTTCCTCAAAAACCGAGCTAATCTCCTGATCGTAGTACAACCCTCACCCTCACTGTTTTATAACCAGATAATTCAGACTCAGTATGTCCTGCAATATAATATAAGTAAGTTTAATGTATATATATCGGTTAGACATATCGATATGCAAAAGGGGTTTTTTTAAGTAATTGCAGTCTACAAAATCTTTCCCGGGAAATATATGAGGAGTCTATCTATTTTTCTATATAGGAACTTTGTGATTATAAACACCAGATATTAAGAATTAGTTTAACAGTAAAAGGATAAAGGGAAAAAGTACACATGAAGATAGTAATAATCGGAAGCGGGCTTGCCGGTTTGTCAGCAGGTTACAGGCTCTGCAGAGCTAACGAAGTCCTCATTTTTGAAAAAGACCCTGATATCGGGGGTATGTCCGCAAGCTACTCTATAGCACACTCCGAAAAAAAATACTTCATCGAAAAGTACTACCACCACATATTCAGGAGTGATTCAGAACTTCTCGCCCTTATAAAGGAACTGGGACTCGAAAAGCAGATGCTATGGCTGGAAGGAAAAAACGCCTATTTTGTGGACGGTAAAAATTATCCCATGAATACGCCTGTTGAGATTTTACATTTTAGCCCTCTTTCCATTCTTGATCTGGCAAAACTTGGCCTGCTGGTCTTAAGGATAAGGCTGATAAAAGACACGACACCCTATGACAGGGTAAAAGCAAAGGACTGGATTCTTGATACTGCAGGGAAGTCCGTGTATGAAAACTTTTTTGCTCCCCTGATGAAAAGCAAATTCGGAGACAATGCCGAAAACGTTTCAGCTGCCTGGCTTATCGGAAGGGTGAAAATAAGATCCGATAGGGGAAAAGAAGGAGAGAAACTGGGATACATGAGAGGAGGGTTTAACTCCCTTATAGAAGCCCTTGCAGGTGAGATAACTGCAAACGGTGGGGAGATCAGAACAAACAGGGAAGTAACAGAGATTATGATTAAAGACAACGCCGTAGAGGGAGTGATCGTTAATGGAGATTTTGTTGCCTGCGACGCGGTAATCTCAACTGCAGAACCAGTGGTACTGGATTCAATCACCGGAGGCAAGCTGGGAGCTCTTCACGATACCCTGAGGAACATACACTATCAAGGGACAGCATGTGCTTTGATAGGGCTTGACAGTAGGCTTATGGGAGACGGGAATTACTGGCTGAACATAAAAGCAGATGTGCCTTTTGGAGCTGTAATCGAACACACTAACTTTTTGCCTTTTGAAGATTATGGAGAAAATCTCGTTTATGTGACGTCCTATTTCCAGAATAGAAAGAGCCCTCTCTGGACGCAGAAAGAAGAAGATGTTATCGATTCCTATTTGAAAGGGCTAGAAAGAATGTTTCCCGAATTCTCAAGAAAGGATGTACTCTGGACAAAATTATACCGCAGAATAGATACAGCTCCCGTATACGAACAGGGTTACCTTGAAAAAGTCCTTCCTTTTGCTGCAGGTCCTTCCGGACTCTACCTCGCAGGTATGTTCTCCTCAAGTAATTATCCGGAAAGAAGCATGAACGGCTCGGTAAAAGCCGGGTTTGAATCAGCGGAACTGTTGATGAAAGAAAAAGGAACTAAAAGTTAATAAAAAAGAAATTTGAAGGCCAGCTACATCCTCACGCGGCGAAATGATAAAAAAACAGAACATCCCTTCAGGACATACAGGATAATATCAGCCGACTGGTTAGAGACTATTCAGGGTTAAATATAAAATCTAAAAAATAGAGCTGTGTATATAAATAAGGATATTTAACTCAAAACAATCCTTTCGGACGAACTATTATATAGCCTAAGGGATGATATTATACTGTCTGTACCTGCAGAATTTATTTCTGCCGGTTACCTGTCTCACCCAGATTTGTCACTCATGGGGACTTGAGAATGGCAGATAAGGAGGGGCAGAGAAGCTTAAAAACAATTTAAATTTCTGCCGTGAACCGGCTTTTGGGAGCACACGTGCCGTCCCTATACAGGGATGGTATAGGGAAATATATATGCTTTCCAGTGGATGAGTTCTCAAAAAAGAACCCGGATGCTGAACAGAAGCTGCCTGAGCTTCCGGGAAGGGGTATGGGCGGCATAGAAAAATAAAAGGAGTGGTAAAAGATGTTATTCATGGATGTTAGTACCTGGGACCCTTCGAATCGCGATAAGATCCTTGAACACTTTAAGAAACTGGAAATTCCAGAAGGAATCGATGTTATCAACCAGTGGGTTGACCTTTCCGGAAACCGCTATTACATTCTCTACGAAGCAGAAAGTGCCGAAGCTTACGGAGCATTCAACCTGCCCTGGTCTGATATCTGCGTGATTGACAGCGTCCCCGTAATGGAAGCTTCCGAATTCATGCAGCTTCTGCCCAAGTACAAAAAGTAAGTTAATAGATAAAGTATAAGTTTACCTTAAGGTATCAGTTTACCTGTCAGTTTACTTAAAGAAACTCGGTGAGCCGGCTGATTAAGGCTCATCGAAAATCTTTATTTTATACTCTCAAGCAAATAAATGTATCAAATCCCGTTTTATGTTCTGTTTTAATGTTCTTTTTTAATATTCTGTTCTAGTAACTCTGTTATAATATCCCTGTTTACCGGATTTTATGTTCCAAAATCAAGTCTTTAGCATAATGGTTCTGGTTTCCAGATATTCGGAAAGGACATCAGGTCCGTTTTCTCTTCCGAATCCGCTCCCTTTAATTCCTCCGAAAGGAACTTCGGGAGCTACCTTGAAATGCTGGTTGACCCATATAATCCCTGCATTTAACTGTTCGCACCCCATCCTTGCCCTGTCCAGATCTTTTGTCCAGACAGATGCACCAAGCCCGTAACTGCTCCTGTTAGCTTCCTCTATCGCCTCATCCAGATTTTTCACCTTGACTATGGGTAACACAGGTCCGAATACTTCCTCTTTGAGGAGTCTGGAGTCTTCAGGCACGTCTGAGACCAGGGTAGGTTCAAAGAAATATCCTTTATCGGAACCTTTGAATGAAGGAATTTTTCCTCCGGTAATTATTCTGCCTTCACTCTTTTCCTTGACTTCTGCTACGAGTTCTTTTATATATTCCATCTGATGGCTGTTGTTAAGAGGCCCCATATCTGTATTGTTATCCAGCCCGTTACCGACTTTTAAATTTCTAACGCCTGCTTTGAGTTTACTTATGAACTCCTCAGCAACGGATTCAAAAACATACAGCCTCTTGACAGCCGTACAGGTCTGACCGCAATTGTAAAATCTCCCTCTAATAGCTCCTGCAACTGCACTTTCGAGATTGGCATCATCACATACGATCATGGGGTCACTCCCTCCCAGCTCAAGGGTAACCCTTTTCATTCCGCTGGCTGCAAGTTCAGCTACTCTTATCCCTGTCCCGGATTCTCCTGTAAAAGAGATTTTTTTTACATGGGGATTACGTACAAGACTCTCTCCTGCAGTCTCGCCAGAGCCTGTAATTACGTTCAGAACACCTGCGGGCAGGCCAGCTTCATTCAGGACAGAAGCCAGAGTGAGGTTTGTAAGGGGAGTGCTGCTTGCCGGTTTCAGGACAAAAGTGTTGCCCGAAATCAAAGCAGGAGCAATTTTCCAGCTCATGATCAGGGCAGGCATGTTCCAGGGAATTATAGCCGCACAAACTCCCAGAGGCTTCTTTACGGTAAAGGCATACCCATTTCCCGGAACAGGGATAAAGTCACCCCGCAAACTGCCTGCAAGCCCGCAGTAGTATTCAAGAACGTGTGCGAAACCTTCAATTTCGTTTCTGGCCTCTGCAAGAGGTTTTCCCTGTTCCTGCGTGAGCAGAGTAGCAAGCTCCTCTTTCCTCTGCCTGACAACTCCTGCAGCTCTGTAAAAAACCATACCTCTCTGCTGTGGAGATGTGGAGGCCCAGCCTTCAAAAGCCGACACAGCGGCTTCTACCGCAAGGGCAATGTCATCCTCTGTGCCTCTCGGGACCTGCTCTAGAAGTTCACCTGTTGCAGGGTTTTTAACATCAAAGCATTCGCCTCCGCACGCCCCTGCAGCTTTTCCGTTAATTAGCATTTTCATGGCTACCATTATTTACGAAGGCCTATTTTAAGATAACAAATATCACAACAAATGCACTAATTTACTACAATAATTTTAAAGACCGCTTCAAAGAATAAGACAGGAAGGAAAAGAAAAACAAGTTCCCGCTCGACAGAAATATAAGTATATTAACAAAATATATATTATCGATATATGTCTCTCGTTACAGATTAAAAAAAGGGAGGTAAGACCTGGGGGAAAATCTTTAAAAAACCTCCTGAGACTTTACTGGTTCGTAAAAGCTACTCTGGATTATGGTGGGGATGCCAGATTTGCTTTATACGGAAAATTCAGGAACGTTATTTTGCAGGATGCAACATACGAAAATATGACAATATCGCAGTTAAATGAAATTTTCAGCGGTGTAATTTGAGGGAGTACGAATTACAATTGTGGTTTGAAGAGCATACTTCAGATTTGAAGTTTGGGGCTTCCGCTTAAAGCAGATCTCAGAATTGCATTTTGCCGGAAAAACTGAAGATTGACTCAGTTGAAAGCCTGCTCTCTACACATAGGGGAAGGGAACAGTGTCAGACTACTTTCATATAATTTTATGGTTTTTTCTTATAGAAACTCTGGGATTCATTTCGATTCCGCTAACTCAAAACGCAGGAAACAAACTTGCTGATGGAGGATATTCTGTATCCAGGACCCTTGGAATTATACTCGTCACCTATCTTTCCTGGATTTTTTCGTACGTACTGGGTTTCAATCTTATTGCGATCCTGATGGCATTTCTCGTGCTTTGCCTTATATCTGCTATCCTTTACCGGAAACAGCGGCTTCTCCCAAGCAGGAAGATTCTTATCATGAACGAATTGGTGTTCGTTTCAGGCTTCTTTTTTTTCTTGCTCGTACGTGTGCACCTGCCCGAGATATATATGCATGAAAAATTTATGGACTTTGCATTTTTAAATGCAGTGATAAAAACTACTTCTTTTCCTCCTCTGGACCCCTGGTTTTCAGGCGGGCTCATGGATTTTTACTACTATTTCGGATATCTTTCCGTGGCAGTAACTGGAAAACTCAGCGGCGTCAACCCCTCTATCCTTTTTAACCTGGCAATTGCACTGACCTTTGCCCTGTCTCTGAACGCCTTCTTCGGTATAGGGTACAATCTTACATATGGGAAAATCAAGTACGGAATCCTGACTGCAGGGTTTGGAATGCTGCTCGGAAATCTGCAGGGACTTATAGAGTTCGTATCTATATATATCCAGCATGAGCAGGTCTCAAGAGGATATTACTGGAGCAGTTCAAGAGTCATCCCTTTTACAATAAATGAATTCCCGTACTTCAGCTTCATACATGGGGACCTTCACTCTCATATGCTTGCAATCCCGTTTCAGTTGCTTATACTTGTTTTTCTCTTGAATATGTATTTCAGGAAAAATGAAAGTTCAGTGTTTGAAAACTGTCTGGCACTTTTTACATTTTCTATATCTCTCGGCTTTTTGTTTCCATCCAATTCCTGGGACTTTCCTGTATATTTCAGTCTGACATTTCTAGTTGTTTTTGCGTTTTATTGCGGGAATTATATCCATAATAGGAATTTATTCGGGACTATTGCTAAATTCTCCAATTCGATAATTTTTATTTCCATTTTCAGTTTCCTGCCGTATTTACCTTTTTATCTGTCATTTAATCCCCAGGCTGCAGGAGGATTTGACTTTGTTGTGCCTGCGTTCAGGACACAGATTGATAAGTTCCTGATCCTTTTCGGACTTTTTCTTTTTCTGGTCTTTTCATTCCTTGTAACTCGTCTGGGTTCTGGAAGAAAAATTGGATTTTTTCTTCTGCTGGCAGGTATTTCAGTAATGCTTTCAAAAGTATGGGTTATTCCTCTGCTTACGATACTTTTACCCCTGCTTGCTCTTTCCCTGTTTCTGTTCCTGAAGGACATACCGGAAAGAAGCGTGGCAGGATTTGTGTCTCTTCTAACAGCAACATCTGCTTTTATTGCCCTACTCTGTGAGTTTATTTTTCTTGACGACCCCATTTCAGGGAATTTTGCCCGTATGAACACGGTTTTCAAATTTTACATGCATTTATGGATCTTCCTTGCCATTGCAGCCTCTTACTCGTATTATGAACTTAATTTACGTTACCAGGGAAAAACCGGAAACAGAAAGCTTTTGAATGGAGTTGTAAAAAAAGCATGGACAGCTGTACTTGTATTCCTGATCATCTCCTGTGCCATTTTTCCTGTAGTATCAACCTTCACGAGAGTAAAAGATATGAATGCCAAGCCTACCCTTGATGGGATGGGATATATGAGGGAGCTGGATATGGGAGACTACAATGCCATAGAGTGGATGCAGGAGAACACCGAAGGCTCGCCTGTGATTCTTGAAGCTTCTGAAGATGACAGCAGTTACAGTTATGCCTGCCGGGTTTCTGCAAACACGGGACTACCTACAGTCATTGGGTGGGCAAGACATGAGAGGTTCTGGGGAAGAGACCATGCAGAAGTAAGAAAGAGAATAGAAGATGTTCGCTCGATTTATTCCACTGACAGCGAAGAGAAAGCGGTTGAGCTAATGGATAAATATAACGTAAGCTATGTGTATATTGGTCGGCTTGAACAGCAAATATATCAGGTAAAAACGGAAAAATTCGAGAATGAAACTTATTTTGAACCGGTTTATCAGGGCTCAGTCACAATATATAAATTAAAGAAAGACCCGTAAAAAGGATACTATAATTTTCCTCTTTCAGAGAGAAACCTGATCCAGGCAAAAAATTTTCATTTTAAATAAAATATATGATTTATTTCAGTATCTGAACATTGTTTCATAAATACTTTTCATAAATACGTTTCAAAACAGATTTCACAAATGCATTTTATAAAATGGAATTCCAAGTGCATTTTTTAAATATGAATATTCGAATTAACGGAATTTGATATGAAACTGCAGTCAATATAAAAGCTCGGTTTATGTATAAAGAGAAGATAAACATCAAGAGGTCGTTCGTATAACCAGCGTCTCGGTAGTTCTGCCCGCTTATAATGAAGCCGCCAGAATAGAAAACACGGTCTCGATAACAGCAGAGACTCTTTCAAAGATAACTCATTCTTTTGAGATTATCATAGCAGAGGACGGAAGCACGGACGGTACGGACCGGATAGCTTCGAGGCTTTCGGAACAGTACCCTTATGTCAAACACCTGCATTCCGATGAACGACAGGGAAGGGGGAGAGCTCTTAACAGGGCTTTTAAGGCAGCCTCGGGGGAGGTACTCTGTTATATTGATGTAGATCTTGCAACAGATATGAAGTATCTGGAAAAGCTGATCAAAGCTGTAAGTACGGAGGGTTATGACTTTGCCACCGGTTCGAGAATAATGCCTGAAAGCGATGCAAAAAGACCTTTTAAACGGGAGTTTGCAAGCAGAGGATATAACTCCATGGTCAGGCTTCTTTTGCATTCAAAACTCTATGACCACCAGTGCGGTTTCAAGGCTTTTAGGAGAGGACCTCTTTTTGAACTGCTTGATGAAATTGAGAACCAGCACTGGTTCTGGGATACCGAATTGCTTGTCAGAGCCCAGTATCGGGGATACAGGGTTCTTGAGTTCCCTGTGTACTGGAGGCATGGAGGATCAAGCAAGGTTAATTTTGCAAAGGATATTGTTGGAATGGGGTCGGAGGTCTTCCGTCTCTGGTGGGAACTCTTTTTTCCTGGCTTATTTTCAGGGAAAGGAAAAATGTTCCTGACAGCTTTTCTTGCACTTATGATTCTCGCACTTGCTGCAACATTTCTGGGTGCATCCGAAGTTCTGGAAAATATAAAGCAGGTATCTCTGGGCAGCCTGGCTCTTGCTTCTCTTGTTTACTGCGCCTCATGGCCGCTTAGAGGAGTTCGTTTCCAGCAGATCCTTAAAAGACTAGGAAACCATTACGGACTTGGATTTCTTACCGGGAGTATTTTCATCAGCCAATCTGCAAATGTAATCCTTCCAGCAAGAATAGGAGACCTTAGCAGGATGTATATCCTGAAAAAAAGTAAAGATCTTGCTTTTACAACTAGCTTTTCCTCTCTGACAGTGGAAAGAGTCTTTGACATAATTGCAATTACTTTCATTGCCGTACTTGCATCCTCAGGCGTAGCTACCAGGTTTGAACTTGCTTCTTGGATGGAGTCACTAATCAGGTTCTCAGGGATTGCAGTCCTCCTTTTCTTTGTAGCCATCTTTACGTTATCTTTTAGAGAGAGCCGCAGTAAAAAGGAAGTTAGGAAAGAAACTTCGGCAAATTTCTCAGGGGAACCTCTTAGTAAAATAAAAGAGTTTGCATCCACTTTTATCCGTCAAATGAGTGTGATTGCAGTCCGTCCGGGAGCATTTCTTGCAGTGGTTGCATCCTCTCTCCTCATATGGGGCATGGATATCCTTACCTGCTTTCTGGTCCTGAAAGCCTTTCCGACAGCCGGAGTAGATCTGTCTTCAGCATTTACCATATCCCTGGTCTTCCTGGCAGTAGCTCTCGGAAACATCGCAAAAACCTTTCCGGTTACTCCTGGAGCTATAGGAACATATGAGGTTGCCCTTACTGCAGTTTTCGGGCTTGGAGGAATTCGACCCGAACTCGGGTTTACTGTCGCTGTTCTGGATCACATAATAAAAAACTCAATCACATTGCTTGGAGGGGGGCTCGCCTTATCGGAACTGGGATTCAGATGGAGAGAGGTCCTCTCCACGAATACCGATACTCTAAAAGGGATGTAAAAACATGAAAAGAGGAATCAATAGAAACGATAGATGAAATTTCTCAAGCCTGGAGATTAAAGAAATTTAAATCACAACCCAAAGCCCGGAACAGTAACAAGTCCAGAAATTTAGAAGATAAAGTAATTTAGAAGTGAAAGAGAGTAATAAGATGAGAATAAATAACTGAAAGCTTTAAACAGGAAGTTAAATTAACGACCACATGCTTTACCTTAAGTTGTGGTAAGCGAAAAAAGGCCTGAGTGGAAGAAATGTCTGAAAAAAAATTAATAGAAGTCAGAGGGGCTTATTCCCTTCCGGAAGATGTGCTTGAAGCTGTTCACACGGCCCTTAATGAAGATGTTGAAGAGATCGTCGGTTTGTTCAAGGTTCTTGCAGATCCTACCCGTCTGAGAATTCTTAAAGCCCTCGAAGTCCAGAGCCTCTGCGTCTGTGTCCTCGTTGAAGCTACCGATCAAAAACACTCCGCACTTTCTTACCACCTCAAGCTTTTAAAGGAAGCAGGACTTGTGGATTCGAAGAGAGAGCGCAGTTTCCAGATTTATTACCTTACAGAATTCGGAAATCTGCTCCTGAAGTATATTGAAAAACATTTCGAAAAAAGTTAAGCTAAGGAACTGAGGGACTTCTTATAACTTAAGAAATCTGTCTCCTCGAGATTCCAAAGCATCAAATTATGTCTGTGGAGTCTTATCAGGCAGGATAGGCTTAAATCTTTTCGTTTGAGGCCACAGTGGTAAGTTTTGAGAATTTTACCCCTTTAAGGGCCATAATGGATTCGGCAAGCTCTTTAATCTCTTCGCCGTCCCCATCAAGAACAATTACCTCAAAACAGTTATCATGGTCAAGGTGAATGTGCACTGAAGACTTTATCAGGTGAGAGTAGTTGTGCTGTATATCTGCAAGTGCATTTGAAAGACCGCGCTTCGTGTGGTCGTAAATAACGGCGACTGTCCCGACACGATGGCCTTTAATGTCACCCATCCACTCGTAATAAGAAATATAACTCCTGATGGCGTCCCTTATGCCTTCCGAGCGGGAAGAATAACCTCTTTTTTCTATAATCTCATCAAATTTACCAAGAAGGGTGTCGGGAAGGGAGACCCCTATCCTCATAAGTTCTGTTTCCATCGTATCACCAAGTAATTTGTAATTTATCCGAATGATAATACATTAACTTATTGTAAGTAATACTATATATGTTTTTTTCACTTGACCATTAATATAAAAGAGTTATGCTCATATGTTAATTCATCCCTCACTATATTAATGTTTGGGAGCTATAAAATCTGGCATTAATGAATGAGACAATGTGTCAATAAAAGAATAAAAACGACAAAAATAGAAAAAAAATAAGAATGAAAGGAAGAATATTCAAAAGATATAAATAAACAAGACATTTTAATGGAAGTTAAGAAGTTAACACAAGAATAAAAATTAAAACGTAGATTAAAAATTATCTTCTGTCTACAAGTCTTTTTGGCCTTCCTTTGATTTTGTACAGTTCAAGGCCCTTGGGACCTGTGAAGTTGAAGAGAATCTTGAAAGTGCCGTCTTCATAAGCCCTGGAAAGAGGAGGCTTATATTTAAGGAAAGAGCGAATAAAGTTTTCCTGTATAAGGTCCCTATCACAGGTTTCTGGATTTTCGTATTCTAAACTGACCCTGAGTACGGTTTCTCCTTCGTCTTCCGCACCATAGAGAAAAGCTTCATACTCTCCTGTCAGGTAGTCCATGTTCCCACTCTGAAAGACGCCTCTTTCTACATCTACACGGTTAAAAGGAGTTCCTTCAACCCAGACGGTTTCTGCCTCTCTCTGGGGAGTGAAAATTTTCATATGGGTCCTTCCACAGGCACATTTTTTGCGCGTAAGGACAACAGTTGTGTCTTCAGTATCGTAATTTAAAAGAAGGTTTCCTGCTTTTGCCCCGACAGGCAGAAGCGTACTCAGGACAACTCTTCCGCATTCCCCATCAGGCACGAATTCCTTTAAATGAGGGTCGTAAACATCAAGATGAACAAAGTCTTCGGGAACGTGCAGCCCTGAGATCTCAGTGCACTCTCCGCACATTGTCCCTTCCGTGCTCCCGTAGGTGTTGTAGACAGGGCAGCCCCATATTTCAGAGAGATAATTTCTTGACTCGTCAGCAAAGGCTTCTCCTCCCACAACCAGCTTGTTCACGCCGGACTGCCCTGGGTCGATGCCCTCAGCCTGCATTCTGCGAGCAAGGTTCAGGAGCTTGAATACGCTGCCCACTATGCCTGTCGGTCTGTAGGTTTTAATAACACGCAGAGGAAAAGTGCACTTTCCTTCAGGAATAATGCTCATACCCAGCTGTCTGGCTGCAAGAGTCATTGTGTTTGCTCCCACATTCATTCCATAGGATGCACAGACAACTACCCTGTCTCCGGGCCCGAAACCCTGAGACCTGAAAACCCTAGCGTACTTTTCAGCATAGCGCTCCCAGTCTTCCCAGGTAAGGAAAAAGCTCTTCGGAGTCCCACTCGTGCCGCTGGTCTCGTGGATTGTAAAAACATCTTCCCAGCCCACACTCCTGAACAGGAAATCCTTTTCCTCAGGAGGCTGGTTTTCCCGGATTGTTTTCCCGGAGATGATTGGAAGTTCAAGCAAGTCTTCATGGGTTTTAACATCTCCCGGATTTACTCCGTGTTTTTCAAACCATTTTCTGTAAAAAGGGGAATTTTCAGCTGCATATCTTACTGTATAGCGCACCCGTTCCTCAATGAGAGCATCGAGTTCTCCCCTATCCATGGTCTCGATTTCTGGATTAAAATAATGCTTTGAGCTGTCCAATAAAACCACCCCGGCTGAAACCTTTGACAATATAAAAACCTGATATTTATCGTCTTAAAAGATAAATTAATCTTCAATTATGAAACAGTTTTGGACGGTGGTAAGAGTTTTGAGAAGGGATAAGGCATGAACAGGTGTTATTTAAGCTGGATTCATCTCCGAAAATAAATCCATGCAAGGCTCTGTCTGTTGGTTAGAAAAGAAAAAAAATAAAAGCTGTATATTTTAAACTTATCTGACTTCAAAAGGCACAAGATATACTCCATCTGTCCTTTTCTGCCCTTTTACCAGCTCGCAGTGTCTTAGAAGAGCAAACTGGTTTTCGGTCTCCCTTGCAGAGATTCCAAATTTTTCTGCAATTTCTTCTTTTTTTGCCCCGCCCCGGGAGACTATGAAATCATAAATGGCTTTTTGCAGTTCTGTCAGGCCTTCAGTCCCTTCAAGTCCGGCTTCTTCCCTGAAAATCTTTTTAGAACGGACAGCCCATGGATCACATGCCTGGATCTTATGACTACTTTCTATATAGCAGTCTTCGCAAAGAATCTGCCCGTCTTTTTCGATACTATCCTCTTCTGATAGCTCACACCCGCAAACTGCACATGCGGCAGAGCTGGTTTTTTCTTCGACCATCTTTTATCACTCCAGAGTTTAGACATTAAGCTCATCAAGAATTTTGAGGACGACTACTGATCCGTAAGCTACTGCAGGTCCTCCTGCCATCAATATTGCGGTACTTACAGCTTCCATAATCTCTTCACGGGTTGCTCCCAGGCTTGCAGCCTCAGGAACATGCTTCCATAGACAGGGCTCACAGCGCAGTGCAACTGCAATCCCTACCATCATAAGCTCTTTTGTTCGAGCACTTAAAGCTCCGTCTTTGACAACTTCCGAATGAAGTCCCATCAGAGCGTTCATTACTCCCGGAAGTTCCCCGGCCATTGCTTTCATCCTTTCATTCATATCGAATTTTTCTGCCAACCTTTCACCTCCTGAGTGTATCAAGATATAAAAAATTTAAGAATCAAAGGGAACCATGTACATCTCTTCTCCCATTTTTCTCCACTTTAAAAGCTCGCAGTGCCTGAGTATTGCAAGCTGATTCCTGGTTTCCTGCAAGGTAAGCTTGAATAAATTTGAAATCTTTTCGGGTGTAGCTCCTCCTTCCTCCAGGATAAACCTATAGATTTCTTTTTGCAGTTCTGTCAGGCCCTCAGTCCCTTCAAACCCATGTTGTTTTCTGAAAAGCCTTTTGGAGCGCACTGCTACAGGGTCTGCAAACTTTATTCTCTGATGCCCTTCCAAATAACAATCCTCGCATATTGCCCTCCCGCTTTCTTTGATATATTCATTCCCGGGAATTTCTTTGCCGCAACTCGTACATGTTACACAATATTGAATATTTGGATCAAGTTCGCGATTGCCGAGTTTATTCGTTTTTACCAGGTCATGAAATTCCAAATAGCCTACGATTTCATAAACTGTTGACCTGGATAATCCATACTCTGTTTTTGCTTTTTTGATTATGTCCCGAATATGGAAGCCCCGATCCAGATTAGCTTCTTTTATGCATTCGAGAACCCATATTTCCTCTTCATCCAGCACAGGTTTCATTGAAGTCCCTGAGATTCTTGACAAATAATGGAATAACCTCTGAGTAAGAAGCAGTCTTAGAACTCACTTTAACTCATTTTTCCACTTAGCTGAGTTCAGAAACAGATCTTTCCAGAGATTTTGTTTAGTCTCTCTATATTACGTTATTATATAAGAATATATCGATAACTATAAATATAAAAATAGAACTTTCTTTAAAAGAAAGTAGAAAGAGTTGAGAGATCGATATATATCTATAGTTCCTGAAGAGCAAGTGTTCCTCTTTTTTCTGCCCATTTCCTGTACAATCAAGAAGATATTCTCCTGTTGATCCCTGAGAAAACATATACAGAAGAGCTGAGATTAAACTTTCTTGATTGTTGATTTTCTGAACTGGCAGTTTAATCTGCTCACATTCTCTTTCATAGTTCTGACCTGTCTTCATAAGTCTCACAGATTCATGGAAAACTGTACATACGAAACACACCATAGTGTTAAATACACTAAGGTGTTAAAAGTAGTAAGAAGAAAGAATAAGATTCCATATAAGCAAGCAGAATCAGATGTATCGATCATGTCCATGAACAAATACTTTCGCCATACCCCAGCTTTTATACTTCTTTTTCTGGCACAGAAGCCGGCTTATGGAGCCCTTCTGTTTAAAAGACTTGATGAGGAGATGCCCTTCAATCTAATAGATACCCCTGCTCTTTACAGGGCACTGAATGGTCTGGAAAAAGAAGGAGCCATTGAAGCCTACTGGGACACATCGGAACCCGGACCTGCAAAAAAATGGTATCGAATAACTCTGAAAGGAATGGAAAGACTAAGTGAACTCAAGCAGGATATTGAAAAAAGAAGGCAAGACCTGGATTTTTTCCTGGAGACTTACGAAAAATTGCAAATTTAAGCCCAAAATACCAGTACAGCTAAAAAGAGATGATTTCCCTGAATACCATTTATCTTTATATCTCTGCATTTCTTTTTCTGATTATTTCTTACTTAAAGGATCAGAAAAAAACAAAAATTGCTCTTCTTAAAGCCTGGAGGTCCTTTTCAGGTCTTCTTCCGGAAATCCTATCGGTTATGATGTTTGCAGGAATTACTTTAGCTGTTTTAAGCCCGGAGGCCATTTCAATGCTTATTGGTTCCGAGTCTGGTTTTTCTGGTATTGTTCTTTCACTTACGGCAGGTTCTATTGCACTGATTCCTGGTTTTGTTGCTTTTCCACTGGGAGCTGCCCTTCTTAATGGGGGAGCAGGATATGCACAGATTGCAGCCTTCGTTTCTTCACTTATGGCAGTTGGAATTGTAACCTTGCCCCTTGAAATCAAATACTTCAGCAGACGCATAGCAATCCTGAGAAACGCATTCGCATTTTTTGTGTCTCTAATTTTCACAATAGTGATCTGGAGGTTCATGTAATGAGTATTCAGGGCATATCCATCAGTTCCGAGAATAAATATGTAAAACCTGAAAATAAAAAAACCAAAAATGAAAAAATGAGTCTGAAAAAAAGAGCCTTTTCCTTGATAAAAAGATTAAGATTCGTTATAGTTACTTCTTTTGTTATAATCGTTCTGTATTGTGTAAACTCGCCTGCAGGTCTTAAAGCCTTAGAAATTTCAGTATCGAACACGCAGGAAATGCTAGGCCTTATTCCTCCTATTTTTATTTTTATGGGCCTGCTAGATGTATGGGTCCCTAAAGAAACATTCATCAGGTATATGGGAGAAAGTTCAGGCCTTAAAGGAATACTCACAGCTTTATTCTTAGGATCTGCTGCAGCAGGCCCCCTTTATATCGCTTTTCCGATTGCCGTGCTTCTAATGAAGAAAAAAGCAAAATTTGCATATGTATTATTTTTCCTTGGAGTATGGTCCACGACTAAAATTCCTCTTTTAATCTATGAAATTTCATATATGGGAGCGAAGTTCACGGTAATTCAAGTAGCAGTATGCATTCCCCTGATTCTCCTCTTCTCCCTGGCAATTGAAAAGATACTGTCAGCAGACGAAAGGGAGTCACTGTACATAAAAGCTGAGTCAGAGTTCCCTTAAAAAAGCAGGATCAAACCCTGCATTTACACCCTCTTTCTTTCAGGATCCGGACCTGCTCCTCATAGGTATTCACAAACTCGTCCTGCACGGCTTTTCCTGTCGCAAGAGCAGGGTCAAGGGGGGTATGGTGCTTATAACCTCTCGCAGTCATCTCATTGACCAGAGCTTCATGCCTCAGGTAGAGGGCTTTTAGTTTTCCTTTCCAGCGCAGAGTCTCAGGATGATGGGCATAAGCTTTCTTGTTGTTGATTATTATGGACCATAAAGCATGTAATTCTCGATGCTCCCCTAACAGGTGGTTCCGGCACATTTTCTCAGGAGGGATATCCCAGATTCGCATAAGATGAATTTTGAATGCATCTCAGAAAGGGCTTTCGACAGGAAACTTTGATCTTTAAAGCCTGAAATAAATTTTAAACCTGAACATAAATCAGGGATTTTATTTCTAATTCTAGATTCTGATACCTATTTACTGACAGCAGGTGAGAGTTTAGTCTATGAAATGGAGGATATCAAGATATTCTGCCTTGCTGTGTATTTTAGTGGCTTGTATTTATTTTGTATTTACTCCCGCATTTGCTCATGTTCCGGTTTTCGAAGGGGGAGGTAGGAACCCTGACACAGCAACTCATGTTGAGGACCCTGCAAAATCCAGGGTACTCTACGGGCAGTTTTCAGGGGGAGATCTTCAATACTACAGTTTTGAGGCTGAAGAAGGGGAAAGGATCTCACTTGGGTTGATCATCCCCGCCGGAGAGGAGAGCCAAACTTTTGTTCCAGATCTGATCCTTATAGGACCCGGGCTTGTGGATGAAGGGGAAGTGCCAGAAACCGTAGAAATTCCTGAAGGATACGGAGCAAAGGTCTTTTCGGGAAAGATGCCTGAAAGCGCAACGTACGAGGGGTTTACTCCGAGCGCTTTCTATTCCCTTGTCCGTGCAGATCTCGATGCCCCGGAAAGCGGCACATACTATGCAACAGTAAGTTCTATTGAAGAAAGTGGCAATTACGGGGTTATTCTGGGGTATAGGGAAAAGTTTTCCCTTATGGAATGGCTGTTTATTCCTCTTAACCAGATAAGGATCTACCGCTGGGAAGGACAGAGCCTGCCTTTTATATTCTTCCCGCTTGGAATAACCCTCGCAGCCGGAATTCTGGCAATTTCACTTAAAAAGGAAGCTGCAGCCAGGTTCAATCCGGCACACTGGGCAGGAGCTTTTGCAGGCCTTTTCTTTCTGGGTACAGGCTTATCATATATACTCCAGATGATGGTTTCACTGAGCAGGAGTTCATATTCTCCCGAAGTAATCATTACAATTTTTCTGGTTCTTGCTAGCATAGTTCTTGGAACTATAGCTCTGGTTCTGAGTATGAAGAATGAAGGATACGGCGTAAAATCAACACGAAAACGACTTTACTTTTTCGTCCTCGGGCTTGCAGGGCTTTTGCTCTGGGCAGGCTGGCTCATGGGCTCGATCCTGTCGTTTGAAGCGGCAGTCCTGCCCTGGAAAAGAAAAATATAAACTCAAAAGAGTACAAAATAAAATATATGAAAACGGGAGCAAAAAAGGAATGAAAGAAGCAAAAAAGATATAATTGAAATAAAGAAAGAGTAATACATTAAAAATATAACTTGTATAATGAGATTAGGTTATATAATTTTAAATTTGTTCAGGAACTGCGTATATGCAGTATGGACTTACTAGGGGGAAAATATGGCAAAAACATCACTGGAATCAGGAAAAACTGCACCTGAATTTTGCCTTCCGGACCAGGAAGGAAACCGGACGTGCCTTGAAAATCTCAGAGGAAAATGGGTAGTCCTGTACTTTTATCCAAGGGATAACACTCCGGGCTGCAGCCTGGAAGCAAAAAACTTCAGTTGTCTGAGAAAGGATTTCGAAGCCGAAGATGCGATAATTTTGGGAGTCAGCAGAGATAGTGAGGAATCTCACAGAAAATTCATAGAAAAGAAAGAGCTTAAAATAAAGCTGCTTTCCGACGAGAAGGCGGAAATCCACGAAAAGTATGACGTCCTGCATCCCAAATACTTCAGGGGCAAGGATGTTATAAGTGCTGTCAGGACAACTTTTCTTATCGACCCTGAAGGAAAAATTGTAAAGATATGGGATAACGTTAAAGCTGCAGGGCATGCTGAGAAAGTGCTTTCAGAACTGAAAAACATGAAAGAGAAGTGAAACGAGAATAAGTTATAAAAGTAAATGTCAGTAAAATTACACATATCAAAAATTGATAATGCGTGTAAAACTGTAAAACCTGAGCTTTAGTTATAACTGAAAAATTAGATTGAAAATAAAGATAAAAGAAATAAAAATAAAATGTCTAAAAAAAATGGCCTTATCTTAATTTTTAGTCCAGCCTTCCGAAAAAGATTAGCTGGTTAAGGCCCTTTCACAGCATTACACCGGAAAGGAGCTTTTCCAATCTTTTTTACTTAGTGACGTACTGCGGCCTCATGAGTCGGATACGTTTCAGCTCTTACAGTGAAATAGATCATATAAAGAGCTGCAAGCCCAACAATTATGTACACAATTCTCGAAAGAGTGCTTCCTACCCCGAAGATAGCATCTACAAGGTTAAAATCAAAGAGCCCTATAAGCCCCCAGTTTAATCCGCCCACTATAACAAGTATAAGTGCAATTAAGTCTACCGGATTTCTTACTGCCATAGGCATCACTCCCTTTTTGCTTCATTATTTTTCTATTTTATAATAAGTAGAAATATAAAAATCCAATTTTAAAATTGGATTTACTTGTATTTATATGTGACTAATTAAAAATTAGAGCCTCTTAGAAAAACAGAAAATAAGAAACGAATCATTATTTTGATACAGGAACTTTTTATAAATAGCAGCGTTGGATATTAAATAACATATTAAAAATAAAGTATGATAGGCCTATTCTCTCGTCGAATCTGGTGGGCGGTTCTTCACCTCCCGCCCAAATTAAATAACCTCTTCATGAAAGCCTATGGGCGAGTATCAGAGAGCACAAAACACACCAGATACTAAATATATAGAGATTACATAAAAAATTAAGTTTATAAATATTTTACCAGCTTTATAGTCAGAATTAGCTTGATATTCATTATCATATAGCTCAACATATAATCTGTAAGCTATTGATTTTCGATTCCAATTATCAATTAACACACAACAGGTGCCAACTAACATAATAAGAAAGCTAGTTTTCGTTGATAAATTAATAACCGTTGGATAACTCTTTATTATTAAGAAAGTAAGTATAATACCGTCAAGACCTATGAAATACTTATAATAATCGTTCATGCCGTCAAGATTTATGAGGGATTTATAATAATCATCTAAAGAAAAGTAATGCTGATTCATGCTTGTACACCGTATAAATTCCTTTCATAAAATAAAAAATATTAAGATAAATATTAACTTAATGCTTCAATGCGAATTATGTTTACCTGCTGATTGGTAGGTTTAAACGCCAGTCTATCTAAAGAAATAGATCCATTTCAAGCCATGTTTCTGGTAGCAGGTGAAACACTCCAATTATCTGGGGAAAAAGAAAGTTTAAGCTTTAATAAGCCTGTATACATATCGATAAAAGTTGGAATTTTAGTATACAACATAAACAAAAAAAGTTACAGAAACCATTTGGATAAAATCAAAAATTTTTACGAAATCGAATATTTTCAATATATGATTAGTGCCGAACTTTCTTTTACTATCATCACATATCAAACCACCAGACAAAAGTTATAATTAATGAGTGATTCTGTTCAGTTCAGTAAATAAGTGAACTACCCCTCCCTGCTTTCTGATGAAAGCGAGGAAGGGGCTTCTTGCTTCATCCCTCGAACTACCGTTCGCAAGTCCACAAGCTCATCCCCTACGTTCCATAGGTGTCAGATAACTATAAGATTTTGATCTTGAAGAGAGAACTTTTTGATATTGATTGCAGCATTTATGTCTCTGTCATGCTTTGTTTTGCAATCAGGACACGTCCACTCTCTAACATCAAGAGTTAGATTGGAATTGTGATACCCACAAACATTGCATAATTTAGAAGATGGCTCAAATCTTCCTATTCGTAAAATGGTTTTTCCCAACCATTCAGCTTTATACTCTAATTTTGTTACAAAACTACTCAACGAAGCATCTGAAATGGACTGAGCCAGACAATGATTTTTTACCATACCTTTAACATTCAGAGTTTCCAGCGCAATAGCTTGGTTCTCGCTAATCAGTCTAAAAGAGAGTTGATGCTGGAAATTATTTCTCTGATTGCTAATAGTTTCATGGATTTTTGAAAGATGCTGTCTAGCCTTATTCCTATTCTTAGAGCCTTTAACTTTTCTCGATACTCTTTTTTGGAGAACTTTCATTCTTTTTAGAGAATTTTTAAGGTATTTTGGATTTTCAACCTTTTCTCCATTTGATAGAACTGCAAAATCTTTGATGCCTGCATCAATACCTATTGTAGTTGATTCTGAAAAGTTCTGCTTTTCAGGAATATCTTTTTCATTATCTACAAGGATACTGATATAATATTTTCCTGTACTTGATCCTGAAATTGTTGCGGTTTTAAGTTTGCCTTCAAACCTTCTATAAAGTATGGTTTTAACTTCACCTATTTTAGGAAGCTTAATTATCTGCTTCTCAAAATCTACCGCATAATGTTGAGGCATTTGATATGATTGAACCGGATTTTTCTTAGATTTGAAATTGGGAAATCCGGATTTTTCTCTAAAGAATTTCGTAAATGCTGATTCTACATTTACCAAAGAGGCAAGTAAAGCCTGTGAATTAGCTTCTTTCAACCATTTGTTAGAAGGTTTTACTTCATGGACTAAAATGTGCTGTAAATCAAATCTTGATATTGGTTTCTTAGTTTGTTCATAAGTTTTTATCTTTTGTTCTAAAGCCCAGTTATAGACAAATCTACATGCACCAAAATGAACTTGTATCATTTCCTTTTGTTTTTTGCTAGGGTAGATTCGATATTTGTAGGCTTTTAACATACTATACATTATGCGTTTTAAAAAGATATATAGGTTTTGTTAAACTTAATATAGTGAAGTTGACGGCTTTCATCCCCCAACTGTCGCTTCGCTCCGAGGAAGGGGACTTCCCGCCTTAAAGTTAAATAAAAAATCTTGGGAAAAATGAGAAATTTTTAAAACTCAAAGACCTGCCCGTCGTATCCGAGAGGTAAAAACATTGATTCAATGCGATGCGGGCGGAAGAGATGGCTGAGGTGGGTCAGTACCACTTCTTTTGCATTAAGCTTTTGAGCAAGCGTCATAGCCTCTTCTGAGTTCATATGCTTCTTGATATGGATGTGAGGGGGAACGATGGCATCTGCAATAAGAAGATCAGGGTCTTTTATTAATTCCAGGCTTTTTTCAGGAATATCAGGACTCGTGTCCCCCGTAATTACAATTTTGGTGTTGCCCTCCCGGATAACAACTCCTGCAGGAGTTTCTACAGGGGGATGAGTAACCTTAAAAAGTGTGAATTGAAGCCCGATCAATTCAAAGGGTTCATAGAACTTTACGTAATGATACCTTGGTTTCAGGAAAGAAACATACTGGTCTATGTAGTCCAGGGTTTCTTGAACTCCATAAACATTAACTTTATTCTGAACCCTGTAAAATTCCCCGAAACCTGCATAATGGTCATAATGCCCATGTGTCCAGATTACGGCATCTACGCCAGAAAGCTTTTGCCTGAGAAACTGCTGCCTGAGATCGGGGCTGGTATCAATAAGGATTTTACCCTGACACGATTCCACAAGGATAGAAAAACGAAGGCGCTGGCTCTTTCCGCCCTCGCGGGCATCAGAGCATGCCGGGCAGTTACACCCGATTTTAGGGGTCCCTACCGCATCCCCGGTCCCAAGCAGAGTTAGTCTCATGAGGATTTCTTCCCTACGTACTCGTCGGACTTGAGGTCTGCCCTTTCATCAAAGGAATTTACTGCTTCCAGCAGGTCCTTCTGGGTAAGAACTTTGCGTTCCTCGAGAAGAGCACTAAGGACGGCTTCCCTGATAACCATGCGCAGGTCAGAACCCGAATAATTCTCTGTCAGGGCCGCAATCTCTGACGTATCAAAGTCACCTTCTATATGCCTGGTCACAATATCCAGGATATTTTTACGCATGTCAAGGTCAGGCAGAGGGAAATGAACAATTTCATCAAAACGTCTCCACGCCGCACTGTCAAGCATTCTGGGATGGTTCGTTGCAGCAATAAGAAGGACCCCATGTTCTACCAGACTGATTTCATCTATAGCTTTCAGGAGGGTATTGACTGCCCTTTTAATTGCAGCGTTTTCGTCCGAAGTCCTGGCTTTTGCAACAAAGTCCAGCTCATCTATGAAAAGAATGCAGGGGTTCAGTTTCTTTGCAAGCAGGAAAACGCGATCTATATTCTTTGCAGTCTCGCCAAGATACTGATCTGTAATCATTGAGAGCTTAACCTCAACAAAGGGAATGGAGAGCTGTTCTGAGAGTGCACGGGCAACTGAGGTTTTACCTGTGCCCGGAGGCCCGACAAACAGGAGCTTTCCTATATCGTGCAACCCTATCTCCCGCAGATATTCCCTGTGCTGAATGGCTTTCATGATTTTTTCAATTTCATCCTGCTGCTCTTCCGTGAGCACAAGATCTCTGACTTTCTGTTTTACGTCCTCAGGAGCGATAATGACAACGAGCTTAAGCATCTCCTCGCTCTTGTCTTCTTTCCTGATTTCAGCTATCAGGGATTCTATCCATTCTCTGTCGACTTCCTTTGGCCTGATCTTTGCTTTTGCTACTGCATAATTTGCAGCCTCGACCTTTCGGATCTCCCCGAAATAGTAGGCAAGGACAGGATTATTTTCGATTCTCTCCTGAGAACCTTCCTGTTTTTCAAACCATTCCGCGGCAAGTTCAAAAGCACTAAGGCGGAGTTCAAAGTGAGACCTATCAACACTTATGAAAGGTACATTCCTCACGGTTTTTTCAATATCTGTTATCCCATATAGTTTTTCGATTCTGACAAATGAAGCTATTATGGGCTTGGGAACTGTTTTTTCCACGCTGTTCCAGTAACTTTTGCGGATGTTTTTGGGAAGATCGTTAACATCCAGTTCTGAATAGCGGTTATAGATCTCTGCGGTAAGCAGTAGCTCTACGATGTCTAGTATAATGCCTGACATGTTTTTTACCCATTAGTACTTAGATTAGACCACTATCAAGTAGTGTGCATCCAAAGCAGAAAGTTCTTAAATCTTTTTTTAAGTTGCTAAACCTAGTAATGGGCTTTCTTTAAAGATATAATTTACGAAGCAGGAGACAGAACTCTACAGAAGGATAGAAAGCCGGTACAAGTGATAAGTTTATCTAGCAGAAAGGCTTTTCATTTACTCCATCCCTTCATGAAATTCAGAGTGCATTTGAGGAAAAAAATCTCTATAATCTTCAAATAACTCAGGTTTCTGGGAGGATCTTTGAAAAGTCTGGAAATGCAGCTCATTTCCATAAGCATACAGCTTCGGAGAATACTTATCCGTTTCTGGAATGCCTCGACTATTATAAAATAACTCATATATTAAAATTACTGTTATTCCGGAATGTTATTTCTGGAAATCTCTCTATCTAAGGAAAATCCAGAATTATCCCTAGAGAGGACCATTACATGAAAAGAGAACAACTCTATTCAGGGAAAGCAAAAACCATCTACAAGACAGATGATCTCGATACCCTTATCGCCGAATTCCGAAACAGCCTTACCGCATTCAATGGGGAAAAGAAAGGCGAGATGGAATTGAAGGGGTACTACAATGCTCAGATCTCAAAGAAAATTTTTGAAATGCTGGAAGCCAGCGGAGTCAAAACTCATTTTGTCAGTATGCTTTCCGATATTGATATGCTCGTGAAGAAAGTTGAAATCATTAAGATTGAGGTTATTGTCAGGAACATTGCCGCAGGCTCAATTACAAAGAAATACCCTGTAAAAGAGGGTACTGTTTTCGAGTCCCCGGTTCTGGTCTTTGATTTCAAAAGCGACGAGTACGGAGATCCCATGCTGAATGACGACATTGCTCTTGCGCTTGGCATTGCAACTCTCGAAGAACTTGCAACCCTCCGGAAACTTGCGCTCAGGATCAACGAACTTCTTGTGCCGTACCTTGACGAGAAAGGAATTCTGCTTCCTGACTTCAAGCTTGAGTTTGGAAGAAGAGGCGGAGAAATTATCCTTGCCGATGAAATTTCCTGCGATACCTGCCGTTTCTGGGACAAGAAAACCGGACAGTCCATGGACAAAGATGTCTTCAGGTTTAATAAAGGTGATATTTCCAAAGCCTATGAAGAAGTTGCCCGGCGCATAGTGCCCGAGATATTCGAATAATCCATAGGTCTAACCTGATAGGTTTAACCTTGAAAATAGGGGAACTTGAACAGGCCTGAAAAGGCTTTCAAGACCTTCCTATGAATTTAAGACCTTCCTATGAATTTTAATCAAGGAAGTAATTTTCTTTTAATGGCTCTATTTAATCTGTCTATTTTCCAATCTTTTTATTTTGTTTTGAATCCCTTAAATCTTGAAAAAAGAATCAAGCGTTTTCTGGAACCGGAAATCAGAAAGCAATTTTGCCTGCTGGATCCATTCAGTTTTTGGGGTCCTGACTCTGCCTGAAAGGTCCGAAATTGCGGCTTCCATGGATTCGAAGGTTTTAGGAGGATTTTGAAGAGCTTTTCTCATGCCCTCCCTGACAACCCAGACTCCAAGAGGAGCCCAGTAATCAGGAGTTATTTCCCTCAGTACAAAGACTGAAGCCTGTCTTTTAATTTCTGTCAGGTACTCGAGCACAGGAAGCCTTGCTGCATAGTAGCCTCCTGCCAGAGGAGAGTACCCTTTCTTTCCGTCAAGCCCTTCGCTGTCCTCTCCGATCCAGCTTGATTCCCCGGACCAGACTGTTTTGGGAAGCCAGATTTCAATAAGTTCGAAAGAATAAGCCCGAGGAAGGATAAGAACTTCAAAATGGTTTCCGAAATGAGTTCCGCTAAAGAGCTTAATGTCAGAAACCCAGGGGAAGTCCTTGATGCGATCTGAAAGTTCCTTTCCAGCCAGATCGTCAACAGCAGTGATAGACCACCGGGTAGGCACTATTTTTCGTTCTCTTCCGAGAAGGCCTATGGAAAAGAGGCGGGTAATGTGTTCAGTAGAAACGTCACTTTTAAAAAGTTCGGTGACAGCATCTTTTGCAAGGGCATCGGTATCGTAAACAAGGTAATCCACCTTTTTAGGGACATCCGGATTTTCGGCAAGCTCGAAGTTTTTCATGAGCCCTGAGGGACCCATAGGCGTGAGGACTGCATCGAACTTGAGTTCCTGTTTGGGTGCTTTAAAAAACCAGGCTTCAGTATCCACCGGCTTTCTGGAGAGAGCCAGTTCCTGAGCTTTTACAAGCAGGGGATTTTCTTTACTCCGTGCATCCTTTATATGCAGACTTGTATTTGCCCTGACCATACGGGAGCGCATGGAGATGATATCTTCTATCTGCATATTTCCCCAGGCTGAAGGATCTTCGAAAAGCAAAGCTTCGTTTTCCTTTGCTAAAGGAGGAATAAGAGGTCCCGCCGAAACCCTGGGGTAACCGTAACTTCCGACAAAAAGAGCCGGGGGAGATGCTCCAAAAACAGAATCTCCTGAAATTGCAGGAGAAATTGACTGCAAGGACTTGAACTTTTCAAGAATTGGGCAGCGAGGACGCCCGCAAAGTCCTTTTCCTTTACATTTGATGCACAGTGTGTCTTTCACTTTCCGTTCATATCCTTACAGATTATGCAGGCTTTAGCTTCAGGAGCGTTTCTGTACAGCCAGCCTGACTTCTGGACAAAACAGCATATACTGCACATACCCTTTACCTTTTCCTGAGAGGATAAACCGTCATTTAAAAGCACTGACGCGAATTTTCGGATTTCATTCTGGGTCTCTTCAGAGAAATCAACTTCAGCCCCGCGTTTTTCACTAACGTACTGAGATACTGCAGCTCTTGAGAGCTCAAGGATATCTGCTACATCCTGCTGTGTACATCCATGTTCAAAAATCATTGCTCTTGAGAGCTCAGCTCTGATTGCAGGCAAGACTTTCTGTACCATAATTTCGCATGTTGTTTTCATTGGAGACCAACACTTGAAGAGATAAAATATATAATGACGCACTTTTTGTATAGTTTTTCGCCGGGACTCATGTTCCAGTCAACACACCCGGAAGAAGATGCATGCTATCGGAAAAACTGGCAAAAAGATACGTACAACTCTGAATCTATAAGCTTGTATTCCTGTTTTCAGGCTCTAGAGTTCCGGTGGGGGACGGATTCAGAGTTTAATTTTTGATTTGTTCAGCAGAGAAACCCTTTTCCATGAGGACTTCTTTCATGCGGGTCAGATGGTTACCCTGAAGTTCTACAGTATTTCCTTTTACTGTACCGCCGCATGCAAACTTTGATTTCAGGTAAGTGGACAGTTCGTGAAGATCGATCTCACTTGCATCGAAACCTTCTACAACAGTAACTTCCTTACCATATCTTCTTCTGTTAACTTTAACAGTTATTCTCTGTTGCTCTTTTGCAACCTCTTCGCATATGCAAAGTTCTTTTGGAAGCCCGCATACCGGGCACATTCCGCTGCTCATTTGTTAGTATGTCCTCCAAATTTGTAATCATTGTATATGTAATTTACATCCGAAAGTATCTAAGTAGATATAAAGTACTTATCAATGATGGTATTAAAGCCTAATGGTATTTTTCAGGCACTTTATACTGAATTTCGACTATAAGCAAAAATCCTCAATAATATAAAAAGCCAACCGGAGCTTTGTATTTTTTTTATTCTTTGCGTTTTAAGTAAATGATTTACAGAGATAGGAAATAATTCATATATTAAATAATATAATTTAACAGGTTTGTATAAAGAATGGAAACAATCTACAAAAAAATCAAAAATTCGGGTGCATGTAACATCAAGAAGAAGAAATCCCGGAAGACCCGGGTTCAATAAGACCCCGAAAATTTGTGTTTTTGCCGGAAAAAGCATTTTTCAGCCAGCAAAAAGCTAAATATATCTTGAACCCCATCTTTTTATATAATCTGTATAGTCACATATTTAGGTACTTTTAATATATAAATATAACTATATAATAATATCAAAAAGTAAGTATATCCGGGAGGTACCCTATGAACGAGTTAATAGGTTTTGTAAATGGAAACAATGTAAGGCAAAAAGTGCTCTCTCTGCTCGCCTCAAAAGGGGAAATGGAAGGGAAACGTATCTCTAAAACTCTTCGGGTAGTATATCCTACTATAGCAAAAACTCTCGAGGAACTTGAAGAAAAAGAGCTTATCGCAAAAAAAGAAGAGATTTACTTCCTGACAGAAACCGGAACCAAAATAGAAAAGATGGTTCAGCAGATTTAATTTTTCATTAATTCTCATTTCAAATTTAATTTTTTACCTGAAGATAGATTTTTAGATTGTCTACAGTCTTTTTTAGGTCAGATTTCAAATTCTGTAAAGAACCTGTTTTCCTGGAGATATCGTTTGAATTAACCGATCCTCTTTCTTCTAGCTCGATAAGTAACTTGAATTTGTTTACTGTCAGTTGCCTGAAAGAAAATATTGAAAATTGAGTACTATATCAGGAGTAAACCTAAACATGGTGATTGAAACAGGAACACTGGCCGTCTGCAGGTAAAGTGTTTGCAGGTACTTATTCCTGAAAAACTTTTCATTCAGATTTAAAGAAATATTTATCTAACCCCTATCCCTTTATGTCCGCATAGTCTAGTTAATCTGTTAACACTACATTCAAGTCCCTGAAAATTCAGGGAATTATAAAAAACTGAAGCTTCGGTATCCAAATGAGGCTTAAGAATCAGAGGCAAGGCAATGTTACCTGAAGAAGACCTGAAGATCATTAAAAAAGAACTCGGGCGAGAGCCTACCCTTGTAGAACAGGGCTGTTTTTTAAATCTATGGAGTGAGCACTGCTCCTACCGTTCAAGCGCTCCTCTCCTGAAAACCTTCACAACCACGGGAGAAAACGTGCTTATCGGTCCCGGAGATGATGCTGCAATCATTAAATTCGAAGACGGATATGTGCTTGCTATAGGCATGGAAAGCCACAACCACCCTTCATATGTAGATCCGTATAACGGGGCAGCTACCGGTGTGGGAGGCATAGTAAGAGATATAATATCAATGGGAGCCCGTCCGATAGCCCTTATGGATCCGCTCTATTTCGGACCTCTGGACACCCCGAAAAATCTATTCCTTTTCGAGCAGATAACAAAAGGAATAGCAGGGTATGGGAACTGTATAGGAGTACCCGTTGTCAATGGCGAGACTTTTTTTGACAGAAGATATAGCGGAAACCCGCTGGTGAATGTTGTTGCAGTCGGGCTCTGTAAAGAAGAAAACGTTACGACCTCCCGCTCCCAGAAGGCCGGAAACAAGCTTGTTCTTACAGGTTCAAGTACAGGGAAAGACGGACTCGGCGGAGCTTCGTTTGCTTCCAGGGACCTTTCGGAATCAGCCGAAGCCGAAGACCGCCCGAGCGTCCAGGTCGGAGACCCCTATACTGAAAAGCTTGTTATAGAAATGACCCTGGAAGCCATAGAAAAAGGATATGTAAAATCCTGCAAAGACCTTGGAGCTGCAGGGCTCGGTGGGGCAAGCTCGGAACTGGCTGCCAAAGGAGGACTTGGAGCCCGCATTATTGCAGACGCAGTCCCGCAACGCGAACCCAATATGAACGCTTACGAGATCCTGCTTGCCGAATCCCAGGAACGCATGCTCTTTGAGGTAGCCCCTGAAGATGTCGATGCAGTCCTTGACCTGGCGCAGAAGTATGACCTGAATGGAGCTGTGGTCGGATATCTCACAGAAGAACCCAATTATACAGTTGAGTTCAGAGGAGAAATCGTAGCCGATATCCCGATAGGTTTCCTGACAGGAGGAGCCCCTACCTGCGAAAAGCCTTCAGAAGCTCCCACACGCAGGGAAGAAAGCAAAAAACCGGAAACCCCGAAAGACCTGAAAGCAGCCTTCCTGAAAGTCCTGTCCTCATACAATATCGCCTCAAAGGAATGGATCTACAGGCAGTATGACCATGAAGTTCAGCTAAGGACTGTTGTAAAACCCGGGGAAGATTCAGGAGTGCTCAGAATTACCGATACTAAAGGAATTGCACTTTCCTGCGGTTGCCAGCCCAGAGCAACCCTTCTTGACCCTTACACAGGGGGAAAGACTGCAATTATCGAAAATGCCATGAACCTTGCAGTAAAAGGTGCGGAAGGACTGGCTATTGTAAACTGCCTTAACTTTGGAAACCCGGAGCACCCTGAAACTTACTGGCAGTTCAAAAACGCCGTACTAGGGCTTGGGGATGCAGCAAGGGAGCTATCAATCCCGGTTGTAGGAGGAAATGTTTCCCTGTATAATGAGAGTGACGAATTCAAGACCGCTATTCCCCCGACCCCTTCCATAGGAATGGTAGGTAAAGTTGATCTCGAAACTCCTCTCCCTTCAGGCTTCTTTGCAAAAGCCGGAGACAGCATCATCCTTGTAGGACAAACAGTCCCCGAAATGGGAGGTTCGGAATACTATGCCTGCATGGGAGCTGGCAATGCCGGAAAAGTTCCTGAAGTCCCGAAAAATGCCCCTGAAATTATAAAAGCCATAATTAAAGCCATTAAAAGCGGAAAATTGAGTTCTGCACACGACCTTTCCCTCGGAGGGATTGGAGCAGGGCTTGCAAGGATGTGCAGAAACCTGGGCGGAGAGGTAGACTTTAGCGAAATTGTCGGCGAAACGAAAGCAGACGAACTCCTGTTCTCAGAAACCCCGGCAAGAGCACTGCTTGCTACAGCCGAACCTGAAGCAGTGCAGGAAATTCTTAAAGGTGTGCCCCATACCGTGATAGGTAAGGTTGGAGGCGACACCCTTGAGATCAGAGGCAGGGATTTAGAGCTTTCCCTCTCTTTAGGAGAAATCAAAGAGGCATACGGCAGCCTTACCAGATTTATGATGGGATGACTACTTCATCCCTACTTTCTTAATCAGTGCTCTTTTTAACTCGCAACATACCTTTTTAGTCCGTTATATTCACTTAATTGAAAACCGATTTTCAGGGCTAAGAAATGTATTCTTATAGCCTGGTTAGCGTTTCCACTATATTTATCTCTTTTTTACTCTTAATTGCCTGCTGGTTTGTAGTTGTTGTTTTCTTACCTGACAGATCGGCCCCGACCTGGTGCGGCGCAGGGACAGAAAAACTGAAAAATTATCCTCTCCGGTTCCGGAATAGATAAAACAATTAATCAAAGATTGGTTTTTTTGATGTGATCAATAATTCCGTTACAGGTAAGAAAACAAAAGAAACAATAGTTTTTAGTAGGTTTCCACACAAGATTATTTTGTTATGAAAGCTGTTTGTATGTGTTTGGGAGTGCATCTTCCTTACAGTCCAAAATGGTACTGGCCTGTAGAGGGTTTTTTCGGGGTGCCTGAAATGGACCGGTATTTTGACCGGAATCAGATTTTTTCAAGACTTTTAAAAACAGGTAGAGAGTTTTTACACCTTAATGACCATTTTATGGAGTCAATTGAGAGGGGAGGGAGCTATGCATTCGATCTTTCAGGTCCTTTCCTTGAACAGTGCAGGTGGGACCCTGAACTGCTTGAGTCATTCAGGGAACTCGCAGAAAGCAGAAAGGTGGAGTTTACAGGGAGCTGCAATTACCATTCTCTGAGCGCCCTTTATCCTGACCTTTCCTGGTTCAGGGAAGAAGTAACAATTTACAGGGAAATGTTAAGGGAACTTTTAGGAGTATACCCCGATACTTTCGTGAATACGGAGCTCCTTTACACGCAAAGAGTAGGAGACACACTTGCAGGTATGGGTTTCAGGTGCCTTATTGCCGAAGGGTCAAGAAATATTCTGGATGGATACGATCCAGTCCGCGTTTTTGAAAACCAGCTTCCGATCCTTCTCAGGCATATAAACCTCAGCGAAGATCTCGAACTGCGCTTTTCGGAAAAAAGCTGGGAAGGCTATCCTTTGATTCCGGATAAATTCGCAGACTGGATTGCAGGCATTGAAGGAGACGTTTTGACACTTTACTTAAATTATACAAGCCTCTGCCTTCATCACAGGAACAAGAGCATGATAGCTGATTTTATACGGGCTTTTCCGGAAGCCCTGAAGAGCCGGGGCATTGAAATGATCAAACCTTCGGAAGCGATAAGCAGGTTCGGTTCTTTGAGACTTCCGACCCTCGGGACCGAACAGACAATCCGTTATGGAATGCACAATGCCGTAGGAAATCACGCACAGCAACTCTATCTGAGGGAGCTTGTAAGGGTAGGGGAAGATCTTGCGGAAATTAAAGAAAAAAGGAGCTATCAGAGGCTGAAACAGGTCTTTGGCTATCTTCAGCAGAGTGAAATCCTTTTCTCAATGGGCCCTGGAAACACCCGTGAAGGGTATGAAAGAGCTGTGAACTATTATTCCATTCTCTCGGACTTAAGAAGAGCTGTTCTGGAGGAAGGGGTATGACCTCTCTTTGCATGTATTTTCAGGTTCATCAGCCTTTCAGACTGCGCAGGTTCTGGCCTGATGACAGATCCGGCTTTTTCCGCTATTTTGATGAAAGAAGCAACAGAGAGATCTTTGAAAGAGTAGCACAGAAATGCTATATTCCTGCGAACAGGACTCTTCTTGAATCCCTTGAAGAACATAAGGGAGAATTCATGTTTTCTCTTTCAATTACCGGCACCCTGCTTGAACAATGCGAACTCTGGGGAAAAGACGTGCTGGAGAGTTTCCGTCAGCTTGCAGAAACAGGGGCTGTAGAGATCCTGGAAGAAACTTTTTACCACTCCCTCTCAAGCCTTTTTGAAGACAAAACAGAGTTTGTCGAAGAAGTGAAGGAACATAGAAAAATGGTTTCCGATCTCCTTGGAGTTAAACCTCAGGTCTTTCGAAACACAGAACTACTCTACAATAACACCATAGCAAAGATCGTTTCCAATCTGGGTTATAAGGCAATTCTTACGGAAGGCGCGGATCATATGCTTGAAGGGAGGTCTCCTAACGTACTTTACAAAGCAAAAAATTCAGGGTTACCCATTCTTTTCAGGAATTACAAATTAAGCGACGATATAGGATACCGCTTCTCTGCAAGGTGGTGGGAAGGTTATCCTCTGACTGCTGAAAAATGGGCTTCTTGGGCTGCAGGAGTTAAGGAAGATTGTATTAATATCTTTATGGACTACGAAACTTTTGGAGAACACCAGTGGAGAGAAACCGGAATTTTTGATTTTATGGAAAAACTGCCTGCAGAAGTTCTTAAACAAGATCTGGAGTTCAGCACTCCTGTAGAGCTTACCAGAAAGTATTCACCTGTAGCTGAGATCGATGTTGGAGACTTCTCAACGATTTCCTGGGCTGATATGGAGCGCGATACCAGCGCATGGCTCGGAAACGATATGCAACGGCGTTGTTTTGAGGAAATAAAACTGCTTGAACCTTTTGTGAAAAAGACAGAAGATCCCGAAATCCTGAGGATATGGAAGCATCTTTTGACTTCGGACCACTACTACTATATGTGTACCAAGTGGCTTGGGGACGGAGATGTGCATTCTTATTTCAGTGTTCATTCCACACCTTTCGAGGCAGCAGTCAATTTCATGGCTGTACTTATGGACTTCAAAGCTCAGGTGTTCAAAAAACTAAATAGAATGGCTTAAGAAAATATATACGTACAGAATATGCGCACAGATCGGTAGGAGTTTGAGTCGTATGGTCAGGGACTTATGCATGTTTGCAGGATTCAATGAAGATTCGCGAATTGTATGGTTCAAGATTACTTATTCGAAAGAGCCTGGTTCTTTATCCTTAATAACTGATTTTCTTGAAAAAGAAAACGCGTTCATTAAGTTCGGGCACATTGACAATATCACACATGACAAAGGAGAATACTCAATATTTACGGAACTTAAGAAAGATGTAGATATTGAGGATCTTGCCCGAAAAATCGAAGGACTGGAAGTTGTAAGCACAGTGGAACACGGAATCTCGGAATTCGGCATGATTTACTCCGTTGACTTCCCCCTGAACGTAATAGGAGTAAGAGGAGTTATGGCAAGAGCACTCACAATTGTTGACATTATCAAGACCCTTAACCAGAGTGTGCCGCATGCGGAAGGGCTTCTTACCCTGTCCGGACTGCGTGGAGGGAGCCATGCCGCAAAATATTTCAAGAGTATTATGCCTATTAATGACAGCAACTTCGCAAGCATGCTTGCAGAACTCTATAGAGCTGTGGGCTGGGGAATCCTGGAAATTGACTGCGATCCCGAAACATATGAAGGGAAAATCGTTGTAAAAGACTCGTTTATAGCCGATGTTTACGGGGGTTCGGACCAGCCGGTCTGTGCCTTCATGAGCGGCTATTTTGCGGGTTACCTGACCGAATATTTCGGGAAGAACATAAGTGTAAGGGAAGTCAGCTGTAAAGCCACTGGGAAAAGTGTCTGCGAACACATAATCTCACTGGCTCCCACCAACACTAACCAGGAACATCAGCTCAGAGGGGAGATTAAGTGATCAAACAACCTAACGTCGTTCTGGGGAATGACGAGCTGCTTGTGACAATGGGGAGAAAAGGAGAAATTTTAGGCTTATTTTATCCCCGCAGAGACCATGCCCAGCATGTAGAAGAATCCCTTGCCTGCATCCATACAGGAGAAAGACTTCTCTGGACAAACGACAATGAGTGGCACTCAATTCAGAACTATATAGAGGACACCAATATCGTATCCACGAAACTTTACCATGATTCCGGGATAAGGATCTCTATTCTTGACCTTGTGCATCCTGATGTCCCTGTCCTTATTCGCAGATTTAAAGTTCAGTCCCAGCAGAAGATTTCCGGGAAGTTTTTCTACTACTCAAACTTCGATGTCGGAGAAACCTCCAAGAAAAACTCGGGTTTTTGCGATTCCGAGGCCCGCCTGCTTGCGCAGTACTGGCAGGATTATTATATAGGGATCTACGCCCTGCCGGAGTTTACTGAGTGGCAGGTCGGAAAGGCAATGGACACTATCTGGTGGACAAACTCCAAATATGATATGGAAGACGGAAAGCTTCAGCGGAATAAAGAAGACATCGGAAACATCAATAACGCTGCAGGCTGGGATCTAGAGCTTGAGGCTGACGAGTCAAACGAATTTGTCATCTTTATAGGAGCCGCATCTTCCCGGAGCCTCCTGTATAAAAGGATGCGTGAGTTGTCCAAACTGCCTCTGGAACAGATCTTTGAGAAGACACGGGAATACTGGGTTATGTGGCTGTCGAAAAAACATGTACTTAAAATGCCAGGAATCGAAGGATACAATAATCTGCGTCAGGAGCTGTTCAATGCTTATAACCGGGCTCTTCTCATGCTTTACCTCCTGAACGACCGTGAATACGGATCTTTCGTAGCTGCTCCGGAGTTTGACTCCAATTTCGAGAAATGCGGAGGGTATGGATTTTGCTGGAACAGAGATACTTCGGAACTGGTGCTTGCCCTCAAGCATTCCGGATATCCCGAATATTGCGACAGATTTTTTAAGTGGTGCATCCGGACCCAGCTGCCTGACGGTTCCTGGTTTCAGAGGTACTGGCTCAACGGAGACATAGCCCCTTCCTGGGGGAATTTTGACTATTCAACGCAGATCGATGAGACCGGGTCCACACTTCATGCCATGGATGTGTACTACAGGATTCTTGAAGGGCTTAAAAAAGTCGAGTTTCTGGAAGAAGTATGGGTCTCAGTACTCAGGGCTGCCGAGTATCTGATGAAGCGGACCAAATCCGGCTTGCACGAAAGTTGTATGGATCTGTGGGAGACTTATTACGGAATCTTCACGTACACCAATTCCTCTATATATGCAGGGCTTATGGGTGCCTCCCATCTTGCAGAAGAAAACGGTGAGTCCGGAATGGCAAGGCGCTGGAAGAAAAGGGCTGAGTTCATCAAACAGGCTACAATTGACCGCTTCTGGCTTCAGGAAGGTTACTTTGCAAAAGGAATCATTCATGAAAAGCTTGACAAAACGCTTGATGCAAGTGTTCTGGGTGCTTATATTCCCTTTGGAATGATCTCTCCAAAAGATCCTGTAGAAAGGGATATGATCCTTTTCCTGATAGAAAATATCCAGAAAAAGCTCTCGATTCCCATCAACACAGGTTATGGAATCAAGCGTTATGAAAATGACACGTACATTGACGGAAATCCCTGGGTAGTAACAACTCTCTGGCTCTCAGAAGTGATGTTTGCTTTTGTTCTAGATCTTCCCAACGGAAAAGAAGGACCATATGCCGAAGAAGTGAAAAAATTGACCGATGAAGGAATTAAATTCCTTAGATGGGCACTTGCGGGAGCAACAAGCACAGGGCTCCTCCCTGAACAGGTAGATAAATCTACAGGCAAACCAGCCTGGGCAATTCCTCTTGGCTGGAGCAGTTCTCTTATGCTTGACAATATTATCCTCTTCGATAAAATTTGTAGAAGAAACGCAGGAAGTCACGAGTAAGACTGTAAAAAAACAAACGCTGGAAAAATCAAATTGCGGGCGGCCACCCTAAAGGATGGGGTATGCTTCGGGCCGCCCGCCCGGTTGTTCTGGTAATTAGAAATCATCAAGTCTTCTTTGCTTGGATCTCATGAACCTATGCAATCGAGACTCTTCACTCGGTTTTCCTTGCGATTCTTTAATGTAATGCTTAATTGTATCAGCAGTTACGTTTCCAACGGATCGATAGAACTTTCCACTTGACCATAGATTTCCACCCCAATATCGTTTTTTAAGATCAGGATGAAGCTTGAATAAGCTGTAAGAACTACCTCCTTTCAAATACTGAATTACCTCTGACAGAGAATTACTTGGATGAAATTCAAGAAACAAATGAACATGATCATCTACTACTTCCATTGCATGTATTTTGTAGCCATTTTTAGCACAAATTATACTGAGAATCAACTCGCAATCCTTTTTAATTCTCTTATTGTAGAATATATTGTATCGATACTTAGGCACCAACACGATGTGGTAAGTAATCTGACCATAGCCATGGCTAAAACTGCGTAATTCCAACTTATATCACATCCTAGCCAAAGGTGGCTGGCACCACCTCTGGTTATGGTGCCAAAAAAACCTTATTTTACAAAAAAAGTGAGGATTTAGATAATTAAAGTGAAAAAACGAAGAGGCGAGGGTTCACTTCATCCCCGACCTGAAGGACGGGGTATTCGTGACCCTCTGCGCTCCATTAGTAATAAAATTAAGAAGCCTGAGGTTGCTTAGTTCTTACATGCGCGATTTTCGAGTCACTTTGTATATCACGGCTTACGCGATTGAGACGAGAAATCAATCGCGTTAAACCTGTAAATATCTAAAATGTATATTTAACTACAGCGTCTATTGTTTTTGATATTTGTTTTTGATATGTCTATTGTTTGTGACTTTGCACCTTAAGCGTGTAAGTCCTAAACTATTATTCATGGGAAATAGGTATCCTTGATGAGGACAGAATCAAGAGAAATATGCCTAGTAAAACAATTTTTAAAATTTTATGTTAACATAAAATCTAAGTTCTTCTACCTTCATAAAACCGTATCTTTTTAAAGTTTCTAGAATTTTAAAGCCATCAAGAGTATTATCACTTTCGTTGATAGTTAAAGTATTTCTATTCTAGTAAGATTCTACAGTTTTGATATTATCGAATTTTGGTATCCTACAGGAAAAAAGAGAATTAATATTAAAGTCTAGTAAAAAAAGTAAAGTATTTTTTTGTTAATTTTAATTTTTCTTCAAAAAGACATGATTTAAATAATACTACCAATGATTCAAGAATATCCCTTAGTTTTAGTTTTTAATCTACAATCTGATTATTATTTATTATATTTGAATTAAAAAAGACATTATTGTCCATTAAATTACAAAAATATAAAGATTTGATCTTTGTATCTAAAGATTTAATTTCTCATATAAAATGGATAAATCAGATATAATAAGTTAGATTCAGAATCCAAATGTAGAAGTTATTTGAATTTTGGGACAAACATAGATTAGATTATCAAAACAGACAATTAATAATAGGAATATTTGGAGGAACAAAATGCATTTCAATGAAAAATCAGTTATGAAAATTTTGATATGTGTTTTAAGTGTAATAATGATGTCAAGTTTAATTGCTGTAGGAGCAGCTTCGTATAATGACATTACAAAACCTGCAGCAAATCCTACGAATTTTATTTCAGAAGATGAATGGGACTATGATGAATGGGACTACAATGAATGGGACTACAATGAATGGGACTATGATGATGAATGGGACTATGATGATGAATGGGACGATGACCAAGAGTGGGATGATGAAGAAGGGGATGATGAAGAGTGGGACTTTGACGAAGTAAATGAATGGGACGATGATGAAGAGTGGGACTTTGACGAAGTAAATGAATGGGACGATGATGAAGAGTGGGACTTTGACGAAGTAAATGAATGGGACGATGATGAAGAGTGGGATTTTAACGAAGTAAATGAATGGAACTTTGATGAAGAATGGGACGATGATGAAGAGTGGGATGATGAAGAGTGGGATAATGAAGAAGGGAACTTTGACGAAGTAAATGAATGGGACGACGATGAAGAGTGGGATGATGAAGAAGATGAATGGTGAAGTCGTATAATATCTGCGATCAGATATTATTACAGGACCAGTGAATAAGTATAACCAATAAGCCAAAAACGTTTATGTGCCGGAGAGTTAGAAATACTCTCCGCACAAAAGTTAAAACTGAAACTATTGAACATAACTATTTTTCAGATAACTTTTCTAACATTTCAAAAAAACAGCCTGATTTTTAGGTAATTTTTGTTCAATTTTCAAAAGATAAATAGAATCTATGTTGTATTATCGAGGAAGGGAGCTTACTGAAACGAAGATGCAGGGAAGAAAAATACCCGCGCTTTCGCATCTTTCAGTAACAAAGAAGTCGACCATAATTTTTCAGAAATTAAGTACAGATTGGCCTTAAAGATAATACATTTTCACATAGGACAGATGTACTCGACATAGAAGATCGAGTACATAAAATATTATTTGCCATTTTTCAGTTCAAATGGGTAAGTCCTATATATCTTCAGTTCAACGGTCCCATCAATTATGGAATATAGTTCTACCAGCTGTGCGAGAGATTTTTGAAATGATTCGCAAGTTTATACTTTTCTGATTTCTTCAGCCCCGCCCATATACGGTCTGAGAACTTCAGGAATCTCGACGCTGCCGTCCTCACGCTGGTAGTTCTCAAGTATTGCAACAACCGTCCTGCCAACAGCAAGGCCCGAGCCGTTAAGCGTGTGGACAAACTGAGGACCTTCAGGAGTCCTGAAACGGATATTGGCTCTCCTTGCCTGGAAGTTCTCAAAATTCGAGCATGAGGAGATTTCCCTGTATTTCTTCTGTGCAGGTACCCATACCTCGAGGTCATAAGTCTTGGCAGCCGAGAATCCTAGGTCTCCGGTGCAGAGGCTTACTACACGATACGGCAGATTAAGGAGTTTGAGAATCTCTTCAGCATCGAGAGTGAGTTTTTCCAGTTCTTCATAAGATGTCTCAGGTTTCGCGAACTTGACAAGTTCAACCTTATTGAACTGATGCTGGCGGATAATGCCTCTTGTATCCTGACCATGTTTTCCAGCCTCACGCCTGAAGCAGGCAGTATATGCAGTAAGGAACACCGGCAGGTTTTCCATATATTCATCCATATAGAGGTTAGTTACCGGAACCTCTGCTGTCGGGGCAAGATAATAACCGTCAGCGCACAGGTACATATCATCTTTAAATTTCGGAAGCTGTCCTGTGCCGGTCATAGCTTTTTCATTGATGAGGACAGGCGGAAAAACCTCGAGATAGCCCTGCTCGGCATGTACGTCAAGCATGAAATTTATGAGCGCTCTCTCGAGTTTCGCACCCATGCCTTTATAGACTGTAAAGCCCTGGCCTGCGATTTTTGCTCCTCTTTCAAAGTCAAGTATATCCAGTTCTTCTCCTATCTCCCAGTGCGGCTTTGGAGTAAATGTGAATTCTCTTGGCTCTCCAACCACCCTTACAACCGGATTGTCGTTCTCATCCTTGCCTATCGGTGTTGTTTCGGAAGGGATGTTTGGGATGCTGAGCATTATTTCATTTATTTTTGACTTATAGTCGCGTATCTTATCGTCCAGTTCTTTAATGCGACTGTTGATGCTCTGCATTTCATTTATCTTGGATGCAGCGTCTTTGTTTTCCTTCTTAAGCTGCGCTATCTCGCGAGTGACCACATTTCGCTTATGCTTCAGGCTGTCGCCCTCGGCAAGACATTCCCTCCATGCCGCGTCGTATTCAAGAAGGCTGTCTATAAGCTCGGTGCCCATGTTCCTGCTAACGAGAGCACGCCCAACTATGTCGGGGTTATTACGTACAAATTTAAGTTCCAGCATGTTAAGCCCGTGATATCCTGCATGTTAGCTAATATATATTTTGCTATTTTTAGGCTGTAAGCCTGTATAAGAGACAGAAAACTGAAGAAATAAGTAATGGAAAAAAAGGAAAGTAAGGGAATCCATTAATTGCCCCAGCAGGCAAGGATTTTCCCATAAGGACTTTCCTCAAAGTAACTGACTAATTGACTTGCCTCCTCGCTGGAATCATTGGATTCCGAACCCAGAAGTAAACTTGAGAGGCTTACCCTGTTCATATACACAACTTTTGGCTCCCCCTGGACACCTCCCAGTTCCGCAGCCTTATCAATTGCATCATAGAGATTTCCAAAGTCGTCCACAAGCCCAAGTTCTTTTGCTCTGGACCCGCTATAGATACGGCCGTCAGCAAGTTCTTTTACCTCACTCCGGCTCATGTTCCGCCCTTCTGCAACCTGAGTTATAAAGTCTTCATAACTCTCCATTACAACTGTATCAGCATATTCTTTCTCTTCATCCGTAAGCCCTCTCCACGTACTCCCCATGTCTTTGAACTCGCCGGATTTCGAAACGTAATGATCCACACCTTCATTCTGGTAATAACCAGACATGTTCTCAAAGGTCCAGATAACTCCAATGGATCCCGTATTTGTAGAGGGATTTACAAAGATGTAATCTGCTGGTGTAGAGATATAGTATGCAGCACTGGCTCCAAGATCTCCCATAGAAACAATAACAGGAACACCCTGTTCCTGGGCTTTCTCGATCTCTGCTGTTATTTCCTGAGCGGCTGCGGGAGATCCACCCCCACTATTTATCCTGAGTACGATTGCCTTGACGTTTTTATCCGCTACAGCAGAGCGAATTTTCTCAGAAATTTCTTCCGAAGTTGCATAGCCGAGACCTGCAGGAACATTTCCAGTGAGCATGGTGCCCTGCACATAAATTACCGCTATTTTCTCAGAACTTCCCAGATTTCCTCCGAAACCGAGCCCATAAAAAATAGCAGCTATACTGACCACAATAACAGTAATAAGAGCCAGCAATACCACGATATAGGATGTACCGCTGCGTTTCTTTTTAGGTACAGAAGGAGAAGAGCCCGAATTCATACTTAAACTCTCATTTTCGATATTTTTCATAGTAGGGTTTTGGATAGAAGATCCCTGAACATCCATTTTTGCTGTCACCTGTCTTTCAGGAGCAGAATAGGAATCTGATGAATTATTTTTGATTTTACTCTCCAAAATGTCTCCATCAGATGTAATGGTTCCTTTTCTATTGTAAGTACTGTTTTTTGAAATGTCGTCTTCGAAAGTCTTTTCAGAATCCGTGCTTTTTGAATCAATGTTTTCCGAATTTACATTTTCATCATTCATATTTACAGGACCGTATTTTTTGGATTTTTTCTCTAATTTCCCCGGTCTGTACTTTTTCACTGCTGAAAACTCCAGTTAAGGGGCAGGCAAATTTCCTGAGAGGAACTGCCAGAAGTATATTTTTCAAAAGCCCGCAGATAAAAAAATTAATTCAATAGGTCTAAATTGCCAGAGTAACTATTATATGTTTCTCTGCATTTCACCCCTCTTTATATATGATTATCAACTATCCCTCAAATAAGTTACCTTGTAAATACAATAAGCGAAATATATTTCAGAATTGCAATCATCCAGAAGAGATACACCTATAAAAATATATGGAGATAAGAATGTCAAACTCATCCAGTAAACCCGTACTTGTCACATGTGGCCTGCCCTATGCCAACGGCAAGGCACATATCGGGCATCTTCGGACCTATGTGCCTGCTGATATTTTTGCTCGCTCCCTGAAAAAGGAAGGAAGGGAGGTAACCTTTGTTTGCGGCTCGGATACCCATGGAACCCCTATTGTCGTAAACGCTGAAGAGCTCGGGATCACACCTAAAGAGCTCGTAGAGATTTATCACAAACACTTTGAAGAAACTTTCAAACAGCTTGGAGTTTACTTTGATGCTTTCGGGACAACTGATGACCCTGAAAACCATAACCGGACCCTTGACATCGTAAACAGGCTGATTGAAAAAGGCTATGTTTACCCAAAAGTCATAGAGATCGCTTACTGCCCGGCGTGCAACCGCTTCCTTCCTGACCGCTATGTAGAAGGAGTCTGCCCTTATTGCGAGGAAATTGCCAGAGGTGACGAATGCGACCAGGGCTGCGGAAAACATCTGGAGCCCGGAGAGCTTCAGAATCCCGTATGTACTATTTGTGGAGGACCTGCAGAGTACCGCCAGCAGGAGCACTTCTTTTTCAAACTTTCCGAATTCAGTGACTACCTGAGGGATTATCTCTCAAACGACCTTGGAGGAACCATCAATGCTATTAACTATGCACTTGGCTGGGTAAAGCAGGGGCTTACGGACTGGTGCATTACACGGAACCTGGAATGGGGAGTTAAATTCCCAGGACATGACGAACTTGTGGTTTATGTATGGGTGGACGCCCCGATAGGATACATTGCTTTTACCGAGGAATGGGCTGCACAGGCAGGAAATTCCTGGGAAAAGTTCTGGAAAGAGGACGGGGAAATAGTCCACTTCATAGGAGGAGACATTACCTACCACCACTGCATTTTCTGGCCTGCCATGCTTAAAGGTGCAGATTATTCCGTACCTACAGCCGTTGTAGCCTCAGGAATGGTCAAAATAGAAGACAGGAAATTCTCCAAAACCAGAGGTTATGTCGTCTGGGTAGGAGAAGACTATCTTGACCACGGATTCCATCCCGACCTTCTCAGGTACTACCTTGCAAGCTATACCTCACACACCAAAGAACTGAACTTCTCCTGGCGCGTGCTTCAGGAAAAGATCAATGCCGAACTGGTGGCAGTGCTCGGAAACTTCATGTATAGAACCATGCTTTTTGCTTTCAAGAATTACGGAGATGTACCCGAAGGAGAGCTCGAGCCAGAAGTCAAGAAAGAGATAGAAAAGGCTTTAGGAGAGGTTAAAGCTGCAATGGCTGAGTACGAGTTCAAGAAAGCCGTTGACTCTGCAATGACCCTTGCCTCTTTCGGAAATACTTACTTCCAGTCCCACGAACCCTGGAAACTGATAAAAGAAGACAGAACCGCATGCGGACAGGTAGTCTATAATTGCCTGCACCTGGTAAAAGCCCTGAGCCTGATATTTGAACCCGTGCTCCCGCAAACCATGGAAGAAGCCTGGAAAGAACTCGGACAGGAGAGCGATATACACGCCGCGCACTATGACGAAGCTCTTGTGCCCCTGAAGGTAGGCATAAAACTTGCAAAACCTGAAATCCTCTTTACCAAGCTCGAAGATGACAGGATAGGAGAGATGGAAGAAATTGCAAACCAGCGTGTAAAAGCTGCAAACGCAAAGAGAAACGCAGTAAAGGGTAGTGAAAAGGAGCCCTCAAAATCCGAAGGAATGGGACCTTCTGAAGAGGCAAAAGCTGCCGAAAAGGCCGTAAAGGCTGCAAAACCAGAAGAGAAAGGGCAAATGGAAATGCTTCCAATGGTCGATTGCGAGGACTTTGCAAAACTTGACATCAGGGTAGGAAAAGTAGTCTTTGCCGAACCCGTAAAGAAGTCAAAAAAGCTCCTGAGGGTTGAAGTGGACATAGGAGAGGAAAAGCCGAGGCAACTCGTTGCGGGCATGGCTTCGTATTACACTCCCGAAGAGCTTGTCGGAAAGCCCGTAATCGTTCTCGCCAACATGAAGCCTGCCAAACTCTGCGGAGTTGAGTCAAATGGCATGATGCTTGCAGCCGATGATGGAGGAGCAATTGTAGCAGCCCTGATGCCTGATAAAGAGATTAAGCCGGGTTCAAGAATAAGATAAAATTAGAATGAGATAGAAATTTAAAGCCGGTTTAAGATCCAAAACAGGTAAATTTGATGTTTGTCTTCGTGCCCGCATTTGTACGGGCATGAAAGTGTATGGCAGGAAGTAATCAAACGACTACTTCCTGCCTTAAGACCATGAGCCTCTTCTGGCCGTCAATAACCTTTAAGACAATCTTATCTCCTGCAGTGACATTATCAAGTTTTCCAATATCTTCAGGATACATGGGAGTAAGATAAAGGCTTACCGTATCTCCGGCATTCAGGGTTGTGCCGTATAAATGAGAAATATTTAGTTCGAAACTATCACCTTCAACTTCTACAACTATTTTCGTATCGTTCTTGAAAGTAAATGGCTCTCCACCGTTATGTTCAAGCTTTATCAGGTTTCCCTCAAGCTCTCCAGTGTCAAGCCTGCCGCCCATTGAAAGCCCTGTTGAGTATGACTGTAGGATACCTGTAATGCTGCTGGAACCTATAGCGTATGCAAAAATAATGGTTAAAAGAGTTAGTAAAGCAACCCCAACAACCGGCGAGACAGCTTTTTTGTTGTTTAAAATCTCTGCCGCACTCATTTTCCACTCCAAACTCGAAAATGTTCATGGAGTATTTAGCAGTTGCATGTATATAAAATATTAGCCTGTTTTGGATTAGGGAATTTTAACTGTTAAATATAAAAGTCTGACATAGCAAAGGAAACGGCAAATAAGAAAAAAGAAAATAAGTGAGCATAAAACGGTACGAATTCCAGAATACCTAACCCTAAAAAATGCTTTCAGTTTCTCTTTTCCAGCACCATTTCAAGGTAAGAAGTCCGGATAGAATCGGTTTCACTCAGTCCAAACTGAGACAAGAATTTAAATAACTGATCCCTTGAACTCTTAAGGTCTTTTTCATCTTCCACATCAAGCTCTACTTCCAGAAACTCTCCAAGCCCTTCAACTGCATCAAGGCAAACAGTGATCTCTCCTGCCCTGAAAATGTCCCTTTTTTTATGGACTGTACCGGCTTCCTGGAAACCCAGGGAATGGAAAATTTTTGCCGTAGTAGCTCCATCCACAGGTGTTTCAAGCTCTACCCGGGTTTTGGAGACCTTATCGAGTTTGGGACCTTTATAAGTCAGTACAGCCTGCCCGCCCAGAGAACGGATCCTGAGAGCCTCATCGGTTTTTGCAAAATTCCTGTATGGAGCTGCAAAATAGACATCTGACTGTTCTTCAACTCCGATTTTACTTGCCCCGATTTTCTCAAGGATAGGGCGGATCTTTGAATGATCCGCTTTTACCTTGACTTCCACTTCAATCATAATTCCAGACATCTCCGGTTAAATCCATGGTTCAATCCGTTTTAAATAAATAGGATGCCCGGCCGAAAAAAAATCCGGATACAATCAGGCATCTACAGGGACGAATTTGGTGCCATAGTAAATCATACCACGGTCACCGTCTTCCCCGAGCTTTCTGAACACAGACCTGACCCGCGTTCCGATCTGGATTTTGTCAGGGTCGCCAACTACCTGAGAGGTCAGACGGGGTCCCTCATCCAGTTTAATAATTGCAAGGGTATAGGGAGCCTGGCCTTCAAAACCTTCCGCAGCGGTGTGAATCAGTGTATAGCTTATGATTTCACCGGTACCTTTGAATTTAAAGGATTCTAGCTCGCCCGTGCGCCTACAGTTTACGCAAATATTGCGCGGGGGATAGAAAAATTCCCCGCATTCCTTGCAGTGGGTTCCTTCAAGGTTATACCTGCTGCCGAGGTTTCTCCAGAATCTTGGAACAGAAGACATCGAATATCACCTCTCCCTCGAGAAAATATGTACTACTGCTGTCGCTCCTGACCCTCCTACGTTGTGGGTCATCCCGTACTCAGCTCCTGCTACCTGGCGCTTGCCTGCATCCCCACGAAGCTGGGTTACGATTTCCACAGCCTGTTTTATTCCTGTTGCTCCTACAGGGTGTCCGCAGGCTTTCAGACCACCTGATGTGTTGACAGGAATCCTGCCACCAATTGCAGTTTCACCGTTTGCGGTGACAATTCCGCCTTTACCTTTCTCAGCAAAGCCGAGGTCTTCAATTGCGCAGATCTCGGCAATAGTAAAGCAGTCGTGTACTTCTACGAGGTCTATGTCTTCAGGAGTTAATTTTGCCATTGAATATGCCCGCTTTGCAGCCATTACGGTTGCGTCCAGAGTAGTGATGTCCCTTCTGTCGTGCAGGGCAATAGTGTCACTTGCCTGTGCTGTTGCCTCAATATAAATGGGAGTATCGGTATATTTATGGGCAATTTCCGCAGGCGCCAGAACAAGTGCTGATGCTCCGTCGGTTATCGGCGAGCAGTCAAAGATATGTAACGGGTCGGCCACCATTATTGATTTCAGTACATCATCTACGGAAATTTCATTCTTGTACTGGGCAATAGGGTTAAGACACCCGTTTTTATGGTTCTTTACGGCTACTTCTGCAAGCTGTTCGCTTGTAGTTCCGTACCTGTGCATATGCAGTTTTGCAATCATTGCATAAAGCCCTGGGAATGTTGCTCCTGCCATGCCTTCCCATTCCCGGTCAGCGGCTGCTGCAAGAGCTGAAGATGCTTCTTCTGACCCCACGTCTGTCATTTTTTCTGCTCCTGCTGCAACCACAATATCGCTGTAGCCTGAAGCTACAGTCATTATAGCCTGGCGCAGGGAGAGCCCTCCGGATGCACAGGCGGCTTCCACTCTGGTAGCCGGAACATGAAGGTTCCTTGAGAGTCCGGAATAATCCGCAATGAGAGCTCCTATGTGTTCCTGCTCAACAAAGCGGCCTCCACTCATATTTCCAATGTAAAGGGCATCGATGTCTTTTCCGCTTACGCCTGCATCTTCGATTGCTCCGATACCGGCTTCTACAACTATGTCTCTTAAGGAACGCTCCCAGAGTTCTCCGAATTTAGTGTTCTTTACTCCGATAATTGCTACGTCTCTCATTATATTCACCCCGTTTTCAGGCCAGGCGAATCTTGCCTTTATGCCTGGCATATCTTGCGTAGTCGATGTATACAGGATCCTTGATAAGTTCGGAAACCGTCGGAGCCCTGTTTCGGATTTCCTCAATCCTGTCTGTAACTGTTATGCTGAATGCGTCAGATCCTGCTCCAGATCCGAAGGCAGTTGCAAATATCCTATCTCCTGGCTTTGCCTGGTCAAGGGTTGCAGCTATTCCCATCAGGCAGGAACCTGAATAGGTGTTCCCTATTTTCGGAACAACAAGTCCGGGAGTAATCTGAACTTTTGTAAACCCAAGCATTTTTGCAGCCTTGCTCGGGAATTTTCCGTTTGGCTGGTGAAAAACTGCATAATCGTAGTCTTCAGGCTTTGTCCCGAGTTTTTCAAGCAGACCTTTCGCTCCGTTTGTCACGTGTTTGAAATACCCCGGATCTCCAGTAAAACGCCCTCCGTGCTCGGGATAAGGCATTCCTTCTCTTCTCCAGAAGTCAGGGGTATCTGTTGTAAAAGAGTATGTATCTTCAATGATAGCGGCAAGTTCGGATTCTTTCTTTCCGATAAGACAGGCGACTCCTCCTGCTGCGGCAGTGTACTCAAGGGCGTCACTTGGAGCTCCCTGGGAAACGTCCGCTCCTATAGCAAGGCCAAGATCGACCATTCCGGAACCCACAAGCCCCATACAGGCCTGGACTGCTGCTGTTCCTGCTTTACATGCAAACTCGAAGTCTGCTGCAGTCATTTGGGGGGTTGCGCCAATAGCCTGGGCTACAATAGTACTTGTCGGTTTTACAGCGTAGGGATGACTTTCCGAACCTGTATACACTGCCCCTATTCTGGATGGAGCGACACCGCTTCTTGCCATCGCGTTTCTTGCAGCCTCTACTGCGATCGTTGCTGCGTCTTCGTCTATATCTGGTACGGATTTTTCGTATACCATGAGACCGTTTTTGAGAGCCTCTGCGTCATCACCCCAGAGCCGGGCGATTTCTTCAATTTTTATGCGGTATCTCGGAACATATGCACCGTAAGATACGATTCCAATGGTCATGCTTTCACCTGTTTTTAAGTGTTTAGGGTATTTTCCAGGGGTCATTCCCTTGCGTAGTATTGACTGTATTTTTTCAGTAGCTGCACAATCTGATCGAGATCCATTGTAGTTGCGACCAGGGGGATACGGTCTACTTCCGCCATCTTGACTGCAACCGGTTCTACCTCTTCTTTACGAAGTCCGTGGAGCACAACAGCTCCGGGTTTCAGGTTGGTTACCCGAATAGCTACCAGAGGGGATTTTCCGGTAGTGACTTTTGTAAAGATCATGGCTCTGTCCGTACTCCAGCCATAGAGCTTCTGGAACTCGTGTGAAGAAAGTTCCAGGATTGCCCGCTGACTGTCGACGACAGAAAAACCATATAGAGGCTTCTCAATCCCTTTGTAAACAATATCGCCTTCAATAAGGTTAACCAGTTTAGCAAGCTGTATCGGGAGTGTATACTCGTAGGTTGAGTAGATGGATTTTGAGCTGTTTTCAGCATTCAGGATTGATTCGTAAGTGTGGATCTTTTTGCCTCCCCGCTCGATATCAATTTCAAGCAGGGACTCTACGATCTTCCGGATAATCAGCGTCCCTGGAGACTTTCGCCTCCCGCTCTCGTAATCGCTGATAACGGAGGGAGAAACCTTAAGGTAATTTGCAATATCGGTCTGGGATATCTCAAAGTTTAATCTCCATTTCTTCAGTGACTCTCCGGGTTTTTCTGAGAGTGTAATATCTCCAGCCATTTTTTCCGCCAGGCGGTTGCGCAGATTTTCTGAGGAATCGTTGGATGTCATGACTTACTTAATCTAAGAGGAAGCATTAGCATATATATCTAACGAATGCGAGTTCGGCAATTGTCGCAGAGCGTTAACCGCTGAAGAAAAGCATATCTGTATCAAAAAATTTATAACATGTGCAAGAGAAATTAGAATGTGATGCCTGCAAATTCACGGAACTCGGAAATAAGCATCTCAGATCTCCTCCTATATATCAATTGCCCGCGACGTGTATACTTTGTCAGCCGCGGATTTGAACTGTTTCCGGAAATAAACGCTTCACGTCTCGAGAGAATGTTACTGAAAGAACTCTCCCTAAATTATCCTGAAATTGTGAAAAAGTGTTCGTTAAACGCCGATAACCTGTGCAGAGAACTTGAAGCCTCCCTTAACCAGGCTTATGAAGATTTCCCGCTAATGTTTCCGAGAGAATTTGCACGGATAGAAAAGGAACTTCTGGAAGAAGGGAGCGCGCGGGCAAGAGCTAAAATTCCCGAAATTGCGACTAACCTCCTTAAAGGACTTGAAGAATTTGGGAAAGACTCCATGCTTGCGGCACTTACCCCCGTTAAAACAGAACCTATTATTTCTTCAGAGCGCCTGAACCTGAAGGGATCACCATCCAAGATAGTCTGTTTTGAGGGCGTTAACGTTCCATCAATTATAAAGCCTGGTAGCTGTCCTCTCCAGGGTGTATGGGCGTCTGACAGAATGCACGCTGCATCACTTGCCCTCCTCCTTGAAGCCGAGTCCGGAAAAGAAGTTTCCTTCGCCTTTGTCGAGTATGTAAGTTTCGGGCTACTCCGAAAGGTGGTTATCAGAAGCTCGGACCGCAGAGAAGTATTAAAAACCTGCAGGCGTGTGGAAAAAATAAAATCCGGATTCATGCCTGAGAAAACGGAAGAAAAATTCTGTACGGAATGCACCTTTTCAGAGCACTGTGTTTCGAATTCTTCTCTTCTGTCCAAATTTTTCTAAATCGGGAATGGAAAAAAAGTACAGCACGATGAAGAAGGCAAAAACCAGAAGGAAACAAACATCAGGGTAATAGAAGGTAAACCTCAAGGCGCTGAGGAAACTCCGTAATAAGAAATTTCCTTAAAATATTGACAGGCCGAATACAGCCCATGTTTTATATGGCGATAACATGCGAAGAAAAATAATATTTTATTTGATTACTGGTCTTACAGGTCTTACTATTTTTTACTTTAGCGAAGTCATTGGTGAAATTATAGTACACGACTCTCGGTTAATCAAAATTTCACTTATGGGGTCCTTTGTTTTAGGGCTTGCTTATTGCGCGATTTTAGATCAGCTGGGAATTTATAAGGATTAATTTCGCAAAGTATCTGTTTTTAGTCGGTTGTAATGTCTACACGTATACATACGTAACGCATGCATGTATTATATCGCGCACGTAAATTGGTTCGGGAAAAGTATGCTTTAGAAAATTAGACAGGAGAATCCTATAAATATAAATAGGTTTCAATAAATTTTCTTGCTGTTGTTTTTGGAATTTGTTAGAAGCTTTTTAGGACTTAGTAACCTGGCCTGTAGGGATTTGCAAGGATGGATTGACCTCTCAACCTTGAGCCTGCAATTTATCATAAAATATCTTTATACCTGCACTTATTCCTCTGAATCTTGCAATTTTGAGAATATATCAGTCCAGAATTTACATAGATTAATTTGAATATCGACCTATAAGACTGTAAGATAGTACTGATATTTTTTATATATATTTTTGAGTATGAGTTAGGGCAATTTGATCATATATATAATTTCTAGCCAAATCATCAAACAATCAAAAACTAGGATTAATTTCAGATTCTTTTCGAGTCTGAAAAAACAATTGTTCGAGAATTTACGCAGAAAACTTATAAGGAGTCAATAAAGAAGAGTACATAGGAGTTTATAGAGTTTAAATATATTTTCCAAAGCATTTATCGAACTTAATATTTTACTGGATAGTCAGTTTATTTTTTATCGATTTTTATTATAAATATGCCAATGAACTATGTTTTAATAGAGGATTTAAAAAAATAAAAAATTATACTATATAAACTAACAATATAAAAAATAGTTACAACTTCGTATATGGCTGAAGGAATAAGTTAAAATTTCGGCAACTATGGCAGAACCGGCATGTTCGGGATACGCTATCTTCTTGAAAAATTAACAGTTGCCGATGAAGACACATAGATCGCTTCTTGCTTAACATCTGGCTTTTATCCCTAAGCTCTGCACTCAATAAAAAATGGGTTTTACAACATGAATTAAAGAAAAAATTACTCGTTGAAGGAGGAGCATGATGACAACGGAAGGATTCAAATCGATACTCATGCTGGCATTTGTAACTATGATCCTCTTTGCCTCAGGCTGCACGGAAGAAAACCTGAGTGCAGAAGAGATTGTAACCCAGATGCTGGACAAACAGAACAGCACTGAAGACTATTCGTATACAATGTACATGACCTCCTACACAGAGGGAAAGACTGCGGAAATCGAATATAAGACCATGTTCAAAAAGCCGAACATGAGTAAAGATATTATAACGGAACCCGGGAAAAAAGATCAGATAATTATTGTTTCGGATGGGGAATTCACGTGGAATTACATCCCGGCTACGAATGAAGTCATAAAAATGGAGCTTCCCGATATCCCCGAACCTACGAAAAATGATTACATCAATGCCATAGGCGAATTTCTGAATTCTACAAATGTAACACTGCTCAGAGTGGAAAACATAGATGGAAGGACTGCTTACCTGCTGGAGACAAGTCCGAAAGAAAAAGATGGAGCTTATCCGATGATAGGCAGGACAAAAATCTGGGTAGACAAAGAAACATGGATGCCTCTGAGATATGAAATATATGACAGCGATGGGAATCTGACCGCGAAAATAGAAATTCGGGACCTGAAAGTCAACTATGGAATTCCGGACTCTGAGTTTAAATTCGAGATTCCGGACGGTGTAGAAGTAAAAACACTGGATATTAAGGAAATCAAATCCTCTGAAAAACCGAACCCTAAAGAAGCAAGAGAGAAAACCAGTTTTTGAAATCCTCATTCCAGAGTACCTGCCAACAGGAAAGGAAAAACAGAGTGACAGAAACTGCAATTTGAATAAAGTAATACAAACAACAAAGGAGGAGAATATTCTCCTTTTCTTCTCTGTTTATTTTCGTTATTCTTACCATTTTTTCAAAAGTGATATCATGAAAACCGGAAATTTATTATTTATAGGAATAGTGGTCGGGCTTGTATTATTTGGATTTTTCGAATTTTTAGGGCTTGATCCGAGATATGGAGGAATTATAAGCGCGGTTATTGTAGGTACGTTAATTGGTACAAAAATAGGCAAAGGCTCGGAGAAATATGCTTTTTTTTCAATATTTACGTATAACCTGATTGGCTGGATTCTAGTATTTTTGTTTACTTCCGATGGAAAGCTTGCGTTACAATATGGGGGTATAGCTTTATCTGCTCTCATCGGTTTTGCGCTTATCATGGTCTGTTTCTATTCAATAATCGGGTCCTTTGGAGCATTTGTTGCCTCCAACCTGAGCAGGAACAAACAGGATGAAGGATTATGAATTTCTCTGAAATACGGATTATTGGGGAAGATGAAATCTTTAGAGGTTCAAAAAGTAGATATGTATGGCTTTTTGGCGGAATTTTTATCTTTCTTTGTTTCCTGATAATGCATTATAGTACCAGTTACCTATTCCTTTTCTTTTCAAATTACGGCGGCATTCCATATACTTTGATTTCTTATCAGGTGGTATTGCTTATCGGACCTTTTATGACTATGATAACATCTTTTGATATCGTAAGTAGTGAAACTGAAACCGGGTCAATAAGATACATTCTCTCCAAGGTCCACAGGTCGTCTTTTATCTTAGGAAAATTTTTCTTTCTATTTCTGGTATTTACATCTGTTTCCTTTGGAATTGCACTTATAAGCCTGATATATCAGTATTCCGCAGGAAGCGCTTTGCAGTTCGAAAGTATTATTTTATTTTGGATTTCCTCAAGCCTTTATCTGGGGTGCTTCATAGGTATTTTTATATTCATCTCAACATTGTCTGCAAACAATAAAATTTCATTTACAATGTCTGTAGTCTTTCTTGGGATTTTGATATTTTTCATTTTACAGGGAAATGAGAGTTATCTGAAATATATCACCCCCTTCTATTATGGGATTAAAAATATGGAGTTCATGAAGGGCTTCCCGGTTGAAAGTGAATACCTCAAGGTTTTTGAAAGTCTACTTTCAATATTTCTGTACATGCTGGTTTTTTTGTCCATGAGTTTGGTAGCCATTAAAAGGAGGGATTTCTAATTACTGCAGCTATCTCTACCAAAGGCCTGTACAAAAAATACAGCTCTCGCTTTGTTCTGGAAAATCTTTCCCTGAATGTGGAAAAGGGGAACATCTACGGTTTCTTGGGCCAGAATGGTGCCGGAAAAACAACTACAATAAAATTACTGTCAGGACTCTCGACACCTACGCAGGGGCAAATTTTTGTTGATGGCATGGACCTGTCTTCCGAATCGGGAAAGA